>NZ_JAIUIB010000011.1:0-264417 GCF_020165375.1 Mesorhizobium sp. BR1-1-4 | reverse complement strand
CCCCAAACCCCTCGGCCCGTCCTACTCCAAGCCGACCGCAAGGTCGGCTTTTTCTTTGCGACAGCTTTTGCTTTGCAACAGACGGGTCGACCGCAAGTCGGCTTTCCAGCCAATAGACCGGCGACGGAACTTCGCGCCTAGTCAAATCAACCAAGCGGTCCGGACAAAGCGAGGCTACCGCCGAGCAGCGTAGCCAGATCGCCCGCGGGCGCATCGGCACCGGCGCGCAGGCGGATCGCGAACTCAGCCATCGGAACCGGCGGCAAGCCAAGTTCGCGGGGCGCTTCGACAATGCCGGAATGGGCAAAGCGCGGGGTTCGCAAGGTCAGCGCAACACCGGCATTTACCGCAGTGCGCAGACCGGCCAGGCTGGCGCTGCCGGCAGCGATGCGATAGCGGCGGCCGGCGGCGTCGAGCGCGGCGAGCGCCGCCTCGCGAAACCCGCAATAGGGGTCGAGCAGCGCCAGCGGCAATTCTTCCTGCCGCGAGGCCAGTCCCTTCTGCGAACACAGCCATGTCATCGGCTCGCGCAACACGCCGACCTCGTCCGGCACGGCAGCCTGGCGCATGACGATCGCCAGATCGAGGCTGCCAGCTTGTAACGCCTGCGCCAGTTCGGCGGAGCGGCCGACACGCAATTCGATCCTGACGCGGGGATGGCTGGAGGCGAAGGCACGCAGCAGGTCCGGCAGGCCGCTATCGGCGAAATCCTGCGTCGTGCCGATGGCGACGCGCCCGGCAGCGCGCGCGCCCTTCAGCGCCAGCCAGGCCTCGCGATGCACGGCAAGAATACGCCTGGCGTGCCCGACAAGATCCTCGCCTGCCGGCGTCAGGCCGCGCCCCCTGCCCTGCGGCGCCAGAAGTGGCTCACCGACGATCTCTTCCAAGCGCTGCATCTGCGCCGTCACCGCCGAGGGTGAGCGGCCGACATTGGCCGCCGCCTGCGCCAGCGAACCGCTGTCGACGAAAGCAAGGAAGGTTCTGAGCAGGTCGGGATCAAGCGTTTCCATAATTCGATTTTATCAAATCATCAGTTAAAAACAATTCAGTTTTTTCGATCAAAAGATGATGGCATGGTCTTCAACGGCGCCCACGCCGCTAAAAAACCAAGGAGAGCAAAATGCCCATCATCAATGTCAGCGTCACCGGCAAGCCCGACGCCACCCTGTCGGCCAGCATCGCCAGGGAAATAACCGAGATCACCGCCACGCATCTGCGCAAGGATCCGACGATCACCGCAGTTGCCGTGTCCTATCTCGATCCGCAGCACTGGTTCGCCGGCGGCAAGTCGCTCGCCGAGCACGGCACCAACACGTTCTGGCTCGACATCAAGGTGGTCGATGGCACCAACACAAAGCTCGAACTGGAGGCCTATCTCAAGGCGATCTTCGATGCCTTTGGCCGCCTGCTAGGCGTCGTGCACCAGGAGAGCTATGCTTTCGTGCATGAGGTTCCGGCAGCGGCCTATGGCTACGGCGGCAAGACGCAGGAGTTCCGTTTCATCAGCGGGCGGCTGAACGCGGCGTGAGGGCGCCCCTTCCGCATTGACCTTGCCTCGACTTCCGCTAGGCTCTGCCCCCGAAGCGGCCGCACAAGAGCCGCAATGACAAAATCGTTGGGAGAGACGCGGCATGATCCTGACACTGGCGCTGCTTGCGGGTCTGGTTGTGGCCTGGTTGCTGATCGGCGTGGTGGAAAAATTCCGCCTCGGCCTGCGCTTCACCCAGGCGCTGCTCTACGCACCGTTCAAGCTCGCCTACCGGATCAGCGACAATCGCATCAAGATCGCTCGCAAGGCGCAGGTGCCGGTCATCTATGTCATCTCGCACCAGTCGCGCTTCGAGCCGGCGCTGATGCTGTCGCTGCTGCCCGACGACACGCTGCATATACTCGACGAGGTCTCGGCGCGTTCGCCTTGGCTCGAACCGTGGCGCGAACTCGGCCGCACCATTGCCTTCAACGCCGAACATGTCTTCGTCAGCCGCCGGCTGGTGCGCGTGCTGAAGGGCAAGGGCCGGCTGGCCGTCTATCTGCCGGACGCGGTCGAGCCCGACGTCAAGACGTTTCGGCTGTTCCGCGCCGTCACCCGCATAGCCATGCAGGCCGACGCCCGCATCGTGCCGATCTTCGTCGCCGGCGCCCGCAACCTGCCGGTGTCGCTGACGCCGGCGGACAAGGCACCGCGTCACTGGTTTCCACGGCTGTCGGTCAGTGTCCTGGAGCCGATGACGATCGCCGAGCTGGTGGCGCGCAATCCGGACCAGGCTTCCAACACCAATGCGCTGTTCGACCGCGTCGCGGAGGCCCGGCTTTTTGGCACCGACCTCGACCGCGGCCTGTTCCTTGCCATGCGCGACGCCGCAACCAGGATCGGCGCTTCGCATGCGATCATCGAGGACGTCATTTCCGGGGCGCTGAGCTACCGCAAGATGTTCATCGGCGCGCGGGTGCTGGGCAGGCGCTTCGAGGCGGTGACGGCGCCGGGCGAAGCTGTGGGGGTGATGCTGCCCAACGCCAACGGCGTCGTGCTGTCGCTCGTCGGCCTGCTCTCGGCGGGCCGTGTGGCGGCGATGATCAACTACACGGCCGGGCCGGCAAGCGTCACCGCGGCTGTCCGCACCGCCGTCATCCGCACCGTTGTCTCTTCGCGTGCCTTTGTCGAGAAGGCCGATCTCGCCGATATCGTCGCCGCGGTTGAAAAGGGCGGCGCCAGGCTGCTGTGGCTGGAAGATGTACGCGAAAGCGTCACCACGCTGGACAAGCTTGCAGCCGCCTTGCTGTGGCGCCTGCCGCTGCAGCGACAGGACGCGGCAAAGCCCGGCGTGATCCTGTTCACCTCGGGCTCCGAAGGCACGCCGAAGGCCGTTGTTCTGTCGCAAAAGAATCTCCTCGCCAATGCCATGCAGGCCGAGGCGCGGATCACCATTTCGCCGGCGGACATCCTGCTCAACGTGTTGCCGGTGTTCCATTCGTTCGGCCTGACGGGCGGCACCATCCTGCCACTGGTCACCGGGGTAAAGCTGTTCCTCTATCCCTCGCCTCTCCACTACAAGCTCATCCCCGAGATCGCGCGCAAGGTGAAACCGACCATCATGTTCGGCACCGACACGTTCCTCGCCAACTATGCGCGCACCGCCAAGGACGGGGATTTCTCCAGTCTGCGCTTCGTCGTCGCCGGCGCCGAGGCGGTGAAGCCGGATACCCGCCGCGTTTATCGCGAACGCTTCCAGGCCGAGATCATCGAGGGCTTCGGACTGACCGAGGCGGCGCCCGTGGTTGCCGTCAACACCGCGATCCACGGCCGCGACGGCACGGTCGGCCGGCTTCTGCCGGCCATTCGCATGAAACTGGAGCCAGTCGAAGGCATCAACGATGCCGGCCAGTTGTGGCTCGACGGGCCGAACATGATGATGGGCTACATGACCGCGGACCGCCCCGGCGAGCTCCAGCCGCTGACCGGCTGGCACGACACGGGCGATATCGTCGCCGTCGACCGCGAAGGCTTCATCAGCATTCGCGGCCGCGCCAAGCGCTTCGCCAAGATCGCTGGCGAGATGGTGTCGCTGGGTGCGGTCGAGATGCTGGTGCAGTCGCTTTGGCCGGAAGAACGCCATGCGGCGGTGGCGGTGCCGGACAAGAGGCGGGGCGAGCGCATCGTGCTGGTCACCACCGCCGACGATGCCAGCGCCGAGGAGTTGCGTCAGTTCGGCAAAAAGGCCGGAGCGGCCGAACTGATGGTGCCTAACGACATCGTCAAGGTCGAGGAGATCCCGGTGCTCGGTTCCGGCAAGACCGACTATGTGTCGACGAGAAAGCTGGCGATCGACCGGCTCGGGCTTGGCGTGGCGGCCTGAGTCGGATCAAGGACTTCGGCCGACTTTCTAACCTATGTCCGAAGGCGGCACTTTCTCGCCTTCCAGCTTGGCCCGCTTGGAGTAGGCGCGCACGCTGAATGGGAGAAAGATCAGGTAGCCCGCGACCGATGCCGTCAGCGTGTACCAGGGATAGGTCATCAGCAAGAGAATGTAGAGGACGACGGCGAGGATGACCGGCAGCACCCTGTCGCCGGGGATCTTGATGCTCTTGCCTGAATAGACTGGCAAGCGGCTGACCAGCAGGAAGGCCACCAGGATGGTGAAGCCGGTGGCGACGAAGGCGGCCGGCCGGCTGGGCTCCACCCCAAGCCGCAGGAAATAGAGATAGAGCGGCAGCATCACCAGAACGGCGCCTGCCGGCGCCGGCACACCGACGAAATATTCGGTCTGCCATATCGGGCGGTCGGCCTTCTCGTCGTCGAGCACGTTGAAACGCGCCAGCCGCAGCCCGCAAGCGATCGCAAACAGCAGTGCCGCGATCCAGCCTGGCGAGCCGGCGCGGTCGAGCAGGAAGGCATAGAGCACCAGCGCCGGCGCAACGCCGAAATTGACGATGTCGGCCAGGGAATCCATCTGCGCGCCGAATTTGGAGGTCGCCTTCAGCATCCGCGCCAGGCGGCCGTCAATGCCGTCGAGAAAAGCGGCCAGCAGCACCATTACCACCGCCGGCTCGAAACGCCCCTCGAAGCCGAAGCGGATACCGGACAGGCCGGCGCAGATGGCAAGCACGGTGACCAGATTGGGCAGCACCATGCGCATGGGGATCTCGCGGATGCGCGGACCGCCGCTGGCATGGGCCTCGAATTTTTTATACTGCGTGCCCACCGTCAGGAAATCCGCACGAGAGGCGTGCCGGCGACACCGCCGAATTCGGCGAGCACGGTTTCGCCGCCGACCGCCGTCTGGCCAACGGCGACGCGCGGCGTGGCGGTCAAGGGCAGGAACACGTCGACGCGCGAGCCGAAGCGGATCAGGCCGAAACGCTCGCCGGTGCCGATCGAAGCGCCGGCCTCGGTCCAGCAGACAATGCGGCGCGCCACCAGGCCGGCGATCTGGACTGCCGCCACCGTGCCGTTGGGGCTCTCGATGACGAGGCCGTTGCGCTCGTTTTCCGTGCTCGCCTTGTCCAGCTCGGCATTGAGGAATTTTCCCGGCCGATGTTCGATTCTGGCGATGCGGCCGCGCACCGGAGAGCGGTTCACGTGACAGGAAAAGACGTTCATGAACACGGAGATACGGGTCATCTCGACATTGCCGAGGCCAAGCTCGCGCGGTGGCACGGCCGGCCCGACCGCCGAGACGATGCCATCAGCGGGGCTTACCACCAGGCGATCGTCAACAGGCGTGACGCGCTCGGGGTCACGGAAGAAATAGACGCACCAGGCGGTCAGGATCAGGCCGATCCAGAACAGGATCGAGGAGAAATAGCCGACGAACAGCGTCGCCGCGCCAAACGCCGCGATGAAGGGATAGCCTTCGCGATGGATCGGTACGAACGCGTTCTTGACCGTGTCGACAAGGCTCATGGGCTGGGGGCGGTCCCTGTTTCAGGTCCGGCCTCAATAGCCGAAACACCCCCTGCCCGCAACGCGACAATCGCCGGCGCGGATGAACGGGCAAGTGCGGGCCTGTGACCGCGGATAGCCTGGCGCTCCGTGTGTCGTGAAATTGGATACCGGGTCGCATGCCTGTGTCATGCCCTCAAAAGCCATCCTTTGACAGCGCCAGGACAGCCAGAGTGGCCGAGAAACCTATCTGCGCCGACGCCGCCCTTGCGCAGACCGGCACCTGTGGCGTCAACGTCACACCGATGCAGCGTTCTTCCTGCGCGAAAATACAGCGGTCCGCTGTCGGGAGACTCTCATCTCGCCCGTCCTTGGTGGGAAGCGCTTCATCGCAAGGGCGGATGACGCGCGCAACGGAGGCTCCTGATCATGCGAATATCGTCCGGCGACAAACCGCATATCGTCATGGAAGGTCTCGCCTTCGGGGAATCGCCACGCTGGCATGATGGGCGCCTGTGGGTCTGCAATTGGGGCACCGGCGAGATCATCGCCGTCGATGCCGACGGCAGCCGCAAGATCATGCTCACGATTCCGGCTGTCCTGCCCTACTCAATCGACTGGCTGCCGGATGGTCGCCTGCTGGTTGTCTCAGGCCGCGAGGGCCTGCTGTTGCGGCAGGAAGCCGATGGCTCGCTCGTCACCCACGCCGACCTGCGCGGCCTGTCGAAAAGCCCGTGGAATGAGATCGTCGTCGACGGGCGCGGCAACATCTACGTCAATGGTGGCGGGCCGGCGCCGGCGACCGGCCAGCATTTCGGTCCCGGCACCATCGTGCTGGTCACACCGGATGGCGCGGTCAGGCAAGTGGCGGACACTATCGCCTTTGCGAACGGCATGGCGGTGACCCCCCGGACAACAAGACGCTGATCATTGCCGAATCCCATGCCAACCGGCTGACCGCGTTTGACATTGCCGCCGACGGTTCCTTGTCCAACAGACGCACCTGGGCCGATCTCGACGGATATCCCGACGGCATCTGCCTCGATGCCGAAGGGGCGGTCTGGTATGCCGACGTTCCCAACAAGCATTGCGTGCGGGTGCGCGAAGGCGGTGACGTCTTGCAGACCGTCACCGCCGATCGCGGCTGCTTTGCCTGCATGCTGGGCGCTGCGGACAGGAAAACGCTGTTCATCACCGCCGCCGAGTGGCGCGGCTTCGAACATATGACAAGCGACGCCCGCACCGGCAAGGTGCTCGGCATTGAAGCGCCGGCACCGGGTGTGGGGTGGCCTGGCTAGAGTCCCGGCACGCGCTGATAATTGGCGATATCAGCTCGCACTCCGAGCCGGGCGATCGTCTCCTGCGGGTTGAAGGCGATGCGCTCGTGAGCAGCCTTGACGATCGGTACCACATTGTCGACGGCAGCCTGGCTTTCCCATTCGACGATGGTGACCAGGTTGAATTCGCCCGGTCCGGAGAATTGCTCGAGCAGAAAGTCCTGGACGAAGCCTTGCTGCAGACGCAGCAACTCATGCGTCATCTTCACCTTTGCGAGGATTTCATCGCGGGCATTGGCGGGCACCACGAACTTGTCGACCCTGAACACGCTGCCGCCGTTAACATCCTGATCCGTAAAGCTCATATCCATTTGATTCCGTCCTCGACGATGCTGTTTTGCGGCTCTCGGGCGACGGTCTACAATCTCAACCTAAGTTGAGGTCAAGAGCTTTTTTGAGCTACGACATCTCCGATGTGCGCCGGCGTACGACGACACCCAGTTCGTCGCTTTCGCGGGCAATGCGCAGCCGCTCCTCGGCTTCGGTCGCCTCGCGCTGGCGGTCCCACATCGAGGCATAGAGGCCGTGCTTTCGCATCAGCTCGACATGAGTGCCGCGCTCGGCGATCTGGCCGTCCTTCAGCACGATGATCTCGTCGGCGGCAATCACCGTCGACAGGCGGTGGGCGATGACGATGGTGGTGCGGCCCTTGCTGACGAGGTCGAGCGCGGCCTGGATCTCCTGTTCTGTATGACTGTCCAGTGCGGAGGTCGCTTCGTCGAGCATCAGGATCGGCGGTGCCTTCAGGATGGTGCGGGCGATCGCCACGCGCTGCTTCTCGCCGCCGGAAAGTTTCAGCCCGCGCTCGCCGACCATCGACTTGTAGCCGTCGGGCAGCTTCTCGATGAACGGCCCGATCTGGGCGAGTTCGGCGGCCTTGCGCACCTCCTCCTCGCCGGCGCCGACACGGCCGTAGCGGATGTTGTAGGCGATGGTGTCGTTGAACAGCACCGTGTCCTGCGGCACCATGCCGAGCACCGCGCGCAGACTGTCCTGCGTCACGTCCCTCACGTCCTGGCCGTCGATCAGAACCTGGCCACCCTGCACGTCGTAGAAGCGGAACAGCAACCGCGAGATGGTCGACTTGCCCGCACCCGACGGCCCGACAATGGCAACGGTCTTGCCGGCCGGCACCTCGAAGGAGACGCCCTTCAGGATCTTGCGGCTCGGATCATAGGAAAAGTGGACGTCGCGGAACTCGACCTTGCCGGCGCTGACGGCCAGCGGCTTGGCGTTGGGCTTGTCGACGATCTCCTGCGGCACGTCGAGGAGGTCGAACATGTGCTCGATGTCGGTGAGGCCCTGGCGGATTTCGCGATAGATGAAGCCGATGAAGTTGAGCGGCACGGAAAGCTGTACCAGCATGGCATTGATGAAAACGAAATCGCCGACGCTCTGGGTGCCGGCCTGCACCTCCAGCGCCGACATGCACATGACGACGACCGTGCCGACGCCGAAGATGAAGCCCTGGCCGAAGTTCAGCCAGCCGAGCGAGGTCCAGGTCTTGGTTGCGGCGATCTCGTAACGCGCCATCGAGCGGTCGAAGCGCTCGGCCTCCATGCGCTCATTGGTGAAATACTTGACCGTCTCGAAGTTGAGGAGCGAGTCGATCGCCTTGGTGTTGGCGTCGGTGTCGCTGTCGTTCATGTCGCGGCGGATCGAGATGCGCCAGTCGCTGGCCTTGACCGTGAACCAGACGTAGAGGCAGACGGTGACCGCCACCACGGCCACATATTTCCAGCCATAGGTGAAACCGAATATGCCCGCGGTCAGCGCGAATTCGAGGATCGTCGGCGCGGTGTTGAGCATGATGAAGCGGACGATCGTTTCGATGCCCTTGGTGCCGCGCTCGATGATGCGCGACAGGCCGCCGGTGCGGCGCTCCAGGTGGAAGCGCAGCGACAGCTGATGCATGTGCACGAAGGTGCGGAAGGCAAGCTGGCGAACCGCATGCTGGCCGACCCGGGCAAACAGCGCATCGCGCAGCTGGTTGAAGCCGAGCTGGACGAGCCTCAGCACATTGTAGGCAATGACCAGCATCACCGGGGCAAGCATGAACGATGGCAGCGGCGGTGGCGTTTTGAAGCCGCCCGCCAGCGCATCGGTCGCCCATTTGAAGAAATAGGGACCGGCGACCAGCGTCACCTTGGCGACGACCAGCAGCAGCGTCGCCCAGGTCACCCGCGCCCTGAGATCGGCGCGGTCGGCCGGCCACATATAGGGCCAGAGATTGCGCAGTGTCGTGAGTGTCGAGGTGTCGGAGGAGACGGTTTTTTCGGCCACTTTTCTTGCCTTTTGGGTGAGAGGGTCAGCGGCCGGAGCAGCAGGAATTGATGAGCGCGCCCAGCGATGCCGATACGTCGGCAAGTGCCGCGCGATCGACCGCATAGCGCGATCGCTGACGGTCGGGCTCAAACCGGACGAGGCCCGCCTCGACCAATATTTTCAGATGCTGGGAGATCGTCGACTGGGCCAGAGCGAAACGGTCGACGACCTCACGGCAGCAGCAGGAATTGCTGGCCGACAGATGCCTCAGTATCTCGATCCGCGCCGGATGCGAAAGTGCTGCGAACCGCGCCGCGACAGCGCGGCTGTCCGGCATGCAGCCAGGCAGTGCCGAGGCGGCATGATCTGGTAAGGGAACGCATTCTGTCATCGTTCATCGGCGATAGACGATGAACGATGACAGGGCAAGCTAGGCCGATGGGTAGATCGCCGGAATTGCCGGTCTATCCCTATTCCGTCTTCATCGGTGCGGTCGTCGCCTGCTCGCCCATTGCCTTGAGGTCGGCGGCTTCGCCTTCCTTCGACTTTTCCGGAACCTTGAACACCTGCCCCGGCCAGATGCGGTTCGGATTCCTGATCTGGTCCTGGTTGGCGAGGTATATGGTGGAGTAGCGCACGCCGTGACCATAGACGCGCCGTGAGATCCGCCACAGTGTGTCGTTGCGCCGAATGATGACCGCGCTGTCGGCATGTTCGAGCTTGGGCGACACGATTTCGGGCACGTCGCTTGGCGGCGTGGCTGCTGCGACGTTAGCCGGAGCCTCGGTGGCTGGCGCGGCGGGAGCCGGCGCGGTCTCGCCCGGAGCAGCGGCGGCAACAGCGGGCGCCGCGGGCTTGGCCTCGGCGGGCTTGGTCTCGGTGGGCTTGGTCTCGGCGGGGGCAACGGCGGCGACCGCCTCGCCCGGTTCGCGCTCGAAGGGCACCGCGGCGCGGGCCACCACCTTCACGCCATCGGCATCGAGGCCGTCGACATGGATGGTATAGCTGCCGACCGGAATATCGCGCGTCGCCTCGACCAGGAAATGGCCGTCCGACGAGGTCTGCGCGTCGCCGAGCAGGATGTCGTTGGCGTAGGCGCGCACCTTGCGGCCCGGATCGGCGAGGCCGGCGACAAAGATCTTGTTGCCGTCGATCTCGACTGCCTCGACCACGATCTTTGGTTCGGCCACGGCTGCCGCGGGCGCGGCCGGTGCCGCCGGAGTGGGTTTTGCTTCAACCACGGCTGGCGTGGCCGTCGCCGGCGCGGCGGGCGCTTCAGCAGCAGGAGCGGCAGCCTGGTCGCCGGTTGCCGGCGCCGGCTTTGGCTCAGATGCCGGAACCGTCAGCAGTTCGGCCGGCTTGCCCGGCTCCTCGACCATGGCCAGCACCTGGCCAGCCGCATTCGTGGGCACCGAGACGACTGCGGTCTGCGCCGAGGCGGTCACGACCGCGCCAACCGTCGAACGCAGGGCGATCGTATAGTCGCCGGGCTTCAGCGGGTCTTCGAGCACGATGACAAAGGCGCCATCGGGACCAGCAACCGTGGAGCCGATCACCGTCGCGCCGTTGAGAATTTCGACCTTCGAGTTGGGCGCCGCGTTGCCGGCAACGACGATCGAGCCGTTGCTCTCGACCCGTACGACATCGAAAGTCGGCGCGATCGGATCCGCCGTCGCGGGCGCCGCAGGCGCCGCAGCGTCGGTTGCAGGTGCTGCCGGGGCCGTCGCCTGAGGTGCCGCGCCCGGCGCGGCCGGCATCGCCGGAGCCGGCAGGCGCCCTTCCGTGCCAGGATCGGCCGGCTTCGGCGCCGCGGGCGGCGTCAACGCCGCGACTTCCGCCGGCGGTGTGCGATGAAGATACGGGTCGAGTGCGCCCGACACATAGGCGGTTCCCGCGGCCGCGACGGTCCCACCCGCCGCGAACAAGAACGCCTTCAATGGATTGATTGCCATGTATTTCCCTGCCCCTTAGCCACCTAACGCCGGTCTAGCGTGTTTTGCCATGACCGACAAGAAAAAGCCCGGCCTTCTCAACCCTAGGGCTTGACCGCGCTTTCAGACCCAATCACCAATCATCGGCATGAACACGATTCGATCCGTTTGCGTCTATTGCGGCTCATCTCCGGGCCGCGATGAAATCTATGTCAAGGCCGGCCACCTGCTTGGACGCTCAATTGCAAAGGCAGGCCTGCGGCTGGTCTATGGCGGCGGCACCAAAGGCATTATGGGCGCCGTCGCCGAAGGCGCGCTCAAGGCCGGCGGCAAGGTGACGGGCATCATTCCGCGCTTCCTGATCAACAAGGAAGCAACCGAAACCGCGCTTGACCGGCTCGACGAGTTGTCGATCACCGACAACATGCACGAGCGCAAACACAAGATGTTCGAGAAATCCGACGCCTTTGTGGCGCTGCCTGGTGGCATCGGCACAGTCGAGGAGATCGTCGAGATCATGACCTGGGCGCAGCTTGGCCATCACCGCAAACCGATCGTCTTCGGCAACGTCAACGGATTCTGGGATCCGATGACGGCGTTGCTTGATCACATGGCGGCGGAAGGCTTCATTCATACCGCGCAGCGTGTGAAGCCGCTGGTCGTCAACGACCCCGAGGCCATCGTCGCCGCTATCATGGTCGCGGGCTCCTCGGTCGACGCACCGACCGAGGGCGTCCAGTCGGTGATCGACAAGATGTAAGGTTACGGGAGTAGAGCAGTAGGTTTGCAGTGTCGGAGCGTACACTTCCCCCTACTGCCTGCTCCCTACTCCCTCCGAGCAGCTTGCCCCAGATCGGCGACATTCCCGGCAGCGGCATGATGTTCGAAGTCGGCAGCGATGCCGATGTGCGCGGCCATCTCGCCACCTTGCCACTGGTCAAGGCTGGCATGATGGACATTGCCGCGACCGTGCCACTCAACCCCTATCCGGGGTTTGGGCCGAAGCGCTGAGGCCGACGGCCGCGCAATCGAGGTCGTCAGCAGGACCGCCAGGCCGACAAGCGCCTTGCATCTCATCAAGCCAAGCGGCACGCTGGCGCTGCCGCTTGCCAAGGGCCGAACGAGCCTTCGACTGACGGGCGACAAATCGCAACCGATGAAGGTGCAAATTGCATTCGACCGACTATCTCGGCCAACTGTTCGGCCTCGAAGGCAAGCATGCCTTCATAACCGGCGCCAGCCGTGGCCTGGGCCTCGCCTTCGCGGAGGCGCTTGCGAGCGCCGGCGCGCGCGTCACGATCGGCGGCCGCAAGGCCGACGATCTCAAAGCGGCCGCGGACAAGTTGCGCGCCGCGGGCCATTCGATCACGGAAGCGGTGATCGACGTGACCGACACCCAGTCGGTCGACCAGGCAATCGCGGCGGCGGAAACCGGCACCGCACCGATAGACATCCTGGTCAACAATGCCGGCATCCAGCGACGGGCGCCGTTGGAGACCTTCAGCGACGCCGACTGGGACGCGCTGATGGCCACCAACCTGGACGGCGTGTTCAAGGTGAGCCGGGCCGTCGTAAAGGGCATGATCGCGCGCCAAAGGGGGTCGATCATCAATGTCTCCTCAGTGCAGAGCGTGCTCGCCCGCCCCTCGATCGCGCCCTACGCGGCGAGCAAGGGCGCCATCACCATGCTGACCAAGTCGATGGCCGGCGAATGGGGCCAGCACGGCGTGCGTATCAACGCCATCGCGCCGGGCTATTTCAAGACCGAGCTCAACGCCGCGCTGGTCGCCGACGAGACATTCTCCGCCTGGCTGACCGGCCGCACGCCGATGCGGCGCTGGGGCGAAGTGAGGGAACTCGCGGGCGCTGCCGTGTTCCTGGCGTCCGACGCCGCCAGTTTCGTGAACGGACAGACGCTGCTGGTGGATGGCGGGATCACCAGCGTCCTGTAAGCGGGCACGCCGTCACGGAACAGTCACACTAAATCGGGGATGCCGTGCTAGAAATCGCGCTTGGCCGCCCCCGCGACCCCGACCGCATCAGAGACCGGCGAAGCCGCCATGAACATCGCCATCCCCTCCGAGGGCACTGACCTGTCGCCTTACCTGCCCGATGAGCACGGGTTGTTCTTCATCTACCACTTTACCACCGAAGGGGTGCGCACCAGGGATGCCGCCGCCGCGCATTGGACATGGCGCAGCTACCAGCTTTCCGACATGCATGCGCGCCACGAGATCGGCGCCGATCAGGCCTTGCCGGCGCCGGTGCGCGAAGCCTTCCTGACCGCCAGTCATGGCTGCCACATCGACCTCGAGGATGACTGGCTCTATGGCGATCTGCCGGACCTGCGCCATGATTATTCGGCGGAAGCCGGCGGGCTTGGTCATTTCCGCTTCGCCCTCAACGACACGATGCTGGTCGGCGCCCGCAAGCAGCCGCTGCAATCGGTCGACAACATCCGCAAGGCGATCGAGAACGGATCGCGCAAGTTCCGGTCTCCGGCCGAGCTGATCGAGGCTGTCGTCGGCCAGTCGTTCGACGGGATGGCGACGGAACTCGCGGCACTCAGCGACAGTCTCGACGGCATTGAGGACCGCATCGTCTGCGACGCATGGCACAATGAGCGGCAGGCGCTGGTCGATGCACGCCGGCATCTGGTGGTCATCCACCGGCAGATGGCGACGCTGACCAACCTGTTTCGCCATCTCGACCATTCGCACCGCAACGACCTGCCGGATTCGATCAACGACATGGCGGCGCGGCTTTCGCACCGCGCACAGACACTGCACTATGACGGCGAGCAGTTGCAGGCGCGCACGCGGCTGCTACAGGACGAGCTGATGGCCAAGCTGACGACGCAGTCGAACCGGCTGCTTTACGTGCTCTCGGTGATGACGGCGGTGCTGTTGCCGATGACCATCATCTCAGGCCTGTTCGGCATGAATGTCGGCGGTTTGCCGCTGGTCAACACCCCGTTGGGTTTTTGGGTGATCACGGGCGCGTCGCTGCTGATCGCGGGCGTGACCTATCTTTTTGTCAGGCGGCTCGGGCAGATGTAGCCCGGCGCGCCGTCGCCAGCATGGACCAGGAATAGACCGCAAGAGCCGCCCAGATCAGGGCAAAGGCGATGGCCTGCGTGGTGCCGAACGGCTCGTCGAAGATCAGCACGGCAATCAAAAACACCATGGTCGGCGCTATGTACTGCATGATGCCGATGGTCGAGAGGCGCAGCAGCTTGGCGCCAAAGGCGAACAGCAGCAGCGGCACGGCCGTCACCGGCCCGCAGCCGATGAGCAGCGCGGTGTCGGTGCCATTGCTGGAGACGAAATGGTCCTGTCCGGTGGCGATCAGGAAGGCGATGTAGCCCAGCGCCGGTACCGACAGCAAAAGCACTTCGAGCAGGAAACCCTGGCTGGGACCGATCGGCAGCGTCTTGCGGAAGAAGCCGTAGGCGGCGAAGGAAAACGCCAATGCCAGCGACACCCAGGGCAGCTTGCCGCCGTCGATCGTCAACACGGCGACGGCGACCGCCGCAAGCACCACCGCCGCGATCTGCAATCGGTCGAGCCGCTCGCCGAGCAGCAGTGCGCCGACCACGACGTTCACCAGTGGGTTGATGTAATAGCCCAATGCCGTCTCGACGGTGCGGTCGACGGCGATCGCCCAGACATAGATGCCCCAGTTGATCGAGATCAGCGCCGCCGTCAGCGCCGCCATGGCGATGGTGCGGGGCGAGCGGATCGCCACCTTGAAGTCGGCCGTGCGGCCGGCCCAGACCAGGACCGCCGCGGCAATCGGCACCGACCAGACGATGCGGTGTGCAATCACCTCGGCAAGCGGCAGATGCGCCACCGCCTTCATGTAGAAGGGCAGCAACCCCCACAAGAGATAGGCACCCAGCGCCAGCAAGAAGCCGCGGCGGGCTTTCGATTCTGCATCGGGGGTAATTGCTTCAGCGGCCATGGCCCAACGCTATGGCCCAGTAATCTTGGCAAGACCATCGCAAAGTTCTGATGGATCAATGGACTTTCGCTGATGGTTCAAACTTACTCCGCCGCCACCAGCCCCGCCATCTCGCGATTCTTCATCAGCTTGTAGACGATCGAATCCATTAACGCCTGAAACGAGGCGTCGATGATGTTTTCCGAGACCCCGACCGTCCACCAGCGCGCGCCGGTACCGTCATGCGATTCGATGAGCACGCGGGTGATGGCCTCGGTGCCGCCATTGAGGATACGCACCTTGAAGTCGGCAAGCTCGAGATCCGCGATCTCGTTCTGGTATCTGCCGAGATCCTTGCGCAGCGCAATGTCGAGCGCGTTGACGGGGCCATGGCCCTCGGCCACCGACATCTTCTCCTCGCCCTCGACCAGCACCTTGACCACTGCTTCCGACACCGTCTTCAACTGGCCATTGGCATCGAAGCGGCGTTCAATCATGCAGCGGAACGAGGTGACGTGGAAGAATTCGGGCAGGCCATGCAGCATCTTGCGCGCCAGGAGTTCGAAGGAGGCGTCGGCGCCCTCATAGGCGTAGCCCGAGGCCTCACGCTCCTTGACCACCGATATCAGGGCGTCGAGCCGATGGTCGTCCTTCGGCACATCGATGCCGCGCCGCTTCAACTCGGCGAGGAAATTGGCCTTGCCGCCCTGGTCGGAGACCATGACGCGGCGGCGGTTGCCCACGGCCTGCGGCTCCACATGCTCATAGGTCGCCGACTCCTTGGCCAGCGCCGAAGCGTGGATACCCGCCTTGGTGGCAAAGGCGGAGGAGCCGACATAGGGCGCCTGCGCTTCCGGAGCGCGGTTCAACAATTCGTCGAAGGCGCGCGACAGGCGCGAAATGCCGGTAAGCGCTTCGGCTGAGATTCCCGTCTCGAAGCGGTCGGCGAAAGCCGGCTTCAGCGCCAGTGTCGGCAGGATCGAGATCAGATTGGCGTTGCCGCAACG
Source organism: Mesorhizobium sp. BR1-1-4 (assembly GCF_020165375.1). Taxonomy (NCBI): domain Bacteria; kingdom Pseudomonadati; phylum Pseudomonadota; class Alphaproteobacteria; order Hyphomicrobiales; family Phyllobacteriaceae; genus Mesorhizobium; species Mesorhizobium sp. BR1-1-4. The sequence goes on along the minus strand of NZ_JAIUIB010000011.1, from coordinate 248,555 downwards.
TTCGCCGATGCCATTCAGCGTGCCCTGGATCTGGCGCACGCCGGCCTCGACGGCGGCAAGGGAATTGGCCACCGCCTGGCCGGTGTCGTCATGGGCATGGATGCCGAGATGCTCGCCCGGAATGCCCGCGGCGATAACCTTCTCGACGATTGCCCGCACTTCGGAGGGCTGCGTGCCGCCATTCGTGTCGCAAAGCACCACCCAGCGCGCACCGGCGTCGTAGGCCGTTTTCGCACAAGCGAGCGCATAGTCCGGATTGGCCTTGAAGCCGTCGAAGAAATGCTCGCAATCGACCATTGCTTCCTTGTCCGAAGCGACCGATGCCTCGACGGACACTTTTATGGAGTCGAGGTTCTCCTCGTTGGTGCAACCGAGCGCCACGCGAACATGGTAGTCCCAGCTCTTGGCGACGAAGCAGATGGCGTCCGATTTCGATTGGACAAGCGCCGCCAGCCCCGGATCGTTAGAGGCTGAGACCCCAGCCCGCTTGGTCATTCCGAACGCAACGAATTTTGCGCGTGCCGTGCGCTTCTGCTGGAAGAATGCAGTGTCGGTCGGATTGGCGCCGGGATAACCACCTTCGACATAGTCGAAGCCGAACTCGTCGAGCAGTTTGGCAATCGCGATCTTGTCCTCGACCGAAAAGTCGATGCCCGGCGTCTGCTGGCCGTCGCGGAGCGTGGTGTCGAAGAGATAGAGGCGCTCGCGGCTCATCGTCATTTGCCCGCAAACTTGTCCGTCGCGCGGATCAGCCGGTCGAGGATGCCGGGCTCCGAATAGGCATGGCCGGCGCCTTCGATCAGATGAAAGTCCGCCTTCGGCCAGGCCTTGTGCAGCGCCCAGGCGTAGCGCGCCGGGCACGGCATGTCGTAGCGGCCGTGGACGATGGTTCCGGGGATGTCCTTGAGCTTCCCGGCATCGCGGAGCAACTGCCCCTCCTCGAGCCAGCCGGCATGGACGAAATAGTGGTTTTCGATGCGGGCGAAGGCGACGGCATAGTCGTCCTCGCCAAACGGACCGCTGGTTTCGGGTTCAGGAAGCAGCGTGATCGTCTCGCCCTCCCACAGGCTCCAGGCGCGGGCGGCCTCGATCTCCACCTTTCGGTCGGACCCGACCAGCCGCTTGCGGTAGGCTGCCATCATGTCGCCGCGCTCGGCCTGCGGGATCGGCGCCAGGAAACGCTCCCATTTGTCGGGGAACATCTCCGAAACGCCGAATTGATAGTACCATTCGAGCTCGGCGCGGGTCAGCGTGTAGATGCCGCGCACCACCAGTTCGCTGACGCGATCAGGGTGTGTCTCGGCATAGGCGAGCGCCAGCGTCGAGCCCCAGGAACCGCCGAACACCAGCCAATTGTCGAAGCCGGCCATTTCGCGCAGTCGCTCGATGTCGGCAACGAGATGCCATGTCGTGTTGGCCTCCAGCGAGGCGTTCGGCGTCGATTTTCCGCAGCCGCGCTGATCGAACAGGATGACGTCGTAGAGCTTGGGGTCGAACAGCCGCCGGTGTTTTGACGAAATGGTGCCGCCCGGTCCACCGTGCAGGAACACGGCCGGCTTGGCGCCCTTGGTGCCCGACCGCTCCCAATAGACCATATGGCCGTCGCCGACATCGAGCATCCCCGAGTCGAACGGTTCGATTTCCGGGTAGAGGGTGCGCAAGCTCATATTTTCAGGCCCTGTTGCGGCCAGTTGGCCGTTTCGTGATCGGGGTGTTGGAAGGAGATGATCTGCTCCTGCCGCGCGTAATAATCGGGATCCTGGTGGACAGGCTGGTCGAAGATCGTCTCGACCCAAGGCAGCCGTGCCGCATAGTTGACCTGGATCCGCGGCGCCAGATCCGAGCGGTCGTCGAAGGCGCCGATGGCGATCTCGAGCCCGCCGGGCTGCCGGTAGGTCAGCGGCGTGCCGCAACGGGCGCAGAAGCCGCGATCGATGTTGACCGAAGACTGGAAATAACTTGGTTCTTCATGGGTCCATTCGACGCCATCCTTAGGTACCGTCACCAGCGCGCCGAAGAAGGAGCCGAACTGTTTCTGGCACATGCGGCAATGGCAGATGGACGCACGTCCCAGCGCCCCCTTGATGCGGAAGCGCACGGCGCCGCATTGGCAGCCGCCGGTTCGGACAGTTTCGGTCATGGTCTTTCCTCCGGCGGCCATTGGTCGGTGTCGTGGTCGGGATGCTGATAGGAGACGAGCTCGGCGAGATAAGGAGCCGAGCCGATATCCGCCATCGTGTCCTCGCCCGGCAATCGCGGAATGGAATCCACATAGGGCAGTTTTGCTTCCGTGCCCCACTGGATGGTCGGCGCGATACCAGCCGGATCGTCGAAGGCGGCGATCGCCAGAGCCATGCCGTCGGGCGCCTCGAAGGTCAGCGGCGTGCCGCATTCGGCGCAGAAACCGCGCCATACGACATTGGAGGAACGGAACCGCTTGGGTTCGCCGCGCGTCCAGTCGACCTTGGCGCCGCGCACCGAGACCAGCGGCAGGTAGAAATTGCCGCTGGCCTTCTGGCACATGCGGCAGTGGCAGACCGAGGCGTCGCCGAGCGCGCCTTCGACGCGGAAGCGCACCGCACCGCACTGGCAGCCGCCTGTGTAGACTGGCCGGTTGTCGAGGCTCATCGGTTTTCACTCCGGATCATGGCAGACCGCCTCGACATTGTTGCCGTCGGGATCGAGGACGAAGGCGCCGTAATAGTGGGGGTGATAGTGCGGACGCAGGCCCGGTCCGCCATTGTCCTTGCCGCCGGCTGCAAGGGCGGCGGCGTGGAAGGCGTCGACCTCGGCGCGGCTGCGCGCGGTGAAGGCGACGTGCTGATGATCTCGGGGCTTTTCCCTGGCCGCGCTCAACCAGAACACCGGCCGGTCGCGGCCATAGCCGCCGACCTTGGCGCCACCAGTGTATTCCTGCGGCACCATATAAAGCAGCGAGCCACCCAGCGGCGCCATCGCCTTGTCGTAGAAAGCCTTGGAGGCATCGAAATCGGAAACGGTGATGCCGAGATGGTCGATCATGAAACGAGCTCCTCCGTTGCTGGTTCCGGCACGTTGGCGCCGGCCAGACCGGCCGCGATAACGATGTGCTGGCAGACATTGTCGATATCGCGGATCACGTCGTCATTCCAGAAGCGCAGGATGGTCCAGCCTAGTGCTTCGAGCCTCGCTGTTCTTCCGGCATCCGATTCCGAAACTCCAACTCGTGCGTGCTGGGAACCGTCCAGCTCGACGATCAGCTTTTTGGCCGGGCAAGCAAAGTCGACGATATAGCCACCGATCGGCATTTGGCGTCTGAAAGCCAAGCCCATAAGACGATGCGCTCTGATCTCATTCCAAAGTTTGAGTTCGGCATCGGTCATTGCCTTGCGCATCTTGCGCGCATTGCCGCGATTGAAGGCGGACACTGGATAATGCGTCACGGCAGTTCGCCCCCCTCTGTCCTGCCGGACATCTCCCCCTCAAGGGGGGAGATCGGCAGTTTCAGCGACGGGGCCGGACCTTCAACGTCGGCGATTGGCGAAAGCTGAAGTGGCATCCAATCTCCCCCCTTGAGGGGGAGATGCCCGGCAGGGCAGAGGGGGGTGCCTAGCGCCACCCTCACCGCTTCACCTCCCACGTCGTCACGCGCTCGCCGGTGACCGGATCCTTGCCATCCTTCAACTGCACGCCTTGCGCCAGGAGTTCATCGCGGATGCGGTCGGCCTCGGCCCAGTTCTTGGCAGCGATGAACTGCAGGCGCCTGGCGATGGTTTCCGCAATCGCGGCCTCGTCGACCTTGGCCGCGCCGACGTCGAAACCGAGGAACGCGAGCGAGGTTTTCAAGGAAGCCGCGGCGCCATTCTCGCCAGCGCCGCTGAAGTCGGTTGCCTCACCGGCAAGCTGGGTCAGTTGCTGGAAGGCCGCGTAGGTCGCAAGATCATCCGACAGCGCCTCCACGACTTCCGCCGGCACCTGGCTTCCCGCAGCCGGCGCCAGGTCCGACGCGCGTTTCCATTTGCGTAGCGTGTTCTCCGCCTCCTCAAGCTTGCGCACGGAAAAGTCGATCGGCTCGCGGTAGTGCGTCATCAGCATCGCCAGCCGCAGCACCTCGCCAGGCCATCTGCGGCCGCCGAAGGTCTCGGTCTCGAGCAATTCGTGGATCGAATAGAAATTGCCGAGGCTCTTCGACATTTTCTGGCCCTCGACCTGCAGGAAACCATTGTGCATCCACACATTGGCCATGACATCGGTGCCGTGGGCGCAGCGCGACTGGGCAATCTCGTTCTCATGATGCGGGAAGATCAGATCGAGGCCGCCGCCATGGATGTCGAAGACCTCGCCGAGATAGGCGGCCGACATGGCCGAGCATTCGATATGCCAGCCGGGCCGGCCCCTGCCCCATGGACTTTGCCAGCCGGGCTCTTCCGGCGATGACAGTTTCCACAGCACAAAATCGCCGGGGTTCCTCTTGTGGGCCTCGACGGCGATGCGGGCACCGGCCTGCTGCTCGTCGAGATTGCGCTTCGACAATTGACCATAGTCCGGCATCGAGGCCGTATCGAACAGAACTTCGCCTGCCGCGACATAGGCATGGCCGCGTTCGATCAGGCTTTTAATCAAGGTGATCATATCAGCCTTGCCGTCGGCGCGGGGTTCGACGAATTCGGTGGCGCGCGGTTCGACCGTCGGCTCCAGGCAACCAAGCGTGGCGACATCCCTGTGGAACTGGTCGGCCGTTTTTTCGGTCACCCGTCGGATCGCTTCGTTGAGCGAAAGGGTTCCCGAAGCGATCTCGCCGCCGAAATCGCGCAGCGCCCGCGCGTTGATCTTGTCGTCGACGTCGGTGATGTTGCGCACATAGGTGACGTGCGTCTCGCCGTAGAGGTGGCGCAATAAGCGGAACAGCACGTCGAACACGATCACCGGCCTGGCGTTGCCGATATGGGCGAAGTCGTAAACGGTCGGGCCGCAGACATACATGCGCACGGCAAGCGGATCGATCGGCACGAAGCCCTCTTTCGTGCGCGTCAGCGTGTTGTAGAGGCGCAGGCCCTTTGATGCGTCAGACATTCCATGCTTCCCGTTCAGAACTTCTTGTCTGGATGGAGCCAGCCCAGCGCCGAGGCGCAAATCAGGTTCCAGCCTGCTGGCCGGGGCGTTTGTCCACTCTGGGGAAGATGAGGCGAAAACGTCCGGACCAGCGCGAGGCTAGCCAATAATGCAAATGCCACAAATGGCGAAAGACGTTTTCATCGGCGGCTTTATCGCCCTGACCAGTGTTGCCGTCAAGTCGCGGATTCCGGGAAAAAGGTAGCGAGGGCTGGCAAACGCATCGCCCGGTCATGCGGAATCAGTCAGTGAAACATTTTATTAAACATGTCGGCACAGTCATGAAACATTCGCCGGCTAGATCACCACGCGTCACGATTTGGTCGGAATCAACCAGCAAACGCAGACACGGAAATGTTACCAGGGAAGAGAAACATGCCTCGAAGCAAGCAGGAAGCCAACCGCGCCAAGCAACCGGCGCTGGCCAACCACTATCGCGCAATCGGCCCGGCCGCCATCGTCGCCGCCCTTCTTCACACCGCCAAGAAGAAGAAGCCGGCGCAGAAGATCGTGTCGCCTCGCGCCGCCTGAGATGACGCGGCTGGCACAATCGCCGGCGATGAGGGCGAGAACAGGCGTCCTGAACATAGACTTCGACCGGCTTCGCTAGAACAGCGTCATCTGACTGTCGTCCGCGCTAGGTTTCTGGCGCCTGACCTTCTCGGGTTCCGGCCCGATTTCGCCCCTCTCTTGAATCTCCGGTCCAGTGTTGGCAACCTTGTTGACGAGGTCGGAGACAGGGATCGCCTCGAAGAAATCCGGCTGCGCCGGCCGCAGCAAATCGACGACATCGCGCGGTTCGAGCGTGCGGCAATCCAGCCAACGGGCAAAGTCAGAAATATCGACCACCACCGGCATGCGGTCATGGATATGGGCGATATCGGCGTTGGCGTTGACGGTCAGGATAGCGCCGGTGTCCATCTCCGAGCCACCGGGCTCGGCATAGGTTTCGATCAGACCTGCAAAGGCGATCAACCCGCCATGCCTGGGCCGGATCCAATAGGGTTGCCCCTTCTTGCCTCCGGTCTGCCGCCATTCGTAGAAACCGGATGCCGGCACCAGCGCGCGGCGATGGCGCATGGCGGCCTTGAACGAGGCCTTCTCGATCGCACCTTCGGAGCGCGCGTTGAACAGCAGCGGAAACTCCCTGGTGTCCTTCACCCAAGCTGGGATCAGGCCCCAGCGCACCAGCATCGGCTGCCGGTCCGGCAGATTGGAGCCTGGGGCTCGCGGCACGCCAGCGGTCACCATCAGGACCGGCTGTGTCGGTGCGATGTTGTAGCGGGCCGGGAAATCCTCCAGCTCCGCAAGGCCCAGCAAGGCAGCGGTCTGGTCCGGCGTGGCGGTCAAGGCAAAACGTCCGCACATGATCGATTGTGTCTTTCGAATAGTTCGGTGTTGAAAGTGGCGATCGAACCGGCGTTGCGCAACCGCTAAAGCTTGCCCATGCTGCCGGTCCACAAAAGAGCTGTCTCAAATGAGTTGATCAGGGATCGATGAACACAGCACGCAAGGTACTTCCGGCCGTCTCGGTAGCCGTCGTGCGCGGCGACACCGTACTCTTGGTCAAGCGGGCGCGTTCGCCCTCGCAAGGGCTCTACGCCTTTCCTGGCGGTAAGGTCGAAGCCGGCGAGACGCTGGAGGACGCGGCACGGCGTGAACTGATGGAAGAGACCGGCTTGCGCGCCGCCGGCTTTCGCCCGCTTCGGGAAATCCACATCGACGGCAGGTTAGACAGCCATCCGATCGATTATCTCCTCACGGTCTTCGGCGCCACCTATGCCGGTGGCGAGGCCGAGGCCAGCGACGACGCCGAGACAGCCGCCTTCTATACACTCAAGGAGATGACCCTGCTGCCGCTCGCCGGCTCGGTGTTCGCGGTCGCCGAGGAACTCCTCGGTCCCGTTCAAGCCCGCTGACGCAGCACTGAAAAACCGCCTTGCAGGCGACAAATTGTTTCGTCACAAGGCTTATGTTGTCTCGCCAGCCACGACGTCTCAGGCCATCAGGCAGACCACAAGGCCTAAGCCGTCAGGCAGAGAAGGTTTATGAACCGTCCGTCAGTGCTCCTTGCCATTTGCCTTGCCGTCAGCGCGGTCGTCCCGGCGCGGCCTGCCTTCAGTGCCGAGTCGCCGTTCGAGCCGGGGCTGATGCGATTGGCGGAAGTTCTCGGGTCGCTGCATTTCCTGCGCAATCTCTGCGGGGAGAAGGGCGACCAGTGGCGTGGCGAGATGGAAAAACTGCTCGATTCGGAAAACCCGGACCCAGAGCGCCGCGCCCGCTTCATCGCCAGCTTCAATCGCGGCTACCGTTCCTTCGGCACTTACACCCAGTGCACCGCTTCGGCCACTGAAGCCATCAGCCGTTACATGAAAGAAGGCGAGACGCTTTCGCGCGATATCGCCTCGCGGTATGGCAACTGAGCATTCATCAACAGATATCAGGCCCGCCGCCAGGGATCTCGATATATCCGGCTTGTCGCCGCCCACATCTTGGTGCAATTCTGATGTTGCACTTCTGCAACAGCGTTAATCAAACGTTATCACGCGAAGGCGCAATTAACTCAAACTGAAGGTTTTCGCCCCGCAGGCCAGCCTAATCGGCTAAGTTTGATCCGGGTTGAAACGCAGCTTCGCCAAACACACTTGGCCCCTGTAAATGACGATCAAAAAAATGTCGTATTTACAGATACTTACTTGGAGCTGCCTATGAATGGAACAGATCAAGCCTGATCCACACTGATGGGTTGCCGCTTGGAAGGGTGGACATCGCTTATGGAACATGCTGCCAACGACATCGACGCGCTGGTCAGGGAAGAGAAGCGCCTGACGGCGGTTGAGAGCCACAGCGAAGCCTGGGCGGAAGGCCTCTCGGCCGGCATTGAGCCAGAAATCATCGCCGAGGCGGCCCTTGAGACGGCATTCGGTGAAATGTTGCGCGCCAACGGCGAAACCTCGGCCCTTGCCCTGCTCGACCGCATGCGCGAGAAGGTGATCGCAGGCGCCTTCGAACCTGAGCGGCTGCGGCACTGAACCGATATCAGGTTCTCTGACGATCGAATGCCGTTCGGGTGTCATGCCCGGAAGTAGGGAGATACGGGCAGTGAATTTTCCGATGTCAGGCAAGCCGAAGGGCTTGGGCCTCTACATCCGCCTCACTGCTTGCTGTGCCGCGGTTGCCTTCACGACTTGCCTGGCCAGCAGTCCGGCTCAAGCGCTGAGCGAGATCAAACGCGAAGAGCTCCCCGCGCCAGCCACACCGTCGGAGGACGATGTTTCGCCGCCCGGAAGCGCGATTCCCATGCCTGACCCGGTGGGAACGCCGCCTTCGACAAGCCAGCCGGCCGCTCCCGACGCCGCTGAGCCGGACAGCCCATCGGATGGCGGCAGCAACAGGCCGCGTGTCGATCCCGAGGCACCTCTGCCGGAAGTCGTCTATGATCTCGGTAAGCTGCCCGAGCCCGTGCGGCGCATGCATGACTTGATCATCGAGGCCTGCAAGAGCGGCGACATCGAGAAGCTCAGGCCTTTGATCGGCAAGGGCGACAGCATGACCCAGCTGTCGCTGGCCGACATCGACGGCGACGCCATCACCTTCCTCAAGGGGCTGTCCGGCGACCCTGACGGCCAGGAGATCCTGGCCATTCTGGAGGAGGTGCTTTCCGCAGGCTACGTCCATGTCGACGCAGGCGCGCCACAGGACCTCTATGTCTGGCCGTATTTCTTCGCGCTGCCGCTGGACAAGCTCGACGCCAAGCAACGGGTCGAGCTGTTCAAGATCGTCACCGCCGGCGATTTCGACGACATGAAGCAGTTCGGAGCCTACATCTTCTATCGCGTCGGCATCACGCCAGCCGGGCAATGGACCTTCTTCGTCGCCGGCGACTGAAGGCCCCCCTGGCTGCGCCAGGATGCGAACAGCATCGTGGACGATGTTGCTATTTGAGCGGGCCGGCAGGTTTTGCACCTGACGTCGGCATCCGGCCAAATGCGAATGCTTTCGTTTCGAAGAACCGAAATAGCACCGCTAGCGCACGCGACGTGTCCGGTTTGATGTTGCAGATACGAGGCGAAAAACACCACGGGAGGACAATTCAGCCGGCAGTCAGAAGGATACCGTGACCGAATTCCCTGGCGAGTTCTGGATAAGCAATTTCTCGCGCGTCGTAAGCCGTGTCTGATCGACAAAGCGCCAATTGCGCTCGTACAACGCAAATGCTTCGTTGGCCGGGATCAGTCGCGCGACATCGCGATTCCACAAGAGCGCTTGCAGCTCTGGAAACTCGGCGGGGTCAATCATAGGCGCGACATGTGTCCGAATGATGCCTTGAACATAATGCGGAACGCTTAAAAATCAAAGACGTGACGCACAGCCACAGGTGGCTAACCCGGCAGCGCCTCGGAAAACTCCACCGCCGTCCCCTGGCCTGGCGTCGCGATTTCGCCGTCCCACATAATGCGCTGACCGCGAATGACCGTGCCGACCGGCCATCCCGTGACCTGCTTGCCGTCATAGGGGGTCCAGCCGGCTTTCGTGCCGGCCTGCGCGTTGGTGATGGTCTCGCGCCGCTTCATGTCGACAATGGTGAAGTCGGCGTCATAGCCGGCGGCGATGCGGCCTTTTCTGGCCATGCCGAAGATGCGCTGCGGGCCATGGCTGGAGAGATCGACGAAGCGCTGCAGGCTCAGCCGGCCGGCGTTGACATGGTCGAGCATGATCGGCACCAGCGTCTGCACGCCGGTCATGCCCGACGGCGAGGCCGGATAGGGTTTTTCCTTCTCGGCCAGCGTGTGCGGCGCGTGGTCGGAGCCGAGCACGTCGACGATGCCTTGCGCTATGCCAAGCCAGACGCCGTCGCGATGGCGTTTGTCCCGCACCGGCGGGTTCATCTGGATCAGCGTGCCAAGCCGCGCATAGTCGTCGGCGCTCAGCGTCAGGTGGTGCGGCGTGGCTTCACAGGTCGCAACATCCTTGTGCTGTTCGAGGAACAGGATCTCCTCGGCGGTCGAGATGTGCAGGACATGGATGCGGGCACGAACGTCGCGCGCGATGCGCACCAGCCGCTCGGTGCAGCGCAAGGCGGCGATCTCATCACGCCAGACCGGATGCGATGACGGATCGCCCTCGACGCGCTCGTCCAGGCGCTCGCGCAGCCGGAACTCGTCTTCCGAATGAAAAGCGGCGCGACGGCGGGTATTCCTCAGGATCGAGGCGACGCCTTCATCGTCCTCGACCAGCAGGTCACCGGTGGAAGATCCCATGAAGACCTTTATTCCCGCAGCTCCCGGCAAACGTTCGAGCTCGCCGACGTCCCTGGCGTTGTCGCGGGTACCGCCAACCCAGAAAGCAAAATCGCAATGCATGCGGCCGCTGCCGCGCCGGACCTTGTCGGCAAGCGTTGCCTCGCTGGTGGTCAGCGGATTGGTGTTGGGCATTTCGAAGACGGCGGTGACACCGCCCAGCACCGCGGCCCGCGAACCCGTTTCCAGGTCTTCCTTGTGTTCCAGTCCCGGCTCACGGAAATGCACCTGGCTGTCGACGACACCGGGCAGGATATGCAGGCCCCGGCAGTCGATCGTCTCGCCAGCCGATGCTTGGCGCAGATCGCCGATCGCGGCGATGCGCCCACCCTTCACGCCGATGTCGCGTGGCCCCTCGCCGTCATGATTGACCACTATGCCGCCTGTCAGGATGAGGTCGTAGGTCATGGTGATGCTCTCTTGCGGGGGGAGTGTCAGCGGCTTACGTAATGGCCAACCGTTTTGCAAGATCAGGCTTTTAATCCGCCCCATGCCCTTTGCCCTGCTGAAAGACCGCGCGCTCATCACCGTCTCCGGCCCGGATGCCGAGCATTTTCTGCAGAACATCCTGACCACCGATCTCGATACGCTTGGCAATGGCGAGGCAAAGCCGGGCGCGCTTTTGACGCCGCAAGGCAAGATCCTGTTCGACTTCCTGATCTCACGGGCAGGCGAAAACGCCTTCCGCATCGAATGCCGTGCCGATATTTCAGACGATTTCATTCGCCGGCTGATGCTCTACAAGCTTCGCGCCAAGGTCGAGATTGCGAAGTCGGGACAGGCACTTGTCACTGTCGCCTGGGGAAAAGAGTCAATCGCCCCAGAAAGTGATTCAACCGCGCTTGCCGACAGGCGCTTTGGCGACGAAGGCGTCACGCGCTTCCATGCCGGCACCGCGGAGGCTGGCGACATTGGCGCGTGGCAGGCCTTTCGCATTGCCCACGGCGTCGCCGAGAGCGGGGCCGACTATGCACTTGGCGATGCGTTCCCGCATGACGTGCTGCTCGACGAAATGGGCGGCGTCGGCTTCAAGAAGGGCTGCTATGTCGGCCAGGAGGTCGTCTCGCGCATGCAGCATCGAGGCACCGCCCGGCGGCGCGTTCTGATTGTCCAGGCTGGGCTTCCCCTGCCCTCTGCGGGTGCCGAGCTAACCGCCGGTGGGCGGCCGGTCGGCACGCTCGGCTCGAGTGCTACCGTGACAGGGCTCGCCATCGCCCGTATCGACAGGGTGAAGGCGGCGCTCGATGCCGGCCAGCCGATCCTGGCGGGTGACGTACCGGTGACGCTCATCATCCCCAGTTGGGCCAAATTCAGCTATCCGCAGGAAATCGCCGGCGCGGAGGAAGCCTGATGGCGGCAGACCGCGCCGGTGCGCCGCCACGGGCATGGCAGCGTATGCTGTCCGGCCGCCGGCTCGACCTTCTCGACCCTTCGCCGCTCGACATCGAGATCTCGGACATCGCCCATGGGCTTGCCCGCGTCGCCCGCTGGAACGGCCAGACCAGCGGCGAGCACGCCTTTTCGGTTGCCCAGCATTCACTGCTGGTCGAGGCACTGTTCAACGAGCTGGTGCCCCAGGCTGCGGCCGACGACCAACTGGCGGCGCTGCTGCACGATGCGCCCGAATATGTCATCGGCGACATGATCTCGCCATTCAAGTCGGTGATGGGCGGCAGCTACAAGGACTGCGAAATGCGCCTGCAGCGCGCCATCCATCTGCGCTTCTCGCTGCCGCCGGAACCGGGTGCCATTCTGCGCAAGGAGATCAAGCGCGCCGACCAGATCGCCGCCTATTTCGAGGCGACGCTGCTTGCCGGGTTTTCGACCGCCGAGGCGACCGAGTTCTTCGGCCGGCCGCGCGGTTTTTCCGCCGAGCGCTTCGACTTCGCGCCACGCTCGGTGACCTCAGCGCAGAATGCGTTCCTGAAGCGGTTTTCGGCGATCGAGAAGTCGCGGCATCACGTTCCGACGTCCGCGCTAGGATAGAAAACGCTAAATTAACCGGAAGCGTCAACAGTGTGGTGTTCGATCAAGCATCGCAGGGGCGCCTCATGCCCGTCGTGGATGTCAAGGGTGGTTCGGTCGTCCCGGAACGGGCGGCCGGAGGCATGGAACATCAGCGCCGCATGCAAGATGAGCTGCGCGAGCAGAACGAACGCTTTTCAGCTGCTGTCGAAAACATGTCGCATGGCCTGTGCATGTTCGACGCCGACGAGCGCATGATCATCTGCAACGGCAATTATATCAACATTTTCCGCCTCGACGCCAAAGTGGTACGGCCAGGTATCCGCTTCGTCGACATTCTGCGGCACAGCGTCGATATCGGGGTTGCCTCGCAAAGCGCCGAAGAACTCTACGCCATCCGCAAGCCCTATATCGACCAGGCAAAACCCTCAACTTACGAGGAGACGCTGTCTGACGGCCGCATCATCAACATCTCGCACCGTCCGCTTGCCCTGGGTGGGTGGGTTTCGATCTACGAGGACATCACCGAAAAGCGGCGCGCCGAGCAGGATCTCAAGGAGCAGCATCGCCGTTTCGACGCGGCACTCGCCAACATGTCGCAAGGCCTTCTGATGTACGACGCCGACGGCAAGATGATTGTGCGCAACAGGCGTTTTCTGGAGCTCTACAACGTCACTGCGGAGGACTTCCCGCTTGGAACGACGCACCGCAACGCGCTCGAACGATTGCTGGAACTCGGCATCTACATGAAGATCGACGTCGACAGCGAAGTCGCCAAAACCGAAGCCTGTCTGGCGGCGGCAAAGACGCATTCGGCCTACCGGCATCTGACCGACGGCAGGACGGTTCTGGTCACACGCCGGCCGATGAGCGGCGGCGGCTGGGTGGTGACTTTCGACGACGTGACCGAGCGCCGCCGAACCGAAGAGCGCATGACCCATCTTGCGCATCACGACACGCTGACCGGACTGCCCAACCGCTCGAAGTTTCGCGAACGGCTCGATCTTGCGCTGGAGGACGCGGCAGTCAAGCCGTTGGCGATCTTCTCGCTCGATCTCGACCGCTTCAAGGCGGTCAACGACACCTGGGGACACCCCGCAGGCGACTGGCTGCTGAGAAGCGTAGCCGAGAGGCTGCGGCATTGCGTCCGCAACGAAACAGACATCGTCGCCCGCTTCGGCGGCGACGAGTTCGTCGTCATGCAGTTCCATTTCAAGGGCATTGGCGATGCCGAAAAACTGGCAAAGCGCATCGTCGAAGCAATCGCAAAACCATTTAGAGACAAGAGTCGGGACATGCATGTCGGCATCAGCATGGGCATTGCCGTTTTCCCCAACGACGGCAGGGACGCCGACACGCTGCTGAAAAACGCGGATACGGCGCTCTACCGGGCGAAGAGCGAAGGACGAAACCTGTATCGCTTCTTCGAGCCCGGAATGGATGCTGTCGTGCAGGCCCGCAGGGCGCTTGAAGTAGACCTCGAGGCAGCACTACCGCGCCAGGAGTTCGATCTCCATTTCCAGCCCATCATGAACATCACTTCCGGCGAGATCACCGGCGCGGAAGCCTTGATGCGCTGGCATTCACCAGGGCGTGGCACTGTCGCGCCGGACGACTTCATCCCGGTCGCCGAAGAGACCGGGCTGATCGTGCCGCTCGGCGAGTGGGCGCTGAGGAAAGCCTGCGCAGAGGCCGCAAGCTGGCCACCCGGCCTACGCATTGCGGTCAATGTCTCGGCCGTGCAGCTCAAAAGCAACGGGTTTGCCCGCGGGGTGATCTCGGCGCTGGCCTTTTCCGGCGTTCCGGCTGGACGGCTGGAGCTGGAGATCACCGAAACCGTGCTGATGGACGAAAGCAAGGCCGTGCTGAAAACGCTGCGCCAGTTGCGTGAGCTCGGCATCCGCATCGCCCTGGACGATTTCGGCACCGGCTATTCCTCGCTCGGCTACCTCAGGCGTTTTCCGGTCGACAAGATCAAGATCGACCGATCATTCATTCGCGACATGGGCAACCGCGACACGGCGGCCATCGTTCGGACCATCATCGGGCTGGGTGCCGAGCTTGGCATCGTCGTCACGGCCGAAGGCGTCGAGACGGAGGCGCAACTCGACATGCTGCGCGACAATGGCTGTGTCGAGGCGCAAGGCTATCTGATCGGCGTGCCGTCAAAGCCGGCCGACATCCAGCGCCTGCTGAAGTCGCGTGCGACACGCAGCCAGACCGGCTGATGGCGTCAGCGCAAGTCAGCGCAGCGTTTCCAGGTATTTCTCATGGAAGCTGACATAGCCGGGCTCGACCACCTTCAGATGCCGCTCGATCAGCGCATGAAACCGCGGTAATTGGTGAAACGGAACGCCGGGATAGGCATGATGCTCGGCATGGAACGGCATGTTCCAGGCGAGCTTGCGCACCCCCCAGCTGGTCAGCGTCGTCCTGGTGTTTTCCAGCATGTTGGCCACCAGCGGGCAACGACCGTGCTCGGCCAGCAGATAGAGGCGCAGGAATGGCTGTCCGAGCAGAGCGGGAATGATCCAGACATAGAAAAGCACGGTGAGCCGGAAATAGACGGCGAGCAGAATGAGGACAGCGTAGAAGGCAATCATGGCGCGCGCCTCGGCCCGCACCTTGCGTCGGCCTTTCAGCGGTACATAGCTCTCCTGACTACCGCCAATCGCATTGGCGTAGAGTGTCTTGAGATGGCCCCACCACACCGGAAGCCCAGAGACGTGGACAATGTACTGCCGCAGGGTTTCGGGCTTCGGGGAGGCAAGCTCGGGGTCGTTTTCGGGATCCTGCGTGTACCGGTGGTGAGCGAAATGGAAGTAGCGGAACCAGTCGGCCGGCAGCGCGATGGCCAGGCTGCACAGCCGCGCCACGCCGTCGTTCAGCCACTGTGTTTCGAAAGCCGTGCGGTGCGCCGTCTCATGCAGCAGCGTGAACAGGAACACGATCAGGATGCCTTGCGGCAGCATCAGCAACGGCCAGAATGGGACCTCGGCCGCGATCAGTGATCCAATGAAGATAATCGCACCCAAGTGAGTGCAGAGCTGGAACAGGCCCGCAACATCGGACTTGGCCGTCAGGCGATTGCGCTCTTCCGGTGTCAATGAGGCGATAATGTCGCGATGGTCCATCGGCTTCGATCCAGGCTGAAGAATGATGAAGCCATTCTAGTCGACGAAAAAGCTTTCCAGAAACGACGATTTCTGCGATTTAGATAAGCTTACCTTACCTATCTAGCGATCATGGCCACATCCCCATCCCTGAAAGGACTTCAGGCTTTCGAGGCCGCAGCGCGCACGGGCAGCTTTACCGCGGCGGCGGAAGAGCTTTCGGTTTCGGCCGCCGCCGTCAGCCAGCTTATCCGCACCGTGGAGGTGCAGATGGAACGCAAGCTGTTTCACCGGATCAACCGCCGCGTTGTCCTCACCGAGGCCGGCGTGGAAATGCTGCCTCGGCTGACCGTGGCCTTCC
The DNA here is from genome assembly GCF_020165375.1 of Mesorhizobium sp. BR1-1-4. Classification (NCBI taxonomy): domain Bacteria; kingdom Pseudomonadati; phylum Pseudomonadota; class Alphaproteobacteria; order Hyphomicrobiales; family Phyllobacteriaceae; genus Mesorhizobium; species Mesorhizobium sp. BR1-1-4. The sequence continues at coordinate 232,725 of NZ_JAIUIB010000011.1, read as the reverse complement.
AGGAGATCGGCAGCGTCTCGCGCGAACTGGGCGCCGATGCATTCCGCCCGCGCCTGGTGGTGTCGGTGCCGCCATCCATGGCCATGGGCTGGCTCTCGCAGCGCCTCGCCGGCTTTGTCGCAAGCCACGGCGCCGCCGACATATCGCTCCGGGGCGATGACGACCCGGTGTCGTTCGACCGCGAGTTGATCGACATCAGGCTTTCCTATGGCCCGCATTATCGCGAGCACCCGACCGAGGAGATCGCCCGGGACGCCGTCTATCCCGTCTGCGCGCCAGGGCTTGCCGGCATCACCAAGGCGGGGGGCGAGCCGCTCGCCGGGCTGCCGCTCATCCACACCGACTGGGGGCCGACAGGGGCATCGTTTCCGTCCTGGCCCAACTGGTTCGAGGCCGAGGGTGCTCACCCTGGCCGAGCGGCACGGCGCGGCCTTTCGGCCAATTCATCGCGCGCGGCCCTCGACCTCGCCATTTCGGGATTGGGCGTGGCGCTGGCGCAAGGGGTCTATTGTGCCGAAGCGGTGGAGGACGGCAGGCTGGTCCGGCCGGCCGGCGGCGCGATTGCATTGCGCCAGCCCTATTGCCTGACGGTTCCAGAGCGAAGCGCAAGCCGCGATGTCGTGGCCGCGTTCCGCGATTGGCTGGTCAACCAATGCCAGCGCGCGGTTGGCTCGCCGGCGCTGCGCTGACCGGGAGGGAGATGGTCAGAGGTGCCCGCTCAGGGCCGCCACCATGTCCTTGCTGGTCGCCACGGGCACGATCTCGAACTCGACCAGATCAGCCCATTCGATGACCCAGCGCTGCAGCGACGTGACATCATCGGTCTCCACCAGCAGGAAACAGCGGCTCATGTCAGCCGCGATCCAGCTGTGATGCACGACAAGCTCCTCCGGCTTCAGGCGGCCGCTGTCGCGGAACCGGCGGTAGATTTCCTTGCGGTCGCAGCCGGTGAAATCCTCGATGACGATGAACTGCATATTTCCCCTCGGATGATTACCGCCCCGGCCGATCGAGCCGCTCCAGGAACCACTGCGTCAGCCGCACCCAGACCTCGTCCTTCTCGCCGGAATCCTCCCAGCCGTGATCGAGGTTTGGATTGTCGTTGACCTCGATGACGAAGACGCCGTCCTTGGTCTCCTTGAGGTCGACGCCGTAGAGGCCGTCGCCGATGCAGCGCGCCGCCTTGACGGCGGTCTCGACGACATGGGCCGGCGTCTCCTTCAGCGTGAAGGTCTTGATGCCGCCTTGGTCGGGCTTGCCATTGGCCTTGTGGTTGACGATCTGCCAATGTTTCTTGGCCATCAGATAATGCACGGCAAACAGCGGCTGGCCACCGAGCACGCCGACACGCCAGTCATATTCGGTCGGGATGAATTTCTGCGCGATGAGAAGGTCGGAATCCTCCAGCCATTCGGTCGCGAGCCGCGTCAGTTCCTCCAGGGTCTCGCATTTCTTGACGCCGCGCGAGAAGGACGAATCGGGGATCTTCAACACTAGGGGAAAACCCAGCGTCTGTGCGGCCAATTCGAGGTCAGAGGTGCCGGCGATCATCACTGTCGGCGGCACCGGCACCTTGTTGTAGGCCATCAGTTCGTTGAGATAGACCTTGTTGGTGCAGCGGATCATGGACAGCGGGTCGTCGATGACCGGCATGCCTTCCTGCTGGGCGCGGCGAGCGAAGCGGTAAGTATGGTTGGAGATCGAGGTGGTCTCGCGGATGAACAGTGCATCGTAATTCGCGAGCTTGGCCAGATCTTTTCTGGTGATCGGCTCGATTTCGACCCCCATCTTTTCGGCGATCTTGGCCCAGTAGCGCAGCGAAGAGATTTCCGAAGGCGGCAATTCCTCATGCGGATCGACCAGCGTGGCGAAGGTGTAGCGCGCCGGCGTGCGGCCCTTGGTGTCGCGCCACTCGCGGTTGGTGTAGGTCTCCAGGCACTGGATGAAGCTTTTTTCCTCGTCCTCCGTCATCCGAGCCAGGGGGTGGAAGCCGATCTTGCGGATCGAAGCCCATTCGGCGCTGTCCTTGATATGGACTTCGAGCGCCGGCGCCCGGAACCAGTCGAACAACAGCTTGGCGAAACGGTCCCAGACCTTGGACGGGCCGATGCCGAAGAAGATGCAGACCTTCGCCGGAAATACACCGCCGAGATCCTTGCGGCATTTGTTGAGCGCCAGTTCCAGTTCCGGCAAGGCGTGCTCGTAGAGCTTGCGCTCCGATAGGTCGATCATCGTCTCCACAGTCGGGATGACCTTGTGGCCGCGCGAACTCGCCAGCAGCGAGGCATAGTAGCCGCGGCTCTGATAGCCGTAGTTGTTCGACAGGTTGATGACCTTAGGCCGCTGACCGCGAAACAGCGAGGGATGCGCGAGATAGTCGCGATTGGTGATGATCTTGTGCGGCGTCGCCACCTGGTCGAGATCGCTCTGCCTGCCGGTAAGAATGACCCAGGTCATTATCTCTTTCCCAAAGTGATGGCGGCACGCAGTCCGTCGCGGCCGAACTGCGCCATGTTCATGAAGATGCCGTAAGGCACGGGAATGTTGGCGGCATCAAGGATGGTTTCCTGCCTTTCATCCTCGACCCACGGATCGTGGATCAGAATATGATCGCCATCATCGCCGATGGCCAGCACCCAGTGCGGCACCTTCTTGCCGAACATCAGGAAGCCGCTGATCAGCACCAGCACCAGTTTGCCCCCGGCGAGAGCCGCCCTGATATCGTCGATGGTGAATGGACGGTAATTCACCGGGATGCCGTAAAGTTCCGCGCGGCGGCGAAAGTCGACCTGTGCCAGTTCCATGACCCGGCGCTTGTCCTCGCTACGCACCGACTGCAGGAACAATGCGCCGTAGAAGGAAACGTAAATCTCCGCCGCAAGCCCGCTTTCGTAGCCCGAGACAGCCAGGCCGAATGGTTCGCAGCCGCCCGGTCCTGACATCATGAAGACGGTCGTCGCCTCGCGCCAGAGTCGGATTTCCATCACAGGGTCGGGCACGAAGCCACGATCGAAATTGGCCATGGCCATCATCAGGCAGCATGGACCGCAGGTGAACTCGCAGGTCTGCTGATAGAATGGCACCCTGGTGGCGACCGGAAGGTCGCCGCGCAGGGTTTTTTCATAGCGCAGTGCCGTCGCGCCGTCCTCGTAGTAACCGGGCTCGCGGCCAATCTTGCGGTAGCCGGCCTGTTCATAGATGCTGATGGCACGGCCATTGTCCTCGCGCACTTCGAGACGCAGCATCATGCGGTCGTGTTCGAAGGCTGCCTCTTCGGCCGCGGCCAGCAATTGCCGGCCTATGCCGAGCCCGCCGAAAAACGGTCCGACGGCGATCGAATAGAGCCGTGCTACCCCACTGCCCTTCCGAAACAGCACGATCGCATAACCGCCGACGCGGCCATCGATTTCGGCGACCAGCGTCTCGGCGGTCTCGCGCTCGATGAACAGGCGGAAGGAGCGGCGGGAAATGCGGTCGCTCGAGAATACAGCTTTCTCGATGGCGGCGAGGTCATCGACGTCAGACGCGCGGGCCGTGCGGATCTCGGCAGGCATGCGGCTTGAGAAAACCTCGATTGCGTTGCGGCAACGTCCCCGGTCGAAAAGCGTCGCAAACACCGGCCGAAGCGCCGGTATTCATCAAGCGCTATCGCTCCTTGATTAGGGCCGAATTGTGACACTTTCCGCGACGGCAGGGAAGCTGACAAGCTTTGAACGGAATCGCTGTTTTCATGCCAGCCGACCGCGCAAGATCGCAGCCGGCTCAGCTGGAGAGACCGGCCAGAAGCTGGCCATACGCGCTCTTGGCCACGGCCGCCAACTGCTCGCGCGGCAGCGAACCAACGACGGCACAGCCATAGCCTTTATCCAGCCAGTAGACGGCCTGCGGACCGTCCTGCGCCGAAGCATAGGTGCCCTTGGCATTCTCGGTCGATTCCGCCGTCACGAAGAGGGATATGCGCTCGCCCTTGTCGTCTTCGTAGAGCAGCATCGCGGCCTTGCTTTCCCCCGCCGGCAGCAACCGGCCGCCAACCAGTTGGAAGCCGTTCGCGCTCAGGTCCGGTGCCACCAGTTTCAGGCCGACCCGACTGGACAGCCAGGTCTGCAGATGATCCTTGTCGCTGGCCGGCACTTCCACCGCGTGCCGCTTCTCGGCGGCATAGATGACATGGGCGGCGATCGCTTGTTCGGCGAGCTGATCCTCCGCCGGATCCTCCTGCCCGATCCCTCCGATACCCGCAAAGTAGCCGCCAAATCCGCCCGTGGCGAGAAGCACGGCCGCGGCGGCGGCAAGCCACCAGCGTGAGCGTGGCACTGCTGCCTTAACAGGCGCTTCACCGAGCACCACCTTGCGCAAGCGCACTGGCACCACCTCGTCCAGCACGCCGGCGAAGGCCGAGCGCAACGCCTCCCGGTCGGCGGTGAAGCGGGCGCTCCTGGCCTTCATCTCGGGATTGGCGTCGAGCCAGGCATCATAGGCGGCGCGCTCATCGGCCGGCAGTTCGCCGTCGAGCGCCATATGGATGTCCCGTTCGGAAAAATCGCGGCGGATCATTTCTCGACGATCCTTATGGCGCGGCGGCGCGCTGTGTCGTCCAGCAGCCCGCGCAATTCCTCACGCCCCCGCGCGATGCGCGACATCAGCGTGCCGGCGGGAACACCCAGAATGTTGGCAGCCTCGGCATAGGAAAAGCCTTCTATGGCAACCATGACAATGGCCGCGCGGCGATCGGGGCTGAGCGCCTGCAACGCGTCGATGATCTCGCGCGAAGCGATGCCCTCCAATTGTTCGGGCGGCTGGGCAACCGCCTCGCCCGCCTCCAGCGGCAGCATCGCCGCTTCGCCGCGGCGGTTCACCTTGCGCATCTGGTCGATGAACAAATGATGCATGATCGTAAACAGCCACCTCCTGGGGCTTTCTCCCGTCTGCCAGTTGTCGAGCCGCAACAGCGCGCGCTCAAGACAGTCCTGAACGAGGTCGTCCGCAGCATCACGGCCGCGCAGAAGCGAGCGTGCGTAGCGGCGCAGGCGCGGTATTTCGCCAAGGATTGCTGCCTTTTTTTCGTCCATGACCGCTGGTTCTGAGGTCGCCCTTGTTGATCCGATAGAACGCGCCTTCCCGGCACGGCGCAAGCAGCCAGCGCGAAGCGGTCCACCGCTCCGGTCACCCAAGCAACGAGATAACGCCGGCGGATGCCGGTTTATTCCCGCACAGCGTTGAATTCCGGCTATTATTGTTCGCCGGCCGACAATTTCTCCTTTGCCGCCCGCGTCAGCAGCCGCTGGTAGAACAGGCCGATGCCGATCAGAACGGCGCCGAGCCCGATAAAGGACAGCGCCCTGAGCACCCCTTCCAGTTCCGACATGTCGAACAGGAAGACCTTCAGGACGGCCACCGCGATCAGCGCGGCTGAGGCGATGCGCAGCACCTGCGATCTCAGCCAGACGCCGGCGGTGAGCAGCGCCACGCCGATAACCAGCCAGAGCGCCGAATAGGTATAGGTCTCCAACTGCCCAAGGCCGCTCCACATGCCGATGAACTCGCCCTTGAACAGGCGCCTGACCGAAAGCGTGGCATAGGCGAAGGCAAGCAGCGCCGCCATCAGCGCCAGCATGGCCGAATACCATTTCGGCCGCTTGCCCCTGCTATAGAGCGCCAGACCACCGGCGGCGACGGCCGGCAGGAGATAGGCGAGGAACAAGAGGTTGAAGACCGGGATCCGGCCGGTCGATTCGTCCGTGAACAACGGATTGAGCACCAGGAAATGCTGGATGACGATGAAGGCGGCCGAGAGCACGCCCACCGCCATCGAACCATAGCGCAGCACCGAGCTTGGCGAGCGCCTGTCGATGGCGATCAGGATGGCGCCGGCACCGACGGCGATCAGCGTGTAGATCGCCTGTTCGGCGAGCGTCGGCGCATCGCTGTTGATGACGCCGCCATGCATTGCGTGACGCACCAGCATGGCGAGCGTCAGCAGCGCAAACAGTGCCGCCGCCGCTTCCATGGCCAGGCGTGGACGGCCATCGGTGGTGCGGGCGAGTTGCCAGGCCGCGAAGCCGAAGGCGAGCGCCGGCACGCCGTAGCCCGGCAGCAACCAGTTGAAAACCGGTGTCGTCGACAGGAATTCGGCGCTGACGATCGTCGGATCGACGGCGGCGCGGCCAAGCACCGCGATGACAGCGGCGACCGAAATCCAGCCGAGCACAGGATAGGAGCGCCAGCGCGTGGCGAGCGCCGGCACGATCGCGGCGGCACCAAGCAGGATGGTGGTCCAACCGGAATCAAAAGCCATATGCAGCATCAGGAGGCCGGCGACTGCCGCGCCGCCCAAAACAAACGACACTGCGGCTCCCCCCTTGTGCGGCGGTTCCTCGGCCCGCGCGATCCACTCGCCGCCCGCGGCGAAGACCAGGACCAGCAGGGCCGCGACGGCGGCATAGACAAAGTCGCGGTCGAGATTGCCGAACGTGAACCAGAGCGCCAGCAGGACGATCAGCGGCACGATGACACCCCATGCAGCCCAAGAGGCTGCTCGGATCTGCGCCGTGGCGGCGAAGCGGCGCGCGGCCCACAAACCAGCGGCGACGAAAACAAGACCGAGACCAATACCGATACGCAAGCTCAGCGCGTCAGCGGTGGCCAAGGGCACCCCATCAACACCCAAAGCGCCGCCCGAAAAGTCGGAAGCGATAGACGTTGGCGGGATGATGCCGAGATAGATCAGCACCGTCACCAGTCCCGCGCCATAAAGCAGTGGCAGCGCCAGTGGGCGGTAGAGCGCGACCGCTATCATCACGACAAGCAGCACCGCGCCCGGCAAAGCATCACCGGCAGCGGCGAAGACCGGGTCAACCGAGAGGCCAAGCGCCGAGAAGGCGACGAACAGTCCAGGCACGATGGATGGCCAGTCGAAAGTCCCTGCTAGCCCGGTGTCGCCGCCACGGCTGCTCAGCCAGACAAGGGCAAGCACAGCCAGCGTTACAGCGTCGATGAGCAGTATGGCGGAGAAGTTCGCGCCCGGTGCGTCGGTCATGTAGAGGATGGTCCAGACGCCGGTACCGAAAAAAGCGGCCGCCATCAGCGTCTTCCAGTCGCGCATGCGGGCGATCACGCCAGTGGCGGCGAGCACGATGGCGAGATAGCCGAACAACGCCCACGGATTGGGCGCCTGCGAAGCGATCAGCACCGGCGTCACCATGGCGCCGACGAGACCGATGCCGGCCAGCGCCTGGCCATGGACGAGAGCGGCGGCTATGGTCGCAACGCCGATCGCACCGAGCAGCGTGAAGGCAAGCGCCGGGCCGATAAAGCCGTAAATGCCATGGGCGGCATAGACGGTGCCGAACAGGATGAAGGCGCCGGCCGCGGTCAAGATCGCCGGAATATAAGCGCCGGCAATACCTTGCACCGGTACCTTGAAGCCGGTGCGGCGAATGAACTCGCCGCCGGCGACCAGCACCAACCCGAGCACCGCCGCCATGGTGAGCCGCACGCCGGGTCCGAAAATGCCGGCCTCGATGGTGTAGCGGATCAGGAACAAGCCGCCCAGAGCCAGCGCGATGCCGCCGACCCAGACCGCCCAACGCGTGCCGAGCGCGGTTTCAACGTCGGACTGGCGAGCGGCTTTGGCGACCGCTGCCGGCGCGACCTCTGGCGTTTTCGGTGCGATCTCGGGCGCGCTCCAAGGGCCGGGCCCTCCGGCCGGGATTTCCGCGTCCGTGGCCTGTAGCGCGGGTGCCGGCTCGCCGATTGCCGCCGGGGCGATGTCGGCTGGCGCGGCCACCGGAGCCGTGTCGGCCCTGCCCTGCGCCGCCTCCAGTTCCGACGGCTTGACCGTGGGCGATACCGCGCCCGAAAGCACATGGCTGCGCAGTGCGCCAAGCTCGCGCTCGATCAGGCCGATGCGGCCCTGCTGACGCGAAATGATGACGAACAAGGCAATGATGGCGACGAGGCCGATCAGGCTCTCAAACATGGCGGTTCCCCCAAACCAGGCCAGTTTTCACTGACGCTTCATCTCACTGACATTCAAATACGGCGGCTAAACGGCTGAAAATTCAACGTGCCGCCAGATTGGCGGCTGGAAATATCGAACATGTCTCGGTACCGAAAGCCAGCAGCTTGCCGCCGGCATCCTTCAGCGTCGCTTCCGAAACGGCAAGCGTGCGGCCCTTGTGAACCACCTTGCCTTCGCAGACAACCTCACCGGTCCTGGGCGTGATCGGCCGCGTCAGGTTCACCTTGAACTCCGCAGTCGTGTAAGCCTCGCCCTTGTCGAGCAGAGTCTGCACCGCGCACGCCAACGCTGAATCGAGCAGCGTCGCCGCCCAGCCGCCGTGAACGCCGCCCAGCGGGTTGAGGTGGCGTTCGTTCGGCACGCCCCGGAACACGGCGCGACCTTCCGATACTTCGGTCAACGCGAAGCTGAGCTGGAAGGAGATCGGTGGTGCCGGGTATTTGCCGTCGACGATTCGCTGCAGCAATTCCAAGCCGGTGTATTTCAGGATGTCGGCATGAGGAATGGTGCCGAGGCCGAGCGGCGAGACCCGGCCCGGATAGAGTTCGACTTCGCTCATCGGATGATTTCTCCGGCCGTGCTCTCTCCGGCGATGGGCTTCTGCGCTGCGTGGTGCTTGCGCAGTGCGGCCAGAAAGCCGGCGCGCGCATCGGGCTGATCGATGCCGCGCGGCTCGTAGACGTGGCGGGTGAAGAAGTAGCCGGTCAGGCGGAATGCGTCCGCCATCGCCGCATGATTGGCGCGCTGGCCGGAGCCGCGCTGCAGGAAGGCGGGCAGCACCAGCATCTTGTCGTGCCACGGCGCCCCGGCTTCACGCGACACCGCGCGCCCAGACTTAGGCGAGACATAGGCCAGATCCTGCCTCGAGCCGGTGGCGGCGCATTGGCTGAGATCGAGGCCAAAGCCGAGTTCATCGAGAATCAGGAGCTCGAAGCGCGCCACCAGTTCGCCGGCGGCATCTGCGTCGTCGAGATGAACGATCATCACCGAAAGCGCCTCGTAGAGGCCGCCATGGGCATCGCGCTCGGGCAGCAGGCGCAGATGCGCCGCCATCGTCTGAAGGCCGTAGACGGCAACGGCACTGTCCATCAGCCGGGCGGCGTTCATCTCGATGGCTTCGGCCTGGAATGTGCCCAGATGCTCGTCGAGGCGCGCACGCCACAAAAGATCGACGCGATTGCCTGGCTGGAGAACAGGCTGCTGCTTGCGCGAGCGGCCACCGCGCACGAGGCCGAGATAGCGGCCATGGGCGCGCGTCATCACCTCGAGAATGGCGCTGGTTTCGCCATGCCTGCGGGTGCCGAGAATGATTCCCTCGTCGCGCCATTCCATATCAGGAGCTTTTCACCGATCGGGTGGCGAAATCAAGGTATGGGTCTGGCGCCTGTGCCGGCTCTCGCAACGAGGCATAAAAAAGCCGCCCGCAGCAATGTGCTGCGGGCGGTTGGTGAGGTCAGTCGATCCGTTAGAAGTTGCGCTGGAAGCGGACGATGCCGCCGACGCTGTCCTTCTTGTCGGCCTTGGACCAGTTGCCGTAGATGGATGGATTGCCGAAATTGCCGTAGTGATCCCAGTCGACTTCGGTCGTGACCGTGAAGCCCGGGACGATGGTGTATGCGACGTTCGCGGCGAGAGCATAGTTCTTGTCGTCGTCAGCCGAAGCCTGGACGTTGAACGAGGTCTTCTCGTTGAACTTGTAGGTACCGCCGCCCCAGACGGCCCAGTTGCCGCCCCACGGCTTGTACTGGCTGCGGCCATGTACGTCGATGGCATTGTGGGCGTCGTCTGTGAGGTTGTCGTCGGTGCCGTAGCCGCCCATGATGAACAGCGACAGTTCCTTGCTGACGTTGACATCCAGGCGAACCTTGCCGGCCACTTCCTCGTAGTTGCTGTCATAGGCGACAACACCGGTGATCGCGCCCCAGTCGCCCTTGTACTTCAAGCCGCCGACGACATGCGGAACATAGCTGTCGATGGTGTTGACGCCCGTGCCTTCTTCGAGCGAGACCACGCCCGTGAAGCCGCTGCCAGCGTCGAAATAGTACTGGACGACATTGGTGTCCTTGACGCCGTACGGGATGATCGTGTCCTGGATGACGTTGCCCGCGTAACCGATGAACTGGTCGTATGCAGTTTCATCCTTACCGACGCGCAGGCCACCGAGCTGTATCCAGGCGAAGTTGAGGCTGGTGGTTTTGTTGCCGGCCTGCCAGGAGGTCGAGGAGCTTCCATCATAGTCGCCCGAGGAGTTGCCGAACTGGAAGCGGGTCTCGGTGAAGGTCTTCAACGTGCCGAGTTCGGTTTCCTGGCCGGTATACGTCCTCAGCGTGAAGCGCATGTTCTTGTAGTAGGTGTCGTGGTTTCCACCGTCCATGTGATCGCCAACGTTGTTGACGCCATCCAGCGTGCCGGAATCGCCGACGCCGATGTCATAGCGGAGATAGCCGCCGATGCGCAGGCAGGTCTCGGTGCCCGGGATGTAGAAATAGCCGGCGCCGTAGACGTCGCAGATCTTGACGTATTCGGCCGGTTCCGGTTCGGCGACGACAACCGCGTCCGCGGCGCGCGCGCCGGACACCGCGATCAAAGCCGCGGCTGAGCCGAGAAGGAGGCTCTTGATGTTCATTTTCTGACCTCTCCAGTCAAGTTTGAAAAAATGGCTTCTGAATTGTGGCTGGCGGATATGTTTTCCCGCCTCACCCCCACAATGAAAAAGGCCCGCACCGCGTCCCCTTTTCGCGGCGAACATACCCACCAATCGTCCACCTTCAATGACAATTCCATAAATGCGCTGGATTCTCGCCACAGATTAAATACGTGTTGCACAAATAACACTAATGAGAGCTTGCTTGAATTTAAAATGGCACAAATGGAACATCGTCATATTTTTGTAATAATTAAGTGTATCCTTCTGCATATGCCAGTTTACTCTATGAATTCGGTCTTTTAAGCTCTAAATCTAAAATAAATTGAGAAATTTGTAATTTCTGTCCTCGTATCGCTATCGGCGCGAAAACAACACCATCAGCAGATCCAGATCACGGCGCGGAAAGCCGGCCTCAGCACGCGTCGCCGCTTCGTTGGCGGCTTGCAAGAATCTGAGTTGGTCTCGCGCCAATCGCGGGCCGCATGGTGGAGCCCGCGCTTCGCCTTAGTCTGCTTCCCAGCACCCCGGGCGGTTCGCGGTTCGCGTAAACCGCGACGTGCTCCACAGCACGTCGCGGCGAATCGGATTCGCCGACCTGCTGTAAGCTTCTGATTTTGTCGTTGTCCCGGAACCGAGGACTCTTCCGGGCGACATGCATTAGCCTCACGCCCAATGCTTGTGGTCGGCCACCGTGCGATGACGCGCCAGGATTTTTTCGGCCTTAGCGGGGGAACTCCAGCCCCATCTCGCGGTAGCGCTCGGGATCATCGCCCCAGTTCTCGCGCACTTTCACGAACAGGAACAGGTGCACCTTCTGTTCCAGTATGCCTGATATTTCCATCCGCGCGGCCTGCCCGATGGCGCGGATGGTCTCGCCCTTGTGGCCGAGCACGATCTTCTTCTGGCTGTCGCGCTCGACAAAGATGGTCTGGTCGATGCGCACCGAGCCGTCCTTTTTCTCTTCCCATTTCTCCGTTTCGATGTGCGAGGAATAGGGCAGTTCCTGATGCAGCCTGAGATAGAGTTTTTCGCGGGTGATCTCGGCAGCCAGCTGGCGCATCGGCAGGTCCGAAATCTGGTCTTCCGGATAGTACCAGGGGCCGGCCGGCAGCGCCTGCGCCAGATAGTCGAGGAGGTCCTTGCAGCCGGAACCGGTCAGCGCGGAGACCATGAAGGTGCGCTGGAACGGCACTTTCTCGTTCGCTGCCGCAGACAGGGCCAGCAGCGCCTCGTGCTTGACCCGATCGACCTTGTTGAGAATCAGCACCATCGGTTGGCGCACGTCCTTCAGCCGTTCGAGGATGGCATCAGCATCGCCCCTGATGCCGCGCTCGGCATCGATCAGCAGCAGCACGATGTCGGCGTCCTTGGCGCCTCCCCAGGCGGTGGTCACCATCGCGGTGTCGAGCCGCCGCTTGGGCTTGAAGATGCCCGGTGTGTCGACAAAGACGATCTGCGCGTTGTCGTGCGTGGCGATGCCGCGCACGATGGCGCGTGTCGTCTGCACCTTATGGGTGACGATCGAGACCTTGGCGCCGACCAGTTGGTTGACCAGCGTTGACTTGCCCGCGTTAGGCGCGCCGATCAGCGCAACGAAGCCGGAGTGCGTGACGGGAGCGGCTGCGGTGTCTTCGGCGGTCATGCCGCGCTCCCCTTATTGGCCCACACGCCTTCGCGCACGAGAAATGCCGAAGCCGCCGCTTCTTCGGCCGCCCTGCGGGAGCCGCCGGTACCGACGGAAGGTGCAAAGCCGCTAACCTGCAAAGAAATAGTGAAGACCGGCTGATGGTCGGGCCCTTCGCGTTTTTCGATCACATATTCGGGGCGCGCGTCACTCGTCTTGGCAATCCATTCCTGCAAATCGGATTTCGGATTACGTGGCTTCGTCACAACCGTGCTCGAACGTGGCTCCCAATAACGCAGAACGAACCGCCGCGCGGCGTCGATACCACCATCGAGATAAACTGCCGCGATTAGGGCTTCGACGGCATCAGCCAGATAATTTCCGCCGGAGCCGCGCGATCGCGTCTTCAAGGCGGCGTCGGCCCGGACCAGATTCTCCAGCTGCATCTCGATGCCGACTTCCGAGCATGTCTTTGCATCGACCAGCGCATTGAAACGGGGCGCGATTTCACCTTCCGGTGCATCAGGGAATTTCTCGAAAAGCATATCGGCGACGACAAGACCAAGCACGCGGTCGCCAAGGAATTCAAGACGCTGATTGTTGCTTGCCGCCTTGACCGCGCTGGAATGCGTCAAGGCGGTCTCAAGTAAGCGGATGTCCCTGAAAACATGGCCGGTCCTGGCCATCACCAAACCGGCCAGAGTCTCGCCTGTCGGGCGCTTCAAGGCCATCAGTTGACGAAGTGGAACAGGCGCGAAGCGCGCATCAGCGACGGCCATTTCCAGATTTCGAGCGGGCTAGCCTTGCCGGCGATCGAGAAGAAGACAAGGTTGGCGCGGCCGACCAGGTTCTCGGCCGGAACATAACCGACGGTGAAACGGCTGTCGGCGGAATTGTCCCTGTTGTCGCCCATCATGAAATAGTGGCCGGGGGGCACGTCGAATTCGCGGGTGTTGTCGCCAATCGAGTTCGGCGACAGGTCGAGCGTGTCATAGCTGACACCATCGGGCAGCGTCTCGCGATAGACGTCGATCGGATAATCCTTTTCCGTGATGTCGGGATTGTCGATCTGGCCCGTCTTGACGCGCGGCACGCCAACGCCATTGATGAAGACTTGGCCATCCTTCATCTGGATCTTGTCGCCGGGCAGGCCGATGACGCGCTTGATGTAGTCGACGGACGGATCAGGCGGGAACTTGAACACCACCACGTCGCCACGCTTGGGCTCGGAGCCCCAGATGCGGCCCGAGAAAATGTCCGGTCCAAAAGGCAGCGAATAGCGTGAATAGCCGTAGGACCATTTGGTGACGAACAGATAGTCGCCTTCCAGAAGCGTCGGCCGCATCGAGCCCGACGGGATCGAGAACGGTTGGAACAGCAGCGTGCGAATGACCAGGGCGAGCAAAAGCGCCTGGACGATGACGCTGACGGTTTCGCCAAGCCCGCCGGATTTCTTCTGAGATTTTTCAGCCACGCTCATGTCGTCCTCGATTGTGCGTTGGATGGTATAGAGTCTCGGCGCGCGCTGGGCAACGTCCATGCCGGTCGTCAGATGCAATCAATGTGGCGCTTCTTCGACCGGTAACGCCTCTATGATCACAAAGGCTTGAGCGAGCGGGAAATCATCCGTGATGGTGAGGTGGATCGCCGCCCGATGACCTTGAGGCAGGATCTTTTCCAGCCGCGCCAGCGCCCCGCCGGTCAGCGCCATCGTCGGCGCACCGCTGGGCAGGTTGACGACACCCATGTCACGCCAGAAGACCCCTTGTGCCAGACCAGTGCCCAGTGCCTTGGCGCACGCCTCCTTGGCGGCAAAGCGCTTGGCGTAGGAAGCTGCGCGGGCGCGCCGGTTCTCCGAACGCGCCTGTTCCACCTCGGTGTAGATCCTCTGGATGAAGCGCTGGCCGTGACGCTCAAGCGATTTCTCGATGCGTGTGATGTCGATCAGGTCGCTGCCGATGCCGATGATCATTGGGCGGCGGAACCGACGCTTCCGCCGGGATGAGGCGAATGCTCACGGCGTCTCGCGCGCTCGGCCAGCCGCTTGCGCCGCTGTTCGCGGAAGACATTCATGCCCCAGCGCGTGATGCCGTAGAACACCAGGCCGAACACCAGCCCGAGCGGCACCGCGCCGATCAGCATCGGCTCCAGGACGGGATGCCATAGTTTGGCGAAGGACAGCGTGTGCAGCATCTCGCCCAGATGCGCCGGCGGACCGTGTGTCGGCAGGCGATCGTGCAGGATGAGCTTGCCGGTTTCCCAGGATGCGCCCCACAAGAGCGGAAAAGTCAGCGGATTGCCGAAGAATACGGCTCCCAGAGCGGCGGCCACCAGATTGCCGGCGATCACCCAACACAGAACGGCGGCAATGATGAAGTGGAAACCGACGGGGAAGAACGAAGCAAAGACACCCGCGGCGACGCCGGCCGCCACCGCATGCGGGGTGGCCTTCAGCCGCAGAATGCGCTTGGAGAAATATTGAAGCGAGCGCGAAAACGAACGGCGCGGCCACAGATAGGTACGCACCCGCTCGAAAAGGCCATCAGGCTTGCGGCGACGAAAAAGCACTCTCTTCCTATTCCCGACAGTTCACAGCTTACACGCCGGCTGTTTCCAGCCAGGCTTCGACCGCCACATCTTGCGCTTTACGGTCGCCAGAAGGCAATCGCGACTTTGATATAGCCATCCGCAAGCCCAACAACAACCGAAGGCCGTACGCTCAGCGTCCGCAGCGCCAGATTTTTGGTCAGATCCATCTTCTCCACATCGGACAATCGCGGCGAATTTGAGAAGTGGTTTCGGCTAATTGTCGCAGCCGGATGACCGATATGCGGCCAGGGGTTCCTGCCGGCTTCGACAAGGGCACCATCCGTGGCCGAGACGATATCCTTCCGGCGCGGTGCCTACTTCAGATATTCGCTGACCTCGACCAGATTGTCGTCGGGATCGCGGAAATAGACCGACATCATAGGTCCTCGCGCGCCGATGCGCTCAACCGGACCGACTTCGATGGCAACGCCGTCGGCCGCGAGGCCGGCCTGGATTTCGGCGAGAGGCACCGCCGACACGAGGCAGAAATCGCCAGAACCCGGCGTCGGCGTCCTTGCCTTTGGCTCGAAAGTGCGGCCGACTTCGTGCAGGTTGATCTTCTGCGAACCGAACAGAAGCGCTGTCGGCCGGTTCGGCTGATCCAGGCGCCGCATGCCAAGCACGCGCCGGTAGAAGTCGCAAGTCGCTTCAACCGAGCGGACCGTCAGCACGAAATGGTCGATGCCGGCGATCATTTCGACCTCCCCGTCAGATGTTGCGGCTGCCCGGCTTGATGGCCGGGATGGCGGCAAGCTCCGGCGGCAACCTGTCCGGCGGATAGGCCGGAACTTCATATTCGGCAAGCGCGATCAACGGCACGCCGACATGGGTCTTGCCGGCCGAACGGTCGATGATGCAGGCGGCCGCGACCACCTCTGCGCCGACGTCGCGCAGGCAATCGATGGTTTCGCGGATCGACAGACCGGTGGTGACGATGTCCTCGACGATGACGACGCGGGCGCCTCGATCGATCTCGAAGCGGCGCAGGCGGAACTCGCCTCCTTCCCGCTCCACCCAGATCGCCGGCACGGCAAGGTGGCGCGAGGTTTCGTATGCCGGGATCAGGCCGCCGATCGCCGGCCCGACGACATAGTCGATCTTGCCTGGCACGGCGGCGCGGATCTTCTTGGCCAGCGCCTTGCACAGCCGCTCGGTCTTGTCGGCATGCATGAAGACGCGTGCCTTCTGCAGGAAAACTGGACTGCGCAGGCCCGACGTCAGGATAAAATGACCCTCGAGAACAGCGCCAGCCCCGCGGAATATGTCCAGCACTTCGTCGGTATTCATCTCGTCCCCCATGGTCGGCTATCGCTAGCCATTGACGCGCCGCGCATCGCTGACGCTCGAATTGTCCTTGAGCTGCGACAGCAGCCGGTTGAGATGCTTCAGGTCCCAGACTTCGAGGTCGATCAGCATTTCGGTGAAATCGGGCGCGGTGCGCACCATCGACAGCGTATGGATGTTGGCGTCGTTGGAGGCAACGACCTGGGCGATATCGGCAAGCGAACCCGGCGCGTTGATGGCGGTGACCGAGACGCGCGCGGGGAACCGTTCCTTGGTGCGCTCGTCGATGTCCCAGCGCACGTCGATCCAGCGCTCCGGCTGATCGTCGAAGGCCTGCAGCGCCGGAGACTGGATCGGGTAGATGGTGATGCCGGTGCCCGGCTGGACGATGCCGACGATACGATCGCCAGGGACCGCGCCTTCCGGCGCGAAGCGCACCGGCAGGTCGCCGCGCACGCCGCGGATCGGCACGGCGCCGGCGCCTGGCTGGTCCTTGTCCTTGCGCGCGGCCCGGCCAGGTATCTGGAACAGCATGCCTGCGGCGTTGCGGATCTTCGACCAGCCCTCCTCGCGCTGCTTGGGCGCTGCCGGCGTGACGCGCTCGTCCTTGTAGTCGGGGAACACCGCCTTCATGACATCGGTTGAGGCCAGTTCGCCGCGGCCCACGGATGCCAGCACATCCTCGATGTCCTTGCGTGCCAGCCTGTGCAGCACGGGCTTCAGGCTTTCCCTGGTGAAGGTCTTGCCGGCTCGTTCGAAGGCACGCTCCAGGATACGCGCGCCAAGGCCAGAATACTGCTTGCGGATCGCATTCTTGGTGGCGCGGCGGATGGCTGCGCGCGCCTTGCCGGTGACGACGACCGATTCCCATGCGGCTGGTGGCACCTGCGCTTTGGAGCGGATGATCTCGACTTCGTCGCCATTCTTCAGTTCCGTCATCAGCGGCATGATGCGGCCATTGACCTTGGCGCCGACGCAGGTGTCGCCGACATCGGTGTGGACCGCATAGGCGAAATCGATCGGCGTGGCGCCGCGCGGCAAGGCAATCAGCATGCCTTTCGGCGTGAAGCAGAACACCTGGTCCTGGAACAGCTCCAGCTTGGTGTTCTCGAGAAAATCCTCGGGATTGTCGCCCTCGGCCAACTGCTCGATGGTACGGCGCAGCCAAGCGTAGGCGTTGGTCTCCTTCGAGATCGCATGGCCGGCGCCGTTCGTCTTGCCGCCGGTGTCCTTGTAGATCGAATGGGCGGCGACGCCGTATTCGGCGATCTTGTTCATCTCGCGGGTGCGGATCTGCAGTTCGACGCGCTGGCGCGAAGGCCCGACGATGGTGGTGTGGATCGAACGGTAGTCGTTCTGCTTCGGGGTCGAGATGTAATCCTTGAAACGGCCGGGCACCATCGACCAAGTGGTGTGGATGGCACCCAGCGCGCGATAGCAGTCCTCGACGCTGTCAACGACAACACGGAAGCCGAAAATGTCGGACAGCTGCTCGAAGGACAGCGCCTTGGCCTCCATCTTGCGGAACACCGACCATGGCTTCTTCTGCCGGCTCTTCACGCCGGCGTTGATGGCGTGCTTTTCAAACAGGGCCGACAGCGCCTTTTCAATGTCGGTCAGCACGCCCTTGTTGCGCTCGAATATCTCGGCGAGCCGCGCGGTGACGGCCCGGTAGGCTTCCGGATTGATGAAGCGGAAGGCGATCTCTTCCAGCTCCTCGCGCATGCCTTGCATGCCCATGCGCCCGGCCAGCGGCGCGTAGATATCCATCGTCTCCTCGGCGATGCGCAGGCGTTTGGCCTCGGGCATGTGATCGAGGGTGCGCATGTTGTGCAAACGGTCGGCGAGCTTGACCAGCAGCACGCGAACATCTTCCGAGATCGCCAGCAAAAGCTTGCGCAGGTTCTCCGCCTGCTCGGCCTTCTTGGAGACGAGGTCGAGTTTCTTGAGCTTGGTCAGGCCCTCGACCAGCTTGCCCATTTCGGGGCCGAACAGATCGTCGATCTCGGCCCGCGTCGCCGTCGTGTCCTCGATGGTGTCGTGCAGCAGGGCGACGGCGATGGTCGCCTCGTCCATGTGCATCTCGGTGAGGATGGCGGCGACTTCGAGCGGATGCGAGAAATAGGGATCGCCGGAAGCGCGCTTCTGGTGGCCATGCTTCTGCATGGCGTAGACATAGGCCTTGTTGAGCAACGCCTCGTTGACGTCAGGCTTGTAGCGCTGGACGCGCTCGACAAGCTCATACTGACGCATCATGGGCTAAATCTCTCGGCGATGAAATGAATCATGCGCCGCACTGTTGTACGGCGCATGCCGGTACCAACTGTCGCAAATACCAGATTCACGCATTATGCCAAGTGCGGCCAAAACTGCATCTGGTATTTGCGACAGTTGGTACTAGATAGCCACGAAACCGCCGGGACGGAAGTGCCGGAACGGAGGCTTAGTAGTCGTCGCTCTTTTCCGGGGGCACCAGGCCTTCGATGCCAGCCAGGAGATCTTCCTCGGTCATCCGGTCGAAGGTGACGTTCTCCTCGGCGTCGTCGGCTTCGGCGGCCGCAACAGCGCCGCCGGTCTGATCAGCGATCACTTCGCCATCGGCTTCGGGCTCGTCGACCTCGACATGCTTCTGCAGCGAATGGATCAGATCTTCCTTGAGATCATCGGGCGACAGCGTCTCGTCGGCGATCTCGCGCAGTGCGATGACGGGGTTCTTGTCGTTGTCGCGCGGGACGGTGATCTGCGCGCCCTGGCTGATCTGACGGGCGCGGTGGCCGGCCAGAAGCACCAGCTCGAAGCGGTTGTCGACCTTGTCGATGCAATCTTCAACGGTTACGCGGGCCATGGACTGCCCCTTTCATGCCTGGATTTAATGGAAAACAGGCGCGGTCCATAACCCGAACGGCGCCAAAATACAAGCATCATGGCAATGCGGGCCCACAGGGCACTCAATCTCAATATCGAACTCCCGATCTAGCAAAGCAGCCGGGTCCAGGGTTCGGCGCCACGATCACAATTGCTTGCAGTGCGCCACATGCCCTTGGATTGCCACCAAACTGGCGTTATCTCGATTGGTCCAAGGTCGGCCGGTTATTAGAGCCTGACCGATAGTCGCTACCGCATTTCGTTTAGACGGCCGTTTTTTCGAAAAGGATTATTTCCATGTTCGACCCTCGTGAAAAAATCGCCCTGTTCATCGACGGCGCCAATCTCTACGCCACATCGCGCGCGCTCGGGTTCGACATCGATTATCGCAAGCTCCTGGCGAGCTTCCACAAGCGCGGTTACCTGTTGCGCGCCTATTATTACACCGCGCTGGTCGAGGACCAGGAATACTCCTCGATCCGGCCACTGATCGACTGGCTCGACTATAACGGGTTCAAGGTGGTCACCAAGCCGGCCAAGGAATTCACCGACTCGACCGGCCGTCGCAAGATCAAGGGCAACATGGACATCGAGCTTACCGTCGATGCCCTGGAACTCGCCGATGTCGTCGACCACTATGTCATATTCTCCGGAGACGGTGATTTCCGAACGCTGGTCGAAGCGCTGCAACGGCGTGGCCGCAAGGTGTCGATCGTCTCGACCATGGCCTCGCAACCTCCGATGATCTCAGACGACCTGCGCCGGCAGGCCGACCATTTCATCGACCTGGCGACGCTGAAGAACGAAGTCGGCCGCGATCCCTCCGAACGACCGGCACGGCGGCCCGAACCGGCTGAAGTCGACGAGGACGACTACTGAGGCAGGTCGACTTGACCGCCCCTTCACTTTCCGAACCCAGCCGCGATTGCCCGCTCTGCCCGCGGCTGCATGATTTCATCGCCGAATGGCGGCAGCGCGAGCCGTCATGGTTCAACGCGCCGGTGCCGACCTTCCTGCCACTGGGTGGCGAAGATACCGTCCAGCTTCTGATCGTTGGTCTGGCGCCTGGCCTGCGCGGCGCCAACCGCACCGGGCGCCCCTTTACCGGCGACTATGCCGGCGACCTGCTCTATTCGACACTGATTGCCCACAACTTCGCACGCGGCGAGTTCAAGGCGCGGCCCGATGATGGGCTGGAACTCCTCGGCACGGCGATCACCAACGCGGTGCGCTGCGTGCCGCCGGAGAACAAGCCGGTCGGTGCCGAGATCGCCACCTGCCGGACATTCCTGGTGCCGACGATCGCTCGCTTTCCCAACCTGCGCGCCGTGCTGGCGCTGGGATCGATCGCACACCAGTCGACCGTGCGGGCACTGGGCGGGCGCGTCGCCGCCTATCCATTCAAACATGGCGGCCAGTTGGAAGCCGGCGGCATCATGCTGTTTTCGAGCTACCATTGCTCGCGCTACAACACCAACACCGGTGTGTTGACCGAAGACATGTTCGTCAGGGTATTTGGCGAGATTGCGGCATTCCTGAAGAACTGAGCTCTCGGATACCGTGCGGTCTGCGGTGCCTGCTCACACCGGCAGCAAGGCATCCGGCTTCACGTCGCCGATCGAGGCATAGGTATGTGTCTCCTTCACCCCCGGCAGCGGCAGGATGACGCGTTTGAGAAAGTCCTGATAGTCGGCCATCTCGGCAATGCGGGCCTTCACGAGATAGTCGAAGCCGCCGACGACCATGTGGCATTCCAGAACCTCGGGCGCCTTTGCCACCGCCTCGGCGAAGCGGTCAAAGATATGCGGGGCCGCATGATCGAGCCGCACCTCGATGAAGACAAGCATGCCGCGGCCAATCTTTGCCGGATTGAGCACCGCCCTGACGGCGGTGATGAACCCGTCGCGAAACAGGCGTTTCACGCGCTGGCTGGCGCCGGTTGTGACAGGCCGACGCGCGCTGCCAGGTCGAGCGTGGTGCGGCGCCCATCTTCCTGCAGCAGTCGCAGAAGACTGCGGTCGACGGCGTCCAGGTCGACTGGTTCAGGATTCACGTTCAAGTCCTCCTATTTGCGTGAATTGCACTTCAAATTGTAAAAAACAGCGTATTTTGTCGCGACCATTTCGACCATAGGCTGCGCTTCATCGCAAGGTCGGGGGCTGTCTCCTCCTGGCGACATGAACATGCGGCGGAACTGACATGGCAGACGGACGAGACACGGGAGACACAAGACTGGCGGTGATCGCCGGCCTTGTCATGATCGCCATCTATGCAGCGCAGTTCGTCGCCGCCCGCTTCAGCCTCAGGGAGCATCTGACGGCCACCGACATGGCCAGCCTGCGCTTTGCAGGTGCCGGCGCGGTGTTCCTGCCGATCGTCTGGAGACGCGGCCTGGCGACCATGAAGGCGCTGGGCTGGCGGCGTGGACTGACGTTGGCGGTACTAGCCGGATTGCCCTATCCGCTGATCATCAACTGGGGTCTGACCCACGCGCCCGCCGCCCATGCCGCGGCGCTCTGCCCGGCCTCGATCGTGTTCTTCTCGTTCCTATTGTCGCTGTTCAGGGAAAGCGCGTCGCGTCGGCGGATCATTGGCGTCGTCACGATCATCGCCGGCTTGTTGCTGTTCATAGCGCCGGCGCGCACCGGCGCCAGCGATGTCCTGTTCGGGGACCTGCTGTTTATCGGATCGGGCGCGATGTTTTCCACATATGCCGTTCTTGTGCAGCGATGGCGTGTCGACCCGGTCACGGCGACCGCGAGCGTCGTGCTTTTGTCCTGCCTGCCGCTGCCACTTCTTTATGTCTTTGCGCCAAGCGGCCTCCATGCCGCCGCAGGCGCCGAAATCGCCAGCCAGATCGTCATTCAAGGTCTTCTCGCGGGCGCTGCGGCAATGTTCCTCTACACTTACATTGTCGACCGATTGGGCTCACAGGCTGCATCGCTGTTCCTGCCGGGTGTGCCGGTCGCCACCGTGATGGTCGGCATGGTCGTGCTTGGCGAGACCCCGCTGGCTATCCAATGCGTGGCCATCGCCATCATGGCCGCCGGGATGGGTTATTCGGCGATGGGTCGACGCAGCACCAGGGAAAATCTGGCTGTCTCGACATCAGCTGGATCGTGAATGGTTTGAGGGGCATGGCAGGCTGCCGAAGAACCGGACCGGGCATCGGATCGGGCCTGTTCATCAAGGTGTGGAGGCGAGCAGCGCGGCCAACTTCTCCGGCCCGCCCTGCAAAACGTTCAGATCGACGTCCCCCTCGATGCCGTTCACGCGCCCCCTGTTGTGGTACTGCCAGTAGATCCAGTCACGGCGGTCCGGTTCCATGAGCAGTGAGCGTAGCCAGAGTGGGCGAGCGGCGATTTGCCCGGCATAAGCGGCCTCGGCTTCATCCGTAAGATAGACGATCGCCGGCTTGCCGAATGCCGCCTCGACAGGTCCGAGGAAGGCCTGGAGTTCGGCATTCAACTGTTCGGGCGACGGACGCCGCGGACAGTTGCCGCCGAACTCGATGTCGACCACGGGCGGCAGCAGCGGCTGATCGTGCGGCACCACCGAGATGAAATTCCTCGCCTGGTCGGCGCCCGGCCGGCAGAAGGTGAAGAAATGATAGGCGCCGACGGCGAGTCCGGCGGCGCGGGCCTCGCGCAGATTGCCGGCGAAGGCGTCGTCGACATGGTCGCCGCCTTCAGTCGCCTTGATGACGACGAAAGCCACATCATCGGCGGCAACACGCCGCCAGTCGATCCGGCCCTGATGATGGGAGACGTCGATGCCCCTGACCGGATATCGGTCGCGATCGGGAGAGTAGGTGCGGAAATAGGCCACTCCTCCCACAGCAATGACACATGCCAGGGCAAGACTGGCTACGCCCCAGAGAACAATCCGCTTCTTCAAGACCATCCCCTGTTGAACTTGCCGGTGTTCGACGTTGAAAACCCGACCGCTGGCTTTCCAGGCTATCTCCCGATCACCCGCGTTCCTTCAACAGCCGGCCTTTTTCGCGCGACCAGTCGCGTTGCTTTTCGGTCTCGCGCTTGTCGTGCAGTTTCTTGCCGCGGCCGACGGCAAGCAGCAGCTTGGCGCGTCCCTGGTCGTTGAAATAGATTTTCAGCGGCACCAGCGTCATGCCTTCGCGGTCCACGCTCTGCGACAGCTTGGCCATTTCGCGCTTGTTGAGCAGCAGTTTGCGGCGGCGGCGCGGCTCGTGGTTGAAGCGGTTGGCCTGCAGATATTCGGGCAGATAGGAATTGATCAGCCAGATCTCGCCGCCTTCGACCGAGGCATAGCTGTCCTGGATGTTGGCCTGGCCCTGACGCAGCGACTTGACCTCGGTTCCGGTCAGCACAAGGCCGGCCTCGATCGTGTCGAGCACCTCGTAGGAAAACCGCGCTTTGCGGTTTTCGGCAACGGTCTTGTTGTTGGGATCGGCTTTTCTGACTTGGTTCATGAGGTCTAGAGTCCGTTTCGAAACTCGCTCCCGCGAGTCAGATGATGGTGCTACCGAGAACCGGAGCGGAGCGTACATATAGTACGGGAACACCGGAAGCGCAGGTGGCGCCTTCAGATGATCGCGGGAGCAGACTTCCCAAACGGCTCGCTAATTGATCAAGCCGGCGTGCTTCATGGCCGCATCGATCCTCTCGGCCGTTGCCGGCTCGACAGTCACCAGCGGCGAACGCAGCACGTTCTCGACCTTGCCCAGCTTCGACAGTGCATATTTCGCGCCGGACACGCCGGGCTCGATAAAGATCGCCTTGTGCAGCGGCAAGAGACGGTCCTGCAGCTCCAGCGCCTTCGCACTGTCGCCCGAAAGCGTTGCTTCCTGGAATTCGGCGCAGAGCCGCGGCGCGACGTTCGAGGTCACTGAGATGCAGCCGACACCACCATGCGCGTTGAAACCGAGCGCGGAAGCGTCCTCACCCGAAAGCTGGATAAAATCCTTGCCACAGGTCATGCGCTGCTCCGACACGCGCTCGACCTTGCCGGTGGCGTCCTTGACGCCGACGATGTTCTTGAAGTCGTGCGCCAGCCGGCCCATCGTCTCCGGCATCATGTCGATGACCGAGCGCGGCGGGATGTTGTAGATGATGATCGGCAGCTTGGTCGCCCGGGCGACAGCGGCAAAATGCTCGTAGAGGCCGCGCTGTGTCGGCTTGTTGTAATAGGGCGTTACGACCAGGGCAGCATCGGCGCCGGCCTTTTCGGCATACTGCACGAGCCCGACGGCTTCCTCGGTGTTGTTGGAACCGGCACCGGCAACCACCGGGGCGCGGCCCTTGGCCACCTCGATGCAGATCTTGACGACGTGGCGATGCTCGTCATGCGACAGCGTAGGCGACTCGCCCGTTGTGCCGACAGGAACCAGGCCTGTCGTGCCCTCGCCAAGCTGCCAGTCGACGAATGCGCGAAAGGCTTTCTCGTCGAAACGCCCGCTCTTTTCGAACGGTGTCACGAGCGCGGTAAGCGAGCCTCTCAGCATGTCGTCCAACTCCTTGGGACTTCTCGGTTCACGCATGTCGTTGTCCCAAAACCGGTATCCACTTTTGGGCGCCATGCACTTTGTTGGTTGTGCATGTCGTTACCCCAAAACCGGTATCCACTTTTGGGCGCCATGCATCGGTGTTTCGTGGTGCGCCTTCTAACCGAAAGCGAAGCCGCGCACCATAGTCTCGACATTGTTGCGCGGCAAGCATTGCCATGGTGCCAGCAAGCGTAATTCGAACGGCCTCGATAACCCTTTGTTTACGAGCCCTTCACGACCTAAGTTTAGGCTTCAAGGCTTCTTCGCCGCCGGTAAAATACTGGATTAAGGAAAGACACGCGATCATGCCGACCAGTCGGCCCCATCTCTTCGCGCTGCTTGGCGCCGTCGCCGCGCTGATGCCCGGCGTGGCGATCAGCGGCAGCGTCGATGTGCGGGTCACCTCGGCCATCCCGGTGCCTGGTGTACAGGACAAGGCGCAACAGGCCCCCTCACCCAGCGTCGCGCGGTTGAAAAGTGGGCTGGATGCGCTGGCGGCCGGCGATATTGCCGGCGCGCGCGGCGTGCGTGATGCACTGCCCGCACAATCGCTCGACCAGCACATATTGGCCTGGGCGATCGCGCTTTACGGCGGAGACAAGGTTCCGAGCGGCGACATCGCGGCGGCCGCGAAGATGCTGCCCAACTGGCCGGGCACCGTCGCCTTGCGCAAGAACAGCGAGCGCGCGCTCTACCGCGAAAACCCGGCGGCGGATGTCGTCGTCAAGGCATTCGACGGCAGCCAGCCGCAGACATTCGAAGGCGTGATGGTTCTCGCGCGCGCCTATGTGTCGTCCGGCAACGCCAAGGCGGCGCGATCGGTGCTGTCGCCGTTCTGGCGCACCGCGATCCTGGAGGCCAAGGACGAGACGGCTCTGATCAAGGAGTTCGGCAGCCTTGTTCCTGCAGCCGACCACCGTTTTCGCATGGAGCGCATGTTCTATGCCGACCGGGTGAGTTCCGCCTTGCGTGTCGCCGGCCTCGCCGGCGCCCAGCAGCTTGCCGACGCCTGGGCGGCGGCCGACAGGGGCGACAAGAATGCCGCCAAACTGCTGAAGGCGGTGCCGGCGGCGCAGCGTTCGGCCGGCTATTTCTTCGCGCAGGCCGAGTATCTGCGCAAGCAGCAGGATTTTGCGGGCGCCGCGGCGGTTGTCGTGAAGGCGCCGGCGGACCGTGACTCCCTGGTCGATCCGGATGCCTGGTGGGTCGAACGCCGGGTGCTGTCGCGCGAACTGGTCGACCAGGGCGACATGAAGACGGCATACAGGATAGTCGCCACGCATACCGCCGAAAGCGCGGCCAATGCGGCGGAAGCCGAGTTCCATGCCGGCTGGTACGCGCTGCGTGGCCTGAACGATCCCAAGCTCGCGGCGACGCATTTCGCGCGCATCGCCGACCTTGCCCAGGGACCGATGACCCTGTCGCGCGCCTATTACTGGCTCGGCCGCGCGGCGGAAGTCGGAGGCCCTGGCAATGCCAAGGACTATTTTGGACGTGCGGCGACCTACGGCACCACGTTTTACGGCCAGCTCGCCGCCGAACGTGTCGGCCGGCAGGCGCTCAACATCGTCTATCCCCAGCCAAGTGCCGCCGACCGGCAGAGCTTTGCCGGCCGCGAGGCCGTCTCCGCCATCAAGCGCCTGCAGGAGGCGGGCTACGACCGCTATGCCGAAACGCTCTACCGCGACCTTGCCGGCCAGTTGACCAGTCCGGGTGAACTGGCGCTGCTCGCCATCCTGGCGGAAAAGCAGGATAACCATTTCATGGCGCTGAAAATCGGCAAGATCGCCGGAGCGCGGGGCATCGACGTCGGAGCGCTGTCCCATCCGCTCGGCGTCATCCCCGATTCGGCCAATATTTCCGGTTCCGGCAAGGCGCTGGCCTACGCGATCGCCCGCCAGGAAAGCGAATTCAATATCGGCGCCATATCCAGTGCCGGTGCGCGCGGGCTGCTGCAGCTGATGCCGGCAACCGCCAGGCAATTGGCGAAGAAGGCTGGATTGCAGTTTTCGCAGACCAGACTGACAACCGACGCCGCCTATAATGCGACGCTTGGTTCGGCCTTCCTCGGCGAACAGCTGGATCGCTTCAACGGCTCGTACGTATTGACCTTCGCGGGCTACAATGCCGGCCCGGCCCGGGCCGGCCAGTGGGTGGCGAAATATGGTGACCCGCGCGGCAAGGACATCGATGCGGTGGTGGACTGGATCGAACGGATTCCCTACACGGAAACAAGAAGTTACGTGCAGCGCGTGATGGAGAATTACGAGGTCTACAAGATGCGTATCTCCGGCAAGTACGACATCGTCGGCGATCTCGTGAACGGGCGGAGTTGAAGTTTTTGCTCTTCCTTCGTGAGGAGAAGGAGGAGCCTTTCCCATTTGACCCTCCTGCGCTCCGTCTATAGCAGACGTGGACGATCCCTTCGGCTAAGGAGCCCGTCCCATGTCGAGCAACCCAGGTTTCTCCGACTTCTTCTATGCCGCGCCAGATGGGCTGAGACTTCACGCGCGCGTCTATGGCGAAGCGAATTCCGCACATTGGCCGGTCGTCTGCCTGCCTGGCCTGACACGTAATGCGCGGGATTTTCACGAGCTGGCGCTCTATCTCTCAACGCGATCCGCCTTGGCGCGCAAGGTCATCGCCTTCGACTATCGCGGACGCGGACAGTCGGCCTACGATCCCGATGTCAGTCACTATAATGTCGGCGTCGAGGCGGGGGACATCCTTGCCGGGCTGACGGCGCTCGGCATCGAACAGGCGGCCTTCATCGGCACCTCGCGCGGCGGGCTGATCATCCATGTGCTTGGCGCGATGCAGCCGGCGGCGCTGAAAGCCATCGTGCTCAACGACATCGGGCCAGTGATCGAACCCGCCGGCCTTGCCTATATCCGCGCCTATCTCGATCCCACGCCAAGACCGAAGAGCCGTGCCAAGACTGTCGATGCCCTGCGCGACACGCATGGCGGCGACTTTCCCGCCCTCGCTTCGGCGGATTGGGAGCGGATGGCGTCGGCGCTCTATCGCCAGACGGATCAGGGGCTGATGCCGGATTTCGACCCGAGGCTGGTTGAAACGCTCGCCGCCCTCGACCTAAGCAAGAAACTGCCGGATTTGTGGGCGCAATTCGAGGCGCTGGCCGTCATGCCTATGCTGGTCATACGCGGCGCCAGTTCGAGACTTTTGTCCGTCGAGACGCTTGAAGAAATGAAGAAGCGCCACCCAAACCTCGAGGGGATCACGGTCGAGGGCCAAGGCCACGCGCCTTTCCTCGAGACCGGCAGCCTGCCCGTCGCCGTTGCTGCTTTTCTCGATCGCGCCGAGAGGCAAATAAGCGGCAAATAAGCCCCAAGACCAGATCAGATCCCGGGGCTGTTACGGCGGCAAAGGCAAACTGTCGGAACTACTTGGCCTTGGAGCTTTTGCGGGTCGCCTTTGGCGGCGCCTTCGCCGAAGCGCCCTCATCCGTCTGCTTCCGCTTCGCCGACGGCGTCGTCACCGGCGACGAAAACAGCGAGCTTTCCGCGCTGCCGGCCGGTTGCTCGCCGCGAGGCTTCTCCAGCACGACAACGCAGCCATCGAGGTCATTGGTGGCCAGATGCGCGTAGCGCATGGTCATCGACAAGGTCTGATGGCCAAGCCACATCTGAACACGGCGGATGTCGATGCCGCCCTGGACAAGACGCGAAGCGCAGGTGTGGCGCAGGATGTGCGGCACGACCTGGTCGTCGGCGCCGAGCCCGACTTCCGCCTTGGCATCGTTCCAGATGGCGCGGAATTGTGCCTGGCTGAGCTTGGTGAACGGGCCCTTGGGTCGGCGTCCTTCGGCCGGAGGCAGCTTGATGACCTCCTTGACCCGCTCGGTCATGGGAATGGTGCGGCTGCGGCCGGACTTGGTGATCCAGAAGGAGACGCGATGTTCCTGGATGTCGTTCCAGATCAGCCCGAGCGCTTCGCCGAGGCGGCATCCGGTATCGACCAGGAAGACGGAAAGCCGGTAAGCATCCTCGCTGCGGCCCTTGATGGCGGCAAACAGCCTTGCCTCTTCGTCCCTCTCGAGGAAACGAATCCGTCCCGCCCGCTCCTTCTGGCGGCGGAACTCGGGCAGGCTGTGGATATCTCCCATCTTGTACGCCTTGCGCAGCAGTTTGCTGAGAGCAGCCATCTTTCGATTGATGGTCGCGTTGCTGTTGCCGCGCTGGCGCAAGGTGCCGATAAGGTTGTCCAGGGTACTCTGGTCAAAGGCGCTGAAACGCTCCCCAAGGAGGATCTCGTCTATCTCGCCGATGAAGGAGCTGACATTATATTTATGTCGCCCATCATCCCACAATATGTCTCGATAAGCTGAAAAAAGCTCTCCGACCCGGTATGACTTTACTTCTCTTATCTTGTTATATGTGTAGTTGATCTTCGAGTTCTGAGAAGAAAACGTCGAAAACTGATCAGAGGGGCATCCCTCTTGAATCGCTTCGTTGGTCATTATCCGTCACTCCCCCGAGTGGATTGGGATCAGCCCTATCCGCTTGGGAGCGTCCTTTCAAGAGATTAAATCACGCAGTTGTGATCTCACCCGCCCACCGCGGATCCCACGAGACCAACCTACGGATCTGTTCAGCTACCGATTCCCCCTCTTTCCTTGGTTTGCGTTGACCCAGTCACGAAACAAAAACAGCCCGGGCGTTTGTGCGCCCGGGCTGGATTTCATCTGTAAGGAACCAGCCCTTAGAAAGAGCGCTGGAAGCGGAGGATACCGGCGACGTTGCTCTTCTTGGTCGCACCGACCCAGCCTTGCGACAGGTCGTCAGCACCGCCGACGTTCTGGTAATCGACTTCGGCCGTGACCGTGAAGCCAGGAACAACGTCATAGGCGATGTTCGCAGCGATGCCGAGGTTCTTCCAGTCGTCATACGAGATCTGAGCGTTGAACGAGGTCTTCTCGTTGAACTTGTAGGTGCCACCGCCCCACACTGCCCAGTTGCCGCCCCACTGCTTGTAGAAGCCGCGGCCGGTACCGAAGTCGTTGAGGTTGTCGTCCGAGCCATAGCCGCCCATGATCCAGAGCGACAGCTCGTTGGAGACGTTGACGTCCAAACGAACCTTGCCGGCAACTTCTTCGTAGTTGCTGTCATAGGAAACGACGCCGGTGAGAGCGCCCCAGCCCTGGGTCCACTTCAGACCGCCGACAACATGCGGAACGTAGCTGTCGATGGTATCGGCGCCTGCGCCTTCTTCCAGCGAGACCACAGCCGAGAAGCCGTTGCCGGCGTCAAAGTAGTACTGAACGACGTTGGTGTCGAAATTGCCGTAGGGGACGATCGTGTCCTCAATGACGTTGCCGGCGTAGCCGATGAACGTATCGAAGGCCGATTCATCCTTACCAACGCGGAGACCACCAAGCTGGATCCAGGCGAAATTCAGCGAAACGCCCTTGTTGTGCGCCTCGAACGTGCCAGTCTGCGGGAAGTCGTAGTCGCCATAGTTGTTGCCGAAGTTGAAGCGGGTCTCGGTATAGGTCTTCAACGTGCCGAGTTCGGTTTCCTGGCCGGTCCAGGTCTTCAGCGTGAAGCGGGCGTTCTTCCAGTAGGTGTCGTGATCGCCATCGCCCATATGGTCCGGAACGTTCTGGGCGCCACCGAATGCGCCGGCATCACCCACGCCGATGTCGTAGCGGACATAGCCGCCGATGCGCAGGCAGGTCTCGGTGCCGGGGATGTAGAAGTAGCCAGCGCCGTAGACGTCGCAAATCTTGACGTATTCAGCGGGCTCCGGCTCGGCGACGACGACGGCGTCGGCGGCGCGCGCACCGGAAACTGCGATCAGGGCCGCAGCGGAGCCGAGAAGAAGGCTCTTGATGTTCATTTTCTGACCTCCAGTCAAAAGTTAAAAAACGGGTCTGGGTATTCTTTGCTGAAGGACAGCGTTCCCTGCCCCATCCCCACTACCGAAAAAGATGCGCACCGCGCCGCTCCTTCGAACTCGACATTACCCATGAGCCGGCGGCGTTCAACAACGATCGTACCGGCGAAAGGGCTGTTCGGCTGCTATCCCCCAGCGTTGTTGCACAAATGACACGATTTGGCCTCACTCAGAAAGCTCTCGTTAACCATCGGGCCCGCCGCAGCCGGCTATTTCCGGCCGAATCCGGCATTCGGCCGATGGAATCGTGGCGAGGCCGCGAGTCACCTGCCAGGGATTTGCCGCATTACCGCCCCATCGCGGAAATCCGCGGCGACAGAGCGCCGTTATTTTCTATATTAATGATGCGGGCTTGTTGATTGTGCCGGCGCTTTTCTTTATCCAGCGGCTCAACGGAGAGGTGGCCGAGTGGTCGAAGGCGCTCCCCTGCTAAGGGAGTAGAGGTCAAAAGCTTCTCGTGGGTTCGAATCCCATCCTCTCCGCCACCCTACGCCCTGCGGGCTTCGGGTGGCAGGCCACCCGGAACCGCATTTGGGCGTAGGAGTGTCGCCCGAAGCTACGAAGTAGCGTAGGGGGACCATGTGGTACGTCTATTTCCTGGAGCTCCGTAACGGCGATATCTATGTCGGATCGACAAACGACCTTCGACGCCGCACCGAATCGCACCGATTGGGCAATGTTCCATCGACAAAGGCCTACCTGCCCGTAGCCTTGAAGAGCTACATCGCGGTCGAAACCGAGGCCAACGCTCGCCAACTCGAGAGATATTTCAAGACCGGATCGGGCAAGGCTTTCGCGACCAAGCGTTTCTTGCAGACCGCGCCTCGCTGACCGCCACCATATTATCTACCTGAAATAAAAAGGAAAACGGCTCTCCTGGCAGCTTTTCGTCGGCCTTCGCTCGCGATTCTGACTGGAGGTCAGAAAATGAACATCAAGAGCCTTCTTCTCGGCTCCGCTGCGGCCCTGATCGCAGTTTCCGGTGCGCGCGCCGCCGACGCCGTCGTCGTCGCCGAGCCGGAGCCCGCTGAATACGTCAAGATTTGCGACGTCTACGGCGCTGGCTACTTCTACATCCCCGGCACCGAAACCTGCCTGCGCGTCGGCGGCTATATTCGTGAGGATATCGGTGTGGGCGACGGTGGCTCGTTCGATGGCGTCAATCACGTCACGGACCACCAGCACGGTGATGACGACTCGACCTACTGGAAGCAGACCCGCTTCACGCTGAAGACCTGGACTGGCCAGGAAACCGAACTCGGTACGTTGAAGACCTACACTGAGTACCGCATCAACTTCGGCAACAGCTACGGCGACTATGGCACCCCTGGTCTCGCAGGCAACACCGAAGCGAACCCTAACGCTGGCGGCGACGGCTGGCAGGCGCGCAACAAGACCAGCGCCTTGGAATTTGCCTGGATCCAGCTCGGCGGTCTGCGTGTCGGCGCTGACGAATCGGCCTTTGATACGTTCATCGGCTACGCCGGTAACGTCATCAACGACACGATCGTCCCTTACGGCAATTTCCAGACCAACGTCATCCAATACTACTTCGACGCTGGAAACGGCTTCTCGGCCGTGGTCTCGCTGGAAGAAGGCTCCGGTGAGGTTGGCACCATCGACAGCTATGTTCCGCATGTCGTCGGCGGTGTGAAGTGGACACAGGGCTGGGGCGCCATCACCGGCGTCGTCGCCTATGACAGCAACTACGAAGAAGTCGCCGGCAAGGTTCGCCTGGACGTCAACGTATCCAACGAACTGTCGCTGTTTGCCATGGTCGGCTATGGCTCGGACAACAACCTCAACGACCCGACCAACAACATCGATGCGCTCGGCCGCGGCTTCTACAAGCAGTGGGGCGGCAACTGGGCAGCATGGGGCGGCGGCACCTACAAGTTTAACGAAAAGACATCGTTCAACCTCCAGGCGTCGTATGATGACTGGAAGGACATCGGTGTCGCGGCGAACGTCGCCTACACCGTCGTTCCCGGCCTCACCGTCACGGCGGAAGTCGACTGGCAGCGCGTCGGCCAAGGCGCCATCGACAACCAGTCCGTGTGGGTCAACGCGACCAAGAAGGACAACGTCGGCGGTCTCCTCCGCTTCCAACGCGACTTCTAGTCAATTCGCCTTGGCGAAATCAAACCCGGCGGGCAACCGCCGGGTTTTTTTAGGCCGCTTGCAACTATCGCAGGTAAGGGGCCTCCGTCGTGCGCAGAAAGTCAGTTCGAACAACTGAGAACGGCTAGCCTTCAGCCAAGTCCCCCAAGGCATCGATCAATGGCCGAAGCCTGCCTTCGTAGTGCTTCCAACGCTTGACCGATGATTTGTAGATCGGCTGACGAACCTGCCAGTGGCTGAGGGTTCTGACGGAGCCAGCCCTTTCGAAGAAACGGAGGCAGGCGTCGTGCCACTCCAAACCCAGATGCTCCACAAGCCGACGGGACTGCCCCTCCTGGTCGGAAACAAGGTCTTCATAGCGATTCTCGAGAATGCGTCCCGGAAAAATCGACTTCCAATAGCGCATCAGGCGATCGTACTCGCGGTAGTAAAGCCCAAGCACCGCAAGGTCCGAATTATACTTATGCGCGTCGTTAAGATTCGAGGTGAAGCAAGAAAAACAATTATCAACGGGATCGCGTACGCAATGAACAATCCGTGCGTTAGGGAAGAGAAGGGCGATGAGGCCCACAAGTTCGAAATTGTGAGGCATCTTATCGACGATTCGCAATGCTTCGGGCGCGTTGAGACGCAAGCTGGATAGATATTCACCGGCGAGCGCCTTGGATTGCGTTCGCGTCATCGACATGACTGGTCGTCCCAATGGGCGTCCCGGCTGCAATTTAAGACCGTTGGCAACCGCGACTCGCCCCAGCTTGGAGTGTTCGCCCGCGCCGTGGACATCGGGATGGCTCGAGCAGATCTGTTCCGTCAGCGTCGTGCCAGAACGCGGCATTCCAAGCACGAATACAGGCGTCTCAGATGGATCACCATATCCCACCCTCGCCGCGAAGAACTCCGGATTGAACAGCTCGATCCACGCATCGACCTGTCGACCGTAGGATTCAATGTCAAAATCGAACCCCTTGTTCGTTGCGGCTCTGAGAAAATGGTCCATGGCCTCATCGTGGCGACCAAGATCATCCAAGACCTTACCGGCGGCCATATGAAGCTGGTAGGGCTCATCGGCGGGATTCGCCGTTTTTTGAAGCTCGTCCAGAATGGCTTTGAGCTCGGGTGGCTCGGCGGAGAATTTTCGAACCGCTACAAGCGTATTGTAGGACGACGGCACGCTCATGCGCCTGTCGATGCTCTCCTTCAGGAAAACCGTAGC
The DNA here is from genome assembly GCF_020165375.1 of Mesorhizobium sp. BR1-1-4. Lineage (NCBI taxonomy): Bacteria > Pseudomonadati > Pseudomonadota > Alphaproteobacteria > Hyphomicrobiales > Phyllobacteriaceae > Mesorhizobium > Mesorhizobium sp. BR1-1-4. Next base: position 198,922 of record NZ_JAIUIB010000011.1, on the reverse strand, counting down.
TTCGTCCATGCGGCCGAGGGCAACGAGAGTATTCGCAAGGGCCGTCCGGACGAATGCGTTGTCGGGGTCAATTTCGAGCGCTTTTTCATAGAGCGGCACAGCCACGTCCGCCTTTTCGAACATGAAATATGCTTCGCCAAGTCGACGAAGAGCATCCGTGAGATCGGGCTTCAGCTCGCAGGCGCGCTGCAAATGATGAATCGCAAGCGGATAATCCGCGACCTTTAGAAAGGCCTCCCCCAGACTGAGCTGATAGTATGGATTTTTCGGCTCCTTCGCTGCGCGCGGGCGAAATACTTGATCGCCAGTTCGTCGTCGAAACCGAGCCCCAGCGTGCCAAGAATGTAGAGGGCAAGCGCGTGATTGGGCGAGCGCGTCAGAACACGATGGCAGAGTTCTTCGGCTTCCGGCAGCCGTCCGGCTTTCTGTAGTTCCAGCGCTTGTCTAAGCAGCATGTCATCGGTTGGCCCAAGCAACGATCCAGGCTTAGCCGGTTGGGCGAAGGGTCTGGCCTTTTGCACTGGCTGTGCCTTGAGATGCTTGGACCAGGTTGGGGGCAGCCGTGAGTTCATCGTGCCTCGCTAGCAAAAACGGCCGACAGAATCCAGCATGGGATAGACCACCGGCCGTTGCCTGGAGACTTGCCAGAACTATTTGATACCGAAATCTTACTCCCCTACGCCTGCAGATCTGATCCAGTCCTGCACTCGCGTGCATCTACCCGCTTAACGGATTTAGGCCAGAGGGGCAGGACGTCTCGCGCAGCCACGGCCAAATCTCGACATCGTTCCGGCGCAAGCGTGCCAGACTAAGTCTCAACCAAGTCTCCAAGGGCCTCAATCAGCGGCAGGATTGAACTTCCATAGCCCTTCCAGCGATTGACAGACGAGGTGTAGATCGGTTGTCGAACCTGCCAGCGGCTAAACGTGTTCACCGAACCTGGCTTGTCAAAGAAGCGCAGACAGGCGTCGTCCCAGGGCAGCCCCAGATGGTCGATCAAGCGGCGCGATTGCGCTTCCTGGTCGGAGACCATGTCCTCATAGCGGGTCTCAAGGATTTGGCCTGGAAAGACCTTATCCCAGTGCCGCATAAGCCGGTCGTATTCGCGATAATACAGTCCGAGCATATGGAGATCCGCGGTATAACTATTGTCCTCATTGAAACTCAGGAAATAACACGAGAGGCAGTTGTCGATAGCATCTCGACGGCAGTGAATGATGCGTGCCTTGGGAAACAGAAGCCTTATAAGGCCGATAAGTTCGAAATTATGCGGCAATTTGTCGACGATACGCTGGGCGTTGGGGGACCGTTGACGGATATGGGCAAGATAGTCTTCAGCCAAAGCCTTCGACTGATTCACCGTCATGGTCAGGATCGAGCTTCGCAATTCTTCGGGCGAGCGCGTTTTGGGCGCGAGACTGTTTGTGATGCGCCGGAGTTTTGTCAGCTCGCCAGCGCCATAAGCATCCGGGTGGCTCGCACAGATTTGCTCGGTCAAAGTGGTGCCTGAACGTGGCATGCCAAGCACGAAGACAGGCACTTCCGAAGAGCTTCCATGTCCTGTCTTGGCGGCCAACATCTCGGGGCTGAACAGTTCGATCAAGAAATCGATGCCGCGGCGGTAAGCCTCAAGGTCAAAGCCGCGGGTCGAGCGCTTTGCCTGCTGAAAATGGCCCATCGCCTCGTCATAGCGCCTGATATCGTTGAGCACCTTCCCGGCCGCGTAGTGGAGTTGTTGTATACTTTTGTTATCAAGCGCCGGATTCTTCAGTTCAGCCAGAATGGATTTTAACTCCGTCGGCTCTTCCTTGAATTTTCGTATACCGACCAGGCCGTTGTAAGCAGCGGCGACATCCTGGCCACGGGCGATCGCCTCTTTCATGTAGTTTGCCGCCTCATCCATCCGGCCGAGGCTTACAAGCGCGTTGGCCAACCCTATTCGGATAGCGGAACGGCCGTCATCGATCTTGAGCGCTTTCTCATAGAGGGGCACCGCGAGGTCGGCTTTGCCGAATCCGGTGTAGGCGCGGCCCAGCGCACAAAGCGCCTCGACCCAGTCGGCCTTCAATTCGCAAGCACGCTCGAAATGCCTGATTGCATCCGTATGCTCGCCGACTTTCAAATAGGTTTCACCCAGGGTCAGATGGTAATGCGGATTTTGAGGTGCCTCCTTTACCGCTCGCTCAAAACAGCGAATGGCCATCTCGTCATCCAGCCCGAGCGCAAAGGTTCCAAGCAGATACAAGGCAAGGGGGTGTCGCGGGGCATGAGCCAATACACGCTGACACAGCGCCTCCGCCTCCGGCAACCGATTTGCCCGATGAAGTTCTACCGCCCGCCTGAGCAGTGCGTCATCGGCCTGCGCGTGTGATAGCGACCCCGCTTTGGGTTCGGCGATTTTCGACTGCGGGTTTTTCGGTCCGGACGGAGTTTTCAGATGCTTGGACCAGGCAGGCGGCAGACGATTGTTCATCGTGTCTGGCTACCAAAAAGACACGGCCGAATCCAGCATGACAAATTGCTGCCTGCGAGCAACTTGCACCTAATAAGCCGGCGCGTTAGCAAGAAGGCCCCTTCCAAGCGAGCTTCCTCCATGCCTCAGCGCCCTGCCCTCTCACCCCTCATCGCAGCGCTTCCGTCGACCGTGCCGTTTGTCGGCCCCGAAGCGCAGCAACGTGAGCGCGGACGCGCTTTCCGTGCCCGTATCGGCGCCAATGAGAGCAGTTTTGGTCCTTCGCCGCGCGTCATCGCCCGCATGGAGAGCGTCGCGCGCGACCAGTGGATGTATTGCGACCCCGACAATTACGATCTGAAGGTCGCGATCGCCGCGCATCACAATGTGGCTGTCGACAACGTCGTTGTCGGCGAAGGCATTGACGGTCTGCTCAGCCTGGTGGCGCGCATGTACGTGGCGCCCGGCGATGCGGTGATCACCTCGCTCGGCGCCTATCCGACCTTCAACTTCCACATTGCCGGTGTCGGCGGCCGGCTGGTGACTGTCCCTTACGAGAATGACAGGGAAAGCCTGGACGGTCTGCTCGCGGCGGTCGTCAGAGAGAAGGCGCCGCTGGTCTACCTGTCCAACCCGGACAATCCGATGGGCAGTTGGTGGGAAGCCGACGAGGTCATCCGCTTCATCGAAGCCTTGCCGGAAACCACCATGCTGGTGCTCGACGAGGCCTATGGCGAATTGGGACCAGCCTCGGCCCTGCCGCCGATCGACATCTCGCGGCCGAACGTCATCCGCATGCGAACCTTTTCGAAGGCCTATGGACTTGCCGGAATACGCTGCGGCTATGCCGTCGCGGAGACGCAAGTGATCAGCGACTTCGAGAAGATCCGCAACCACTATGGCGTCAGCCGCATGGCGCAGATCGCCGGCGTCGAGGCGCTCGCCGACCAAGCCTATCTCGAGACGGTGGCGGCCCGGGTCGCAGCCGGACGTCGGCGCATTGCCGATATCGCCGAACAGAACGGGTTGAAGCCGCTCGCCTCGGCGACCAATTTCGTGACCATCGACTGCGGCCATGACGGTGCTTTCGCCCTGAAAGTGCTGCAGGGGCTGTTGTCGCGCGACGTCTTCATCCGCAAGCCGATGGCGCCACGGCTCGACCGCTGCATCCGCGTCAGTGTCGGTCTCGCCCACGAACTGGACATCTTCGCCGAGGAATTGCCTGGCGCCTTGGCAGCGGCGCGCGGAAACTAGGGCACTTCGCGGCGCTCGGGAGCCATTGCGGCGCCGAGCAGATGTCCGGCACGCGCCAGCACATCCGACAATTCCGCGGCTTCCCTGTCATTCAAGCTCGCGGGCAGGCGGGCCAGATCACGATCCGTGGCCGCATAAACTGCTGCAAGCGCGGCCTGGCCGCGCGCGGTGAGCGAAAGAACGCGCGGCCGGAGTGGCGCGGGACCGGTGCACATCTCGATCAGGCCGGCGGCAGAGAATTTGGAACGAAGGCCCTCGATTTTCATCGCGGTCACCGTTTCAACCGTTGCCTTCGTTCGATGCTGCGCCAGACTCTATAGAATGGGAGCGAGCCCATGAATGATCGGAAAAGGGCAGTGCAGGCGCACATATACGGCACGGTCCAAGGGGTCGGCTACAGGGCGTGGACGCGCGATGAAGCGACAAGGCTCGGGCTGTTGGGCTGGGTGCGCAACGAAAGAGACCGCTCGGTGACGGCATGGCTTACCGGCGCCGACGCGGCGATTGCGGCCATGATTGAACGGCTTCGGCAAGGCCCGCCTGGCGCGGCTGTCTCTCGCATCGATGTGGAAGAGCTGGAAACCTGGGCCACGCCTGGAGATTTCAGGATCATCGGATAGACGGATTTCCGCCTGCTTGAATTAATTGAACGTTTGTTTTATTATTCTGCCGTCAACGAGACGACGATGGCGCGCACCACAGGATCACACGGCGAGCGAACCGAAGCGGCAGTCCGTGAAGCGGCGGCCACCCTGATTGCGCGTTACGGTTATGAAGCAATGTCGATGCGCCAGCTGGCCGCCGAGGTCGGCGTGCAGGCGGCCGCGCTCTATCGCTATTTTCCGACCAAGGAAGACCTGCTGTTCACGCTGATGCGCGACCATATGCAAGCGCTTCGCGAGGCCTGGGAGCGTTCCAGGCCGGCCGACGCGGATCCGGTGCGGCAGCTTGCCGCCTATGTGCGCAACCACATCGCCTTTCATATCGGGCGCCGCCACGCCACGCATGTGTCGAACATGGAATTGCGCAGCCTGTCGCCCGACGGGCTGACACAGATCCTGCGCATGCGCACGGCCTACGAAAAGGACCTGCGTTCGATCCTGCGCGATGGCGCCGAGGCGGGTATTTTCCGCATCGAGGACACCGGCCTGACGGCCATGGCTCTGATCCAGATGATGACCGGCGTCATCGTCTGGTTCCGGCCGGGCGAGCGATTGTCGATCGCCGAGGTCACGCAGACATACCTTTCGATGACAATGCGCCTGGTCGGCGTGAACATCGGCATTGGTACCGGGGAGGAACGGCATGTACACGAACACGCTCAGCTTCGGGCATGATGAGGACGTCGAGGCGTTGCGCGACCTGGTGCGCCGCTTCGCCCAGGACAGAATCGCGCCGATAGCCGCTGACATCGATCGCGAGAACGAATTCCCGGCGCATCTATGGGGAGAACTCGGCACTCTTGGCCTGCTCGGCATAACCGCCGATCCCGATTTCGGCGGCAGCGGCATGGGCTATCTCGCCCACGTGATCGCGGTCGAGGAAATCTCACGGGCCTCGGCATCCGTCGGCCTTTCCTACGGCGCCCACTCCAATCTCTGCGTCAACCAGATCAACCGCTGGGCAACGCCGGCACAGAAGGAAAAATACCTGCCGCCGCTATGTTCGGGCGAGCACGTCGGCGCGCTGGCCATGTCGGAGCCCGGCGCCGGCTCCGACGTGGTGTCGCTCAAGTTGCGCGCCGAAAAGCGCAATGACCGCTATGTGCTCAACGGAACCAAGATGTGGATCACCAACGGCCCCGATGCCGAAACGCTGGTCGTCTACGCCAAAACCGACCCGGACCGGAAATCGCGCGGCATCACCGCCTTCATCGTCGAAAAGGCGATGCCGGGGTTTTCGGTGGCGCAGAAACTCGACAAGCTCGGCATGCGAGGGTCCAACACCGGCGAACTGGTCTTTTCAGACGTCGAGGTGCCGTTCGGCAATGTGCTGCACGAGGAAGGACGCGGCGTCGAGGTGCTGATGTCCGGCCTCGACTATGAGCGCACCGTGCTTGCCGGCGGCCCGATCGGCCTGATGGCGGCCTGCCTCGACGTAGCGATCCCCTATGTTCACGAGCGCAAGCAGTTCGGCCAGCCGATCGGGGAATTCCAGCTGGTGCAAGGCAAGCTTGCCGACATGTATACGGCGATGAACGCCGCGCGTGCCTACGTGTACGCCGTCGCCGCCGCCTGCGACCGCGGCCAGACCAGCCGCAAGGATGCAGCTGGATGCGTGCTGTTCGCCGCCGAGAAAGCGACGCAGATGGCACTCGACGCGATCCAGCTGCTTGGCGGCAACGGCTATATCAACGACTATCCGACCGGCCGGCTTTTGCGCGACGCGAAGCTCTACGAGATCGGCGCCGGCACCAGCGAGATCCGTCGCTGGCTGATCGGCCGCGAGATCATGGCGGAGGGGGTGTAGCATGGCTATCCTCCAAACCCAGATCTCGCCCTCCTCCGAAACCTTCCGTGCCAATGCCGAGCGCATGCGCGCGCTGGTTGCCGACATCGCTGAAAAGGCCAGGACAGTCGAGCGCGGCGGCTCGGATGAGGCCCGCGATCGCCATGTCGGTCGTGGCAAGCTGCTGCCGCGCGAACGCCTGGCGCAATTGCTGGACACCGGTTCGCCCTTCCTCGAGATCGGCCAGTTCGCGGCATGGTCCATGTATGGCGAGGAGATTGCGTCGGCCGGCCTGATCGCCGGCATCGGCCGCGTCGAGGGCACCGAGGTGATGGTCGTTGTCAACGACGCCACGGTAAAGGGCGGCACCTACTATCCGCTGACGGTGAAGAAGCATTTGCGCGCGCAGGAGATCGCGCTGCAGAACAATTTGCCATGCGTCTATCTGGTCGACAGCGGCGGCGCCAATCTGCCCAATCAGGACGAGGTCTTTCCCGACCGCGAGCATTTCGGCCGCATCTTCTACAACCAGGCCAACATGTCGGCGGCCGGCATTCCGCAGATCGCCTGCGTCATGGGCTCCTGCACGGCTGGCGGCGCCTATGTGCCGGCAATGTCGGACGAGACGATCATGGTGCGCAACCAGGCGACCATCTTCCTCGGCGGACCGCCGCTGGTGAAGGCGGCCACCGGCGAAGACGTCAGCGCCGAGGAATTGGGCGGCGCGGACGTACACACCAGGCTTTCCGGCGTCGCCGATCACTATGCGCTCGACGACGAACATGCGCTGGGCATTTGCCGGCGCATCATCAAGAACCTGAATCGGAACAAGGCTGTAAGCCTGAGCTTACAGAAAGCTCATCAGCCGCTTCATCCGGCGGATGAGCTCTATGGCATCGTCCCGACCGACCTGCGCCAGCCCTATGACGTGCGCGAGGTGATCGCGCGCATCGTCGACGGCTCCGAATTCGATGAGTTCAAGCAGAACTACGGCACCACGCTGATCACCGGTTTCGCCCACCTCCATGGCATGCCGGTCGGCGTCGTCGCCAACAATGGCGTGCTGTTTTCCGAAAGCGCGCTGAAGGGCGCGCACTTCATCGAGTTGTGCTGTCAGCGCAAGATTCCGCTGCTTTTCCTGCAGAATATCACCGGCTTTATGGTCGGCCGCAAATACGAGGCGGGCGGCATCGCCAAGGACGGCGCCAAGCTGGTGATGGCGGTGGCGACCGCCAGGGTGCCGAAGGTGACCGTCATCATCGGCGGTTCGTTCGGCGCCGGCAACTACGGCATGTGCGGCCGCGCCTACTCACCGCGCTTCCTGTGGATGTGGCCGAACGCGCGCATCTCGGTGATGGGCGGCGAACAGGCGGCAACCGTGCTCGCCATGGTCAAGCGCGAAGGCATCGAGCGAAAGGGCGGCGAGTGGAGCGCCGAGGAGGAAGCGAAATTCAAGAAGCCGATCCTGATGAAATACGAGCATGAGGGCCATCCGCTCTACTCGTCCGCCCGCCTCTGGGACGACGGCATCATCGATCCGGCCAGGACACGCGAGGTGCTGGCGCTCAGCCTTTCCGCGTCGCTCAACGCCGAGATCGAGGAGACGCGCTTCGGCGTGTTCAGGATGTGAGATGAGCAAGGCCCAAGACAGGATCCGCATCCACACCGGCGACATCACGAAGCTGGATGTCGACGCCATCGTCAATGCTGCCAACACCTCGCTTCTCGGCGGCGGTGGAGTCGATGGCGCCATCCACCGCGCGGCGGGTCGTGAGCTCGAGATAGAATGCCGGATGTTGAACGGATGCAGGGTCGGCGACGCCAAGATCACCAAGGGTTACAAGCTGCCAGCTCGACATATCATCCACACGGTCGGGCCGGTCTGGCAGGGCGGCGGCAAGGGCGAAGCCGAACTGCTGGCCTCTTGCTATCGCAGGTCGCTGGAACTCGCGACCGCCAATGATTGCCGTTCGGTGGCGTTTCCCGCGATCTCGACCGGTGTTTACCGCTACCCGAAAGACGAGGCGACCGAAATCGCCGTCTATGAGGTCAATGACTTCATCAAGCACAACGCGCTTCCCGAAATCGTTGTTTTCTGCTGCTTCGACGAAGCGATGGCGGAACTATACCGTCAACATCTTGCAACATTGGGTGGAGATTGAATTTTATAGGCCAGGCCTTTCGTTCGCTCACGAAATCGCGAGCTCATCCCGCAGCTCTGGCGGCGCCGGAGAATATTCGCTATCGCTCGTCCTGCACTTTGCAATGGGGATGGGGTGAGAATGGAACGGAAATATTCACGGAATGCGTCTACTTTAATACTTTCGGCATTGCTGCTAACCGCCGCGCATGGCGCGGGCGTGGCCGGATCGCTGGCGGGAAGCGAGGGAGACAAGCGTTTCCCGCCCTATTTGCCACGAAATTTGAAAGATCCATGTACCAAGACCTACAAGGCCTATGTGGCGGCCGGCGGCCATTCGGCCTACGCCACCCCGCCTTATGCCCGGATCATGTCATCGTACATAATCTGCGGCGGGCATCTGAACGCGCCGTCACAAAAGGCAGCGGAAGAACTGGCTATGAAATCCTGTCTGGCCACGCGCGCGCACTACAAGGTAACCACCGGCGGCGCCTGCGAGATCGCCGCTTCGAAATAGGCCGGTGCCTACCAAAATGGCGCCGCCCGATACTGACCCGGGAGGCTCCATGTTCACGAAAATCCTGATCGCCAATCGGGGCGAGATCGCTTGCCGCGTCATCCGCACGGCTCGCAAGCTGGGCGTGCACACTGTCGCCGTCTATTCGGATGCCGACGCGAGATCCCTGCATGTCGAGATGGCCGACGAGGCGGTCCATATCGGTCCTTCGCCCGTCGGCGAGAGCTATCTGCGCGGTGACAGGATTGTCGCCGCGGCCCTGGCCACGGGTGCGCAGGCCATCCATCCCGGTTACGGCTTCCTGTCGGAAAACCCCGATTTCGTCGACCAGGTGGTAGCCGCCGGCCTCGTTTTCATCGGCCCGTCGGCGACCTCGATCCGCGCCATGGGGCTGAAGGACGCCGCCAAGCGGCTGATGGAAAAAGCCGGCGTTCCGGTCGTTCCGGGCTATCATGGCGAGGCGCAGGAAATCGTGCTGCTTGCGTCAAAGGCCCGCGAGATCGGCTATCCCGTGCTGATCAAGGCGCGCGCTGGCGGCGGCGGCAAGGGCATGCGCCGCGTCGAGCATCCCGATGACTTTTCCGAGGCACTCTCCAGCGCCCGGCGCGAAGCAAAGGCCGCTTTCGGCGACGACCGCGTGCTGGTCGAGAAATATGTCGACAAGCCGCGCCATATCGAAGTGCAGGTGTTCGGCGATAATTTCGGCAATGCGGTGCATCTCTACGAGCGCGACTGTTCGGCGCAACGCCGCCATCAGAAGGTAATCGAGGAGGCCCCCGCCCCCGGCATGACGCCGGCTTTGCGCAAGGCAATGACCGAGGCGGCGGTAAAAGCCGCCAAGGCAATCAACTACTCCGGCGCCGGCACCATCGAATTCATCGTCGACGCCTCGCAAGGCCTCGAGGCCGATCGCTTCTGGTTCATGGAAATGAACACCCGGCTGCAGGTAGAGCATCCGGTCACCGAGATGGTCACCGGCACCGATCTCGTCGAATGGCAGTTACGGGTCGCCAGCGGCGAAAAACTGCCGAAGACACAGAGCGAGATCACGCTTTGCGGCCATGCTTTCGAGGCGCGCATCTATGCCGAGGATGCGGCCAAGGGGTTTCTGCCGGCGACAGGCACGCTGCACCACCTGAAGTTTCCCGACGCGGCGCCCGACGGGGCAACAATGCGCATCGAGACCGGCGTGCGGGCTGGCGATGCCATCTCGCCCTACTACGACCCGATGATCGCGAAGCTGGTCGTCCATGCCGGAGACAGACGGCAGGCGCTGGAAGCGCTCCGCACCGCGCTCGCGCAAACCGAGATTGCCGGCTCCACCGTCAACACCGCTTTTCTTGCCGCCCTTGCCGCCGATCCGGATTTTGCGGCTGAAGACATCGATACCGGTCTGATCGGCAGACACCAGGAGGCGTTGACGGCGGTCGCGCCGCCGACCGGCGAGATCATCTCGGCTGCCGCCATGGCGGCCTCGGGTGCCGGAGCATTGCCGTCGTCGAACGACCCATGGTCATCACTCGCCGGCTATGCGCATTTCCACGGCGGGGCGCAGCGCATGCGGCTGACGTTCGGCGACGAAGCCATTCAGGCAAGGATTTCAGTGCGATCGGACGGGCGCTTCCAGGTGGCGCTCGATGCGCCTTATGACAGCACCAATTTGCATGATCTTCGCGCCGTTCCCCGCCTCGCCCGCTGGCCTGGCCACATCACGGTGTTCGAAGGCGCCGTCGGCTATACTTTCGCGGTGCCGGACCCCTTGGCCAGGAGCGATGAAGCGGCCGCCGCCACCGGCAGCCTGCGCGCACCGATGCCGGGCCTGGTCAAGCTTGTGCGCGTGGCGAAAGGCGACGCTGTGATCAAAGGACAACCTCTGCTGATCCTCGAGGCGATGAAGATGGAGCACACCATCGCCGCCCCGCATGACGGGGTGATCGCCGAGATCGCCGGGGAAGGCGCACAGGTCACCGACGGCGCGGTGCTGGTGCGGTTCGCCGAGGACCAGAACGCATCCACCGCGGCCGCCGGCGGATAGAAGGAGCGCACAGCGGACCGCAAACTGAAATGGCCGGGACGAACCCGGCCATTCCCTTGGAATACCCGACTGCCAGGGCGATTACTGCGCGATCGGCGCGTACTTGCCGTCATGCCACTGGTTGATGTCGTAGCTGGCATTCTTGAGGTCGCCCTTCTCGTCGAAGGTGACGTCGCCGACAACGGTGCTGATCGCCGTGCCATTCTTCAGCGCCTCGGCAACCTTGGCCGGATCGTCGCTGCCGGCACGCTTGATGCCTTCGGCGAATGCCTGGACCACGGCATAGGAGAACAGCGTGAAGCCTTCCGGCACGAAGCCGCCGGCCTTGATCTTCTCGACGGCTGCCTTGGCTTCCGGCTTTGCCTGCGGATCCGACGGGAACACGAACATCGTGCCCTCGCCGGCCGGGCCGGCAACCTGCCAGAATTCCGGCGACGCGATCGAGTCCGGCATGATCAGCTGGAACTTGAAATTCTGTTCGGCCGACTGACGCAGGATCAGGCCCGCCTCGGGGTGGTAGCCGCCGAAATAGACGACATCAGCCTTGAGATCCTTCAGCTTGGTGACAAGCGCCGAATAGTCCTTCTCGCCGGGGTTGATGGCGTCATAATAGACCTCCTTGAGGCCACCGGTATTCATGGTCGCCTTGACGGCATCAGCCACGCCCTGGCCGTAAGCGCTCTTGTCGTGCAGGATGACGACGTTCTTGCCGGCGTATTTCTTGGCGATCCACGGGCCGATGAAGGCGCCCTGTGCGTCGTCACGCGTATAGAGACGCATGATTGTCGACCAGCCGGCCTTGGCGGCCGCATCGGTCAGCACCGGGTTCGAGGAAGCCGGGCTCATCATCAGGGCGCCGGCTTCGGCATAGACCGCCGAGGCCGGAATACTGGAACCCGAGCAGGCATGCCCGTCGATGAACTTGACGCTGTTGGCGACGATGCGATTGGCGACCGACACCGCCTGCTTGGGATCGCACTGGTCGTCCTCGATGTCGAGCTTGATCTGGGAACCGTTGACGCCGCCAGCCGCGTTGATGGCATCGGCGGCGGCCTGTGCGCCTTGCTTGAACTGATCGCCGATGGTGGCGAGCTGTCCGGTCATCGGGCCGACCACCGAGATGGTGATGTCATCGGCGAACGCGACCGGCGCGCTCATCATCAGGCCGAAAATGGCCGCGCTCAAAACACTCATTTTTTTCATGACAATAGAACTCCTCCACTCACGCGCGGCCGCCCGGCCGCGCTTCTTCCAGAGAGGCGGGACAATTTCATCCTTCATCGGACCTGTCTAGGCGCATTGGCGCCACTCGATTGGGCCTGCGCGGCCTCATCCACGCAAAAAGCCACGCCAGCCTTGTTCCGGCCGGTCGTGGCTTTTTGCCGGTCAGGCTGTTTCCCCGGCGCCCCCGCGCTGTGAACCCAACCCACCTTCCCTGTCTTCATGTTGGCCATGATCCTTCCGAAAACCGGAGTCTTCGGGATCATGGTCCGTTGCGCGGCTTGGACCTGTCGGCGTGCCGCATTCTCGTTGTCGATGGCCGTGGCCTGGCTGTTTGCGCAGCCTTTTCCCTGTTGGCCCGACCGTCTTTCTGCGGTCTTGGCCGGAGCGTCTCCGTCTGGCGGAACTCAGTGCATGGTCATCCATTCGCGGGCTTCGCGCAGCGCCTTGGCGATCTCGACCTTCGACATGGCCGCCGAGAGTTCCGAGCGCAACTCGGCGGCGCGGGCCGATCCCTTGATGGCGGCGATGTTGAACCATTTGTGGGCGGCAACGACGTCGGTTTCGCAATCGCGGCCGGTCGCATACATCATGCCCAGTTCGAAAAGAATGTCGGCCTGGGCAGTTGCCCCCATGGCGCCGAAGCCTGCTTCAAGCATTTCAAAACGTGCCATTTTTAGTCCCCTGTCTGGCTCCCGAGAGCTGCCTCCGTTCGTCTTGTCCGGGCCGCTCTTTCGATGCTTTCGAGAATGCCGCGCAGGCTTGAATCCGTCGTTAAATGGCGTGCTTAATTTGAGGAAAACAAAGCTAAAACAAGAGGTAAACGCGAAAATTCGTTAAGGATACGAAGCCAGCAATTCAGCTGGTTTTCGCCAAATTTGCCGAAAATTTTCGAGCGCGCGGTCAACACTCTGCTAACCCTAGAAAGCAAACACGAGGCGCTGGTCGTTTTCATTTCCGGGCCGACAGGGCGAATTCAGGCGCTTTCGAAATGCCAAAACCTTCCGTCGCGGCACCGCTTTCGTTTTGACGGAAGCTGGATTAGCTTACGTTTGCGTAAGCGGCAGACCGGCGAGGCGGAGCATTCGGCCGGCTATCCAAAGGGAGGAAGACATGTTTCGAAAAGTGAGCCTGGCCCTGGCGGCCACTTTGATCCTGAGCGGCGCGGCGTGGGCCGATCCGATCGAGGGCAACTGGAAAACGCAAGCCGGCGACACCGCTGCCATTTCAGGCAGCAGCTCGTTCTCCATTACGCTCAAATCAGGCAAATATGCCGGCAAGACCATCGGCTCGCTCAAGGCGGCCGGCGACAACAAATACACCGGCAACATCACCGATCCGGCAAATGACAAGACCTATTCGGGCAAGGCAACCTTGTCGGGCGCCTCGCTCAAGATGAGCGGTTGCGTGCTCGGCGGACTGATCTGCAAGAGCCAGACCTGGCACAAACTCTAAGCGACCATTTCCGTGTGATCTCTAAACGGGGCCTGGCGGGCCCCGTTTTCGTTCTGTCGATGAGCAGGCAGCGCTCGGTCGGCATTCTGCTTGCCGCAACCCAGTCAACATCCCTTCAATCAATTTGAACGGCAGATGAACGCCGGCATCAGAGCCGGTTCAGAGGCGTCAGGGCATTCTCATGCGTGTTGAAGGAGACACGGACCCAATGCTTGCTCGCCGCTTCGCCATCGTCTGCCTGCTGATGAGCCTGTTTGGAATGTTCTTCGCCATCCTTGTCGCCGAAGCGGGCCGTTCCCCGCGCTCCTGGGACGGCGCCACCAGAATGTGCCATCTCGCCTGCCCGACCGATTTTCGTCACTGAAGCAGAGAACCCGGACCTCGAAAAGAAAAGCACAGAGATCATGAACCGCATCGCCGCCAACCTCTCCAAGACCCTCCGGCTCCTGCCGCGGGCGGCGCTCATCCTGATACTTCTGGCCGCTCCGGTCCTGGCGGTGCCGATGATGCGCGCCGATAGCGGCTCGACGATCGAGGCGCCGGCGCTCAGAAAGTCCGGCGTCGGGTTCGTACTGCTGGTCAGCCTGCAGCGGGGTTGAAGAAAAAAGGGCGCTTTGAGCGCCTTCGGCGGCGAGCCCCCTCCCAACCGCCCGTCCAAGTCTCTATATTGAGCCATGGAAAAGCGAATCTATCCCCAAGCTATCGAATCTGTCGTCATGCCCGAGCCCTTTGGCCGGCAAAGCTTCGATAACGCCGAAAAGGCCGTTGCCGCGCTGCAGGTGCTCTACGACCGCAATACCAAGTTTCTGCGCGATTCTTTCGCGGCCCTAGCCGCCGGCGGCGACAGCAGCAAGCGCTACCGGGCCTTCTACCCCGAGATCGGCGTCACCACGAGTTCGTTCACCCAGGTCGATTCGCGCCAGGCCTATGGCCACATGCCAACACCAGGTCATTTCGCCACCACGGTTACCCAGCCGGACCTGTTCGAGACCTACCTCATCGAGCAGCTTCGGCTGATCATGCGCAATCACGGCGTGTCGGTAGCCGTCTCGGAATCGACCACGCCGATCCCGCTGCATTTCGCTTTTCTGGAAGGCACCTATGTTGACGGCGCCGATGCCGAACGCATCAAGCGGCCGATCCGCGACCTGTTCGACGTGCCGGATCTCGACGGCACCGACGATCAGATCGCCAATGGCACGTTCGAAGTGGCCTTCGGCGAGCCCCGGCCGCTGGCGCCGTTTACGGCGCAGCGCATCGACTATTCGCTGCACCGCATGACGCACTACACCGCAACCAGCCCGCAGCATTTCCAGAACTTCGTGCTGTTCACCAACTATCAGTTCTATATCGACGAGTTCGTCGCCCGCGCCCGCGACCTGATGGAAAAGGGCGGTGACGGCTACACGGAATTTGTCGAACCTGGCAACGTTATCACCCGGGCCGGGCAGAGCGCGCCCAGCGAAGGCGTAGCGCCACAGCGCCTGCCGCAGATGCCTGCCTACCATCTGAAGAAGCCGAACCATGGCGGCATCACCATGGTCAATATCGGCGTGGGTCCTTCCAACGCCAAGACCATCACCGATCATATCGCTGTGCTTCGGCCACATGCCTGGGTGATGCTTGGTCACTGCGCCGGGCTGCGCAACACCCAGGCGCTCGGCGACTATGTGCTCGCGCATGCCTATGTGCGCGAGGACCACGTGCTGGACGACGATCTTCCGGTCTGGGTGCCGATCCCGCCGTTGGCCGAGATCCAGGTCGCGCTGCAGGAAGCCGTCGCCGAGGTCACCGGCCTGTCGGGCTATGATTTGAAGCGCATCATGCGTACCGGCACCGTCGCCACCATCGACAACCGCAACTGGGAACTGCGCGACCAGCGCGGACCGGTGCAGCGCCTGTCGCAGTCGCGCGCCATTGCGCTCGACATGGAATCGGCGACCATCGCCGCCAATGGCTTCCGCTTCCGCGTCCCCTACGGCACGCTGCTGTGCGTTTCCGACAAGCCGCTGCATGGCGAGTTGAAGCTGCCTGGCATGGCAACCGAATTCTACAAGCGGCAGGTGGCGCAGCACCTGACTATCGGCATCAGGGCGATGGAGAAGCTGGCGGAGATGCCGATGGAGCGGCTGCATTCGCGCAAGCTCCGGAGCTTTTCGGAAACGGCATTCCAGTAGGCGACCGCGAAGCCTCGGCGAGGCAATTCGTCGTCTTGCTCAGGCCGCAATTTGGCCGATAAGCAAATCGAACGGACCGACAGGCGGCATTCAGCGGATACAACCTCGCAGACACGACCTCAATGGCAACAGGCGCGCGCTTGAACATGACGGCTGGGCTGGCATTCCTGGCGATGACGGCATTGTCGGCCGCTTTGTTGGCCGGATTTTTCGGCGCACTGCACCCGGCGTTCGATTCCTTCTCGCATTTCCGCATTCATCTCAGCGTGCTGATGGCACTTCTGGCGCTGCCGCTGCTCGCCAGCTCGTTTCGGCTGCAAGCCGCGGCTGGGCTGCTTTTTGCCATTTTCTGCCTGGCCACAACGACGGGTGCGCTGCCCAAATGGTGGCCACAACAGGCGGCCGCCAAGCCGACCGGCCAGATCGTCTACAGCCTGCTGCAGATGAATCTGCGCTTCAACAACCCGACACCTAAGAAAGTGCTCTCACTGATCGGCCGCACCAATCCGGACGTGATCACGCTCGACGAGGTGTCGCAGATGTGGACGACCGAGCTTGGCTACATCGCCAGCGCCTACCCCTACCGAATCCTCTGCCCCTACCCCAACGGCATGTTCGGCGTGGCGCTGCTGTCGCGCCGGCCCTTTGCCGCCGACGCCGCGCCGCGCTGCGAGCCGCGCGGCGCGATGGCTATCGCCACGGTCGACTTCGGCGGCACAGATGTCGATGTCGCCGCGATTCATTTGAGCTGGCCTTGGCCGAAGGAGCAATACTGGCAGATCGGCGAACTGGCGCAGCCACTGGCCGCGCTCGGCGAGACCGCGATCATGGCAGGCGATTGCAACGCCGTGCCGTGGAGTGCCGCGGTGCGGCGGGTCGCGGCTCTCGGCGGGCTGACACTCATGCCTTCCGCCGGCCCGACGTGGATCCACCGGACACTGCCCGACTTCCTGCGCCGCTATGCAGGCCTGCCGATCGACCAGGTGTTCAGCAAAGGCGGCGTGACGATCCTGTCTTCGACGCGGCTGGAAGATACCGGCTCCGACCACCTGCCGGTGCTGGTCGAATTCTCGGTCCGGTCCGATGAGAAACAGCCTGAGGATGGGCACGCCACCGCGCTCGCGGCGCACGGTTTGCCTGCTGAGCCGCACGGCTGACGCATCAACGAATGGAGCACCCGCGCCGCGGCGAAGCGTTGAGATGGCGAACGGATTGCTCGTTCAAGGTTTCCCGATCAAGGCAGCGATCAGATGTTCGACATGGCCGCCATCGCGATGCTCACGCCGATCGAAGGCGTTTTGCCTCGCCTCATATTCTGCATAAACGGCCTTGATGCGAAGCCGAGCCTCGCCGCGCGCCTTGTCGCATGACGGGTCGTTGGCGACCCGCAGGCCAGTTATCGACCTTTCTGTCACGCGCATCATCTCCCTGGCGATGCGCCCATGTGTTTCCTCATGGGCGCGAACACCGGCGAAAAACCTGTTCCAACGCCTCTTCAACGTCGGCGCCATGGGCGAGCCGACGCGAGGGAAGGTGTAGAACAGATTGAGCGTGCCGTTGACCCGCCGCAGCCGGCAGACGCCGTTGTCCTGGCCTCCGCCGAGATCCCAGTCGACCGTATAGGCGGTTGTGGCTATGGCATGCGTCATGAAGCCGTGCTTGGGCCCCTTGCTGTCCATCGCGTCGATGAAGGCCGTACCCGAGTTTCCCGTGATGTCGTAGGTCCGCGTCTGGACGATTGCCCTGGTGCCGGCCAAGGCCTCAGGCGCGCACAGTGTCCCGATGACGGCGAGGCATGTCAGAACTGTCCGGCGCATCGGCCTTCTCCTTGTCCCCGGAGAAGGGAACCATAAGCCGGTGATAGTTTCAACGGTTCTGCTGCGCTGCATGCTCTCGCAGCCAGAACTCCGCTGCAATTTTGCTGCCGCGCCCTGGACGGCCCGGCGGCGCAGGGGTCACATGCCCTGGTAGACCGGTCCTTCACCGCCTTGCGGGGGCACCCAGTCGATGTTCTGGTTCGGGTCCTTGATGTCGCAGGTCTTGCAGTGGACGCAGTTCTGCGCGTTGATGACGAAGCGCACATCCTTCGCCTGCGGGTCGGCGGCGGCGTTGCCGTCCTTGTCGACCCATTCGTAGACGCCGGCCGGGCAATAGCGTGTGGAAGGTCCGGCAAAGACATCATGTTCCGAGCGTTTCTGCAGGTCCATGTCGCCGACCAGCAGATGGACCGGCTCGTTTTCCTCGTGATTGGTGTTGGATAGGAACACCGAGGACAGACGGTCGAAGGTCAGCACGCCATCCGGCTTCGGATAGACGATCTTCTTGTGCTGGGCGGCAGGCTCGAGCGTGGCATAGTCGGCCTTGCCGTGCTTCAGCGTGCCGAACGGCGAGACGCCGAACAGCGTGTTCAGCCACATGTCGAGGCCGCCGAGGCTGACGCCGATGATGGTGCCGAAGCGCGACCACAGCGGCTTGACGTTGCGCACCTTCTTCAGGTCCTTGCCGATGTCGGTCGCCCGCCAGGCATCCTCATAGGCGGAAAGCTCGTCATTGGTACGGCCGGCGCCGATCGCCTCGGCGACATGCTCGGCCGCCAGCATCCCCGACAGCACCGCATTGTGGGAGCCCTTGATGCGCGGCACGTTGACGAAGCCCGCCGCGCACCCCATCAGCGCACCGCCCGGGAACGACAATTTCGGCACCGACTGCCAGCCGCCCTCGGTTATGGCGCGCGCGCCGTAGCCCAGGCGCTTGGCGCCGTCGAACGTGCCCGCGATCGCCGGATGGGTCTTGAAGCGCTGGAATTCCTCGAAAGGCGACAGATAGGGATTCTTGTAATTGAGGTGGAGGACGAAGCCGACCGCCACCTGATTATCCTCCAGATGATAGAGGAACGAACCGCCGCCAGTCTTCATGTCCAGCGGCCAGCCGAAGGAATGCTGCACCAGCCCCGGCCGATGGTTCTCCGGCTTGACCTGCCAGAGTTCCTTGAGGCCGATGCCGTATTTTCCGGGCTCGCGGCCATAGGAGAGTTTATATCTAGCGATCAACTGCTTGGCCAGCGAACCGCGCGCGCCTTCGCCGATCAGCACATATTTGCCCATCAACGCCATGCCCGGCGCGAAGCCTGGACCATGCGTGCCGTCCTTCTCGACGCCCATGTCTCCGGTGACGACGCCGGTGACGGCACCTTCTTCATTGTAGAGCAGGCCGGCCGCGGCAAAGCCTGGGTAGATCTCGACGCCGAGCGCCTCGGCCTTGCCAGCCAGCCAGCGGCAGACGTTGCCGAGCGAGACGATATAGTTGCCGTGGTTGTTCATCAGCGGCGGCATGAAGATGTTGGGCAGGCGGAACGAACCGGCGGGGCCGAGCACCAGGAAATGGTCCGCAGTGACCGGCGTCTTGAAGGGATGACCATCCTCCTCGCGCCAGCCAGGCAGCAACCGGTCGATGCCGATCGGATCGACGACGGCCCCCGACAGGATGTGGGCGCCGACTTCGCCGCCCTTTTCCAGCACGACGACGGAGAGCTCGGGATTGACCTGCTTGAGGCGGATGGCCGCGGCAAGGCCGGCCGGTCCGGCACCGACGATGACCACGTCGAATTCCATGCTTTCGCGTTCGATATCGCTCATCAACCCCTCCGCACTGGCTTGCCGCCGTTGGCGTATCTTGCTGGCTCCTGCGCTGCATAGCGCATCAATTGGCGACAGGAAACCGGCGCATACGTGACAATGCCGATTTGGCCAAAAAGTCGCGCTTTGCGCGGCAGAGAGGCCATTTCCGCGCGGCGCGACCCGCCAGGCTTGCGTTTTCTATTGTTCGACGGCTTGCTTATCGGCCATACTTCCCGCCATGCGCATTCCCGGGCCAGGCGGCTTCTCTTCGACGCGCTTTCCATCAACGCCCGGCCGGGCCTGCCGGGCGCTTATTTTGGCCCTTCTGGCGTCGAGCCCGGGTCATGCCGTCGCGGATGAAGTGAAGGTCTGGGCGACAGGCGCGTACTCGTTCTCCGACGAGCTTGGCGGTTTCCGCATCACCGGAGCCTCCGGCATCGGAACCAAGGACGATCCGCTGATCATCACCGAAGAGCTGAATTCGGCGACACCCGTGACGCTGACCATCCGTACCACAAAGCCGATCCAGGCATTCGGCAGAGCAGGCGAGTTCGCCAATGGCATCATGTATATGCGCATCGACGCGCTCAACAACAGCGGCCAGGCCTGGATCGAGTTCCAGTTCGAGCTTCAGGAAATACTGGACCAGCCAAGCGTGTTCGGAGACGGGCTTTCGTTCGACCAGCGCAACAAGACGCCCGACAATATCTGGTCGAGCAATTTCGCCGATTTCGACCGCGATTTCGAGCCCTATGACCGGCTGCTGTTCAAAAACGGCAAGGTGGACCCGCTGAAGACCGCCAGCTTCGAATTCCTGATGACCGACTACACGCCGCGATGGACCTTCTATTTGGTTCAGGATCCACGCATACCCACTGGCTAGACCGCGACCTCACCTTGGCAGGCGGGATTGGCTGCCGCCATCGACCTCGCCGAGGTTGCAAATTGATCCCGCCCGGACGATGGTGCGGCCATGACTGCCGCCTCTCCCAACAATCCGGTCGATTTGGCCGATCTGCTCGCCTTCTATGCCAGCGCGGGTGTTGACGAGGCTTTGGAGGATGCGCCGGTCAATCGGTTCGCGGAGGCCGTGCCGAAGCCGGCGGAGCGCACGCCGGCGGCGCCGCGCGAAAGCAAGGCACCGGAGCCGCCCACGGCTCCGCCGCGCCTCGATGGGCGCGCCGTGCCGGATGCTCCGGCCCCGCGCCCGCCGACCTCGGCCGTGCCCGACGAAGCGCAGGCGGCGCTGGCGCGCCAGCTGGCGACCGCGGCAATGTCGCTGGACGAATTACGCCAGCACATGGCCGCTTTCGAGGGCTGCAATCTCAAGGCGACCGCCAAGAACCTGGTATTCGCCGACGGCAACCCGCAAGCGGCTGTCATGCTGGTCGGTGAAGCCCCAGGCCGTGACGAGGACATTGAAGGACTGCCCTTCGTCGGCCGCTCGGGCCGCCTGCTCGACCGGATGCTGGCTGCGATCGGCCTCGACCGTAGCTCGGTCTACATCGCCAACGTCATTCCCTGGCGCCCACCCGGCAACCGCACGCCGACGCCGCACGAGACCGAGATCTGCCGGCCGTTCATCGAGCGTCAGATCGAGCTGGTCAATCCCAAGGTGCTGATCAATCTCGGCGGCCCGTCGGCCAAGACCCTGCTCAACACCTCGGAAGGAATCCTGCGGCTGCGCGGCAACTGGCGCGTGCACACAACGGGTTCCGGCATTGCCATTCCAGCCATGCCGACACTGCACCCGGCCTATCTCTTGCGCACCCCCGCGCACAAGAAGCTCGCATGGCGGGATTTTCTCGAAGTGAAGGCGAAGCTGCGGGAAGTGAGCTAACGATGACCTTGCAGGTAATTGAAATACATTCAGCGTCAGCCTAGTCGTCCTGCATGACAACGCCCCAAACCTCCGCCGGTAGCCTGATCCGCGAATGGCGCACGCGACGTCGCATGAGCCAGCTCGACCTCGCCATGGAGGCCGAGATCTCGCAACGGCATCTCTCCTTCGTCGAAAGCGGGCGTGCCGCGCCCTCGCGCGACATGGTGCTGCATCTGGCCGAGCAGCTTGCGATCCCGCTGCGGCAGCGCAATCAATTGCTGCTGGCCGCGGGCTTCGCGCCGAGCTTCAGCGAACGGCCGCTCACCGATACGACGCTGGCACCGGCAATGGCGGCGGTCGAGATGGTGCTCAAGGGGCATGAGCCGTTTCCGGCATTGGCGGTGGACCGGCACTGGAACCTGGTTGCGGCGAACACGGCGATCGGGCCATTCCTGGCCGATGTTTCCGAGCCCTCTCTGCTCCAGCCACCCGTCAATGTGCTGCGGCTCAGCCTGCACCCAGGTGGTGTCGCGCCACGGATCGTGAACCTCCAGGAATGGCGCACCCACCTGCTCGAACGGCTGAAACATCAGAACGATGCCGCCGGTGACCCGGTGCTGGTGGCATTGGAGCAAGAGCTTCGCGGCTACCCCTCTGGCCTGCAGAGCAGCCGGCCGGCGCCAGTCGAGCCGAATGCGATCGTGCATCCGCTGCGGCTTGCCCATGGCGACACGGTGCTTTCCTTCATCAGCACCATCACCGTGTTTGGCACGCCACTGGATGTCACCCTTTCGGAACTGGCGATCGAATCCTTTTTCCCGGCCGATGAGCAGACACGGGCGATGCTGGTACGCTTGGCGAAGGAACGGTCCTGATCACCCTTGCGGCAGCGCAGCTTTGCGGGTGCGCGTCCGCTCCAGACCCAGCTGCCGTTCGCGCCAGATGATGAAGATGCCGGCGGCGACCACGATCACGCCACCGACCAACGTGCCGGGCGAGGTCACGTCGCCGAAAACGAAGTAGCCGACGACGACGCCCAGGATCATCGAGGTGTATTCGAAAGGCGCCACGACCGAGGCTTCGGCATGACGGTAGGCCGCGGTCATCAAAATCTGGCCGAGCCCGCCACAAAAGCCGGCGAGGATGAGCAACGTGGCTTGTATTGGCGTCAGCGACTGCCAGCCGAAGGGCAGCGTCAACAGCGAGAGCACGCTCGCCGTCGACGAGAACCATAGCACGATGGTCGCCGTCTTCTCCGTCTGCACGAGATTGCGCACCAACAGCATGGCGACAGCGGAGATTGCCGCGGCCGCCAGCGCGGCCATGACGCCCAGGACCTCCTGGTCGTCGAGACCTTCATCCGAATTGAGCAGCGTCAGCTCCGGCCAGGAAATGACGAGCACGCCAATGAGGCCGATCGCGACAGCGCTCCAGCGATAGACGCGGATCGTCTCGCCAAGGAAGACCGAGGAGAACACCACGACCAGCAGCGGCTGTGCATAGTTCAGGGTGATCGCCTCGGGAAGAGGCAGCCTGGTGAGCGCGAAAAAGCCGAGCCCCATGGCACCGACGCCGACGACGCCACGCGCGACGTGGTTGAAGGGGCGTTTCGTCACGAATGCCGTGGCCAGATGTCCCTTCAACGTCAGGAAGACAATGATCGGGAAGATGGCGAAGAAGGAACGAAAGAAGACGATCTGCCCGGCAGGCACATCGCCTGCCGCCTTGATACAGGTTTGCATGCCGACAAAAACCGCCACGGAGACGATCTTCAGCACGATGCCTCTCAGGGTGCCGTGGCCGCCCGTCGTCTCTGGTTGCGCCCCCGCTCCTGATGTCACTTTGGCAATGCGTCTCTGCCCGTGGTCGAGGGCACGCTACGGTTCTCGAAATGGCAGAACGGGAAATTGTCGGCGCGCCGAACGAAAGCGCCCATCCCGAATTTCGGTGTGACGGCCGTCATGACTGCCTCGCGACAAGGAAAGGATGACCTGAATTAGGCCCTGCCGCAGTTTTGTCGAGGGAGTGTTTCGTGTAAAGAGCGCGGACTTCGAATTTTTGGACCGGTCAGATCATGTCCGGTCCCGGAAAAGACAGGAAAAGCCAGGGAATGCGCACCGATACAGGCCAGGTCTTCAAACTCGAGGACTATCGCCCCAGCGACTACCTCATTCCGAAAACCAGCCTTGAATTCCGTCTTTCGCCGCAGGCAACGGTCGTCACCGCGATACTGACCGTCGAACGCCGCGAGGACATATCCACGTCGGCTCCGCTGGTGCTCGACGGCGATGGGTTGACGCTCAAACGCGTCGAAGTCGACGGCAAGGTGGTGAGACCGGCGGATCTGCTGGCGAGCCCCGACCAACTGACCCTGCTCAAACCGCCGGCGGCACCTCGTTTCCAGCTGCTGATCGAAACCGAACTGGCCCCAGCCGGCAACGAGGCCTTGATGGGCCTTTACCGCTCGAACAACGTGTACTGCACGCAATGCGAGGCGGAGGGTTTTCGCCGCATCACCTATTTCCTCGACCGCCCCGATATCCTGTCGGTCTACACGGTGCGCATCGATGCGCGACGCGACGAAGCGCCGCTGCTCCTGTCGAACGGCAATCCGGTCGAGAGCGGCGATCTCGCCGAAGGCTGGCACTACGCCACATGGCACGACCCCTTCCCCAAACCATCCTATTTGTTCGCGCTGGTGGCCGGCAATCTCGGCCAGGTCGCCGACAATTTCGTCACCATGTCCGGCCGCAAGGTCGAGCTCGGCATCTATGTCGAGCCCGGCAAGGAGGCGCTCGCCGGCTACGCCATGGACGCGCTGAAGCGGTCGATGCAATGGGACGAGGAGGCGTTTGGCCGCGAGTACGACCTCGACGTCTTCAACATCGTCGCCGTGTCGGACTTCAACATGGGCGCGATGGAGAATAAGGGTCTCAACATCTTCAACGACAAATACGTGCTGGCCGACCAGGAGACGGCGACGGACGCCGATTTCGCCAATATCGAGGCGATCATCGCGCATGAATATTTCCACAATTGGACAGGCAACAGAATCACTTGCCGCGACTGGTTCCAGCTTTGCCTGAAGGAAGGGCTGACGGTCTTCCGCGATCATGAATTCTCCGCCGACCAGCGCTCGCGCGCGGTCAAGCGCATAGCCGAGGTGCGCACGCTGCGGGCCCACCAGTTTCCCGAGGACCAGGGCCCGCTGGCGCATCCCGTGCGGCCGCACCGCTACCGCGAGATCAACAATTTCTATACGGCGACGGTCTACGAGAAAGGCTCCGAAGTGGTGCGCATGATCCGCACCATTCTCGGGGCCGAGGTCTTTCGCGCCGGCATGGACCTTTATTTCGAACGCCACGACGGCGAGGCCGCGACCATCGAGGATTTCATAAAGGTGTTCGAGGACGCGTCCGGCCGCGACCTGTCGCAATTCGCGCTATGGTATCACCAGGCGGGCACACCCAATCTGACGGTGAGTTCGACGCACAATCCGGCCGCACAGGAATTCACGCTCGAGATCGAGCAGTCGGTGCCGCCGACACCCTCCGAAAGCCGCAAGCGGCTGATGCATATCCCGCTCGCCTTCGGCCTGATCGGCGCCGGCGGCAAACCTGTCGCGTATAGCGGCGTCGAGGGCGCCAGCGTCGAGGATGGCGTCATCCATGTCCGCAAGCGTCGCCATGTGGTGCGTTTCTCGGGCGTGGCCGAGCGCCCGGCGGTGTCGCTCAACCGTGGCTTTTCGGCGCCGGTGACGCTGTCGGCCGAGCAGAAGGCGGCCGACCAGTACTTCCTCGCCCGCCATGACAGCGACGCCTTCTCGCGCTGGCAGGCCTTCAACACGCTGTTGACCGATGCTCTGATCGCTGCCTTCCGCCAGATCCTTGGCGGCAAACAGCCGGACTTCGCCCCACGGCTGACCGAGCTTGCCGGCAGCATCGCCAGCGACGAGACGCTGGAGCCAGCCTATCGGGCCCTGGCCCTGGCGCTGCCTGGAGACGCCGACATCGCCCGCGACATCGGCAAGAACATCGATCCCGACGCCATCCATGCGGCCCGACAGGCGCTTGCGCTGGCGATCGGCATGGCCAATGGCGAGGCATTTTCCGGCCTCTACGACAGCCTTGCCGACAAGAGCGCTTTCAGCCCCGACGCGGCGAGTGCCGGACGGCGTGCCTTGCGCAACATTCTGCTGGATTATCTCTCGCTGCTGCCAGGTGGAGCGGCGTTGGCGGCCGGGCATTTCCAGTCCGCGAGCAACATGACCGACCGGGCGGCCGCATTGGCCGTGCTTGCGCATCGCCTCCAAGGATCGCCGGAGGCAAGCAAGGCGCTGGCGGCTTTCGAACAGACATATGCGTCCGACCCGCTGGTGATGGACAAATGGTTCCAGATCCAGGCCAGCGTGCCTGGGCCGCAGGCGGTGGAGACGGTTCGCGCCCTGACCGCTCATGCCGGCTTCTCGATGGGCAATCCGAACCGGGTGCGCTCGTTGATCGGCACATTCTCCAGCGCCAACCAGACCGGCTTTCACCGCGCCGACGGCGAAGGCTACCGCTTCTTCGCACGAACGGTGCTCGAGGTTGAAAAGCGCAATCCGCAAGTGGCGGCAAGGCTGGCGACGGCGCTCAGGTCATGGCGCTCGCTCGAACCGGGCAGGCAAGCCCAAGCTCGGGAAGTGCTGGTTTCGATCGCCAATGCCGAAAACCTGTCGGCGGATCTGCGCGACATCGTCGAGCGCACGTTGGCTTAGGCGCTCCCGCCTTCTTCCCTGCGGAAGAAGGCCGGGTTCTAAAAGCCCATTATTTTAGTCGATTTTTAATCTTTTTTCGCCCGACCACTGGACAAGGCGAATCACCTTTGATTCTTTAATGGCGATTCGGAAGTGCGGTGTTGCCGGATCACCAGCACATAGAAATGCGGCATACTGAAATCGGGGAGTGCCATTTATGGCAAAGGCGGACGCGTGGGGCGCGCCCGGTGGGATGGTTTTTGCGCGTCGCGAGACGCGCGGCGACGGCCTTGCCGGGAATACGCGGCTCATTGCCGAACCGGCCTACAAGCGGCTTCTGGCGGCCGAACCGCTGCTGCGCCGGTCGATACCGGCCCTCATCGTCATCTTCCTGCTCGTCATCGCGGCGCTGCGTGTAATCTCGCTGATGAACGAGCGCGACGACGTGGAGCGCGATGCCAAGGCTATCCTGACGCTGGCCGCCGCGCAGCTCGCCAGTTCGCTCGCCACCACATCGGACACGCTGCCGGGCGCCACCCAGGACCTGCTGGAGACCACCAGCCGCCAGGGCGCCATGGGCCGCAGCCATGTGCTGGTCATCACCGACAGCGCCTTCAGGATCACCGCGGTGACGCCGCGTTCGGTGCCCTGGCAAGGCCATTCGCTCGACGGCCTCGTCCAGGGCGGCCAACCTCTGTTCATGTTCGGCGACCGGGCCGGCGTCATGGAGGTCAACATCGGCGGGCAGGACTGGTACGCGGCGGTCAGCCTGAGCAAGGACAGGAAGGGAGCCGCGGCGGCGCTCGTCCCCCAAGAGGCGGTCTTCGACACGTGGCGCAAGACCGTCTCGCTCAACGTCACCCTGTTTGTGCTGACGGCCGGCGTGCTGATCATCATCCTCTATGCCTATTTCGGACAGGCGGCGCGCGCGCAGGCAGCCGACCGCATCTATGTCGAAGCGCATCAGCGTATCGACATGGCGCTGGTCCGCGGCCGCTGCGGCCTGTGGGACTGGGACATGGTGCGCGGCAAGATGTACTGGTCACGCTCGATGTACGACATGCTCGGCTATGAGCCCTGCGAGACGATGCTGTCCTTCGGCGAGGTCGACGAGATCATCCATCCCGAGGATGGCGACCTGTTCGAACTCGCCAACAGGATCGTCGCGCGCGAGATCGACCACATCGACCAGGTGTTCCGGATGCGGCATGCCGATGGCCAGTGGGTGTGGATGCGCGCCCGCGCCCAGGTCATGGACCCGGAAGCGCCGGAGATCCAGCTCATAGGCATCGCCGTCGACGTCACCGAGCAGCGCCACCTGGCGCTGCGCTCCGAAGCGGCCGATCTTCGCCTCAGGACCGCGATCGAGAACATCAATGAATCCTTCGTGCTGTGGGATTCGGCTCAAAACTTGATCATGTGCAATTCCAAATACCAGCAGGACAATGGGCTCTCGGACCGCGACGTGATGCCGGGTGTGACGCGCGCTTCCCTGGAAGAACGTATGCTGGCCTTTGCTTCGGAGCGCCGGCTCGCCAACACCAACGGTCCGCAGGGCGGCGCCACGTTCGAGCGGCAGCTGTCCGACGGCCGCTGGCTGCAGGTCAACGAGCTCAGGACCAGGGACGGTGGCATCGTCTCGGTCGGGTCCGATATCACCCAGATCAAGCTGCACCAGGAGAAACTCGTCGACAGCGAACGCCGGCTGATGGCGACGATCCATGATCTCAGCCTCGCCCGCCGGGCCGAAGAGGAACGGGCGCGCGAACTGGTCGACCTCAACCGCAAATACATGAAGGAAACCGAGCGCGCCGAAGCGGCGAACCGGGCCAAATCCGAATTCCTGGCCAACATGTCGCATGAACTGCGCACACCGCTCAACGCCATCATCGGCTTCTCCGAACTGATGGAACAGAGGCTGTTCGGTCCGTTGGGCTCGGAGCGCTACGAGGAGTACGCCACCGACATCAACAGCAGCGGCAAATACCTGCTCGGCGTCATCAACGACATTCTCGACATGTCCAAGATCGAAGCCGGTCAGTTCTCGCTGGACCAGGAACAGATCGACCTCGGTCCGCTGATCAGCGAGACGGTGCGTGTCGTTTCGCTGCAGGCGGCGCAGAAGGCGATCACCGTGGAAACGCGCATTGCCGACGCCTTGACTTTGTTTGCCGATCGCCGGGCGATCAAGCAGATCGTCATCAATCTCCTGTCCAACGCGGTGAAATTCACCGGCCAGGGCGGCCACATATCGGTCAGGGCCCGCAACACGTCAGGCGCGCTGGTGCTGACGATCGAGGACAATGGCTGCGGTATCCCGAAGGAAGCCCTCGGCAAGCTGGGGCGCCCCTTCGAGCAGGTGCAGAACCAGTTTTCCAAGAACCATGCCGGCTCCGGCCTTGGCCTTGCCATTTCGCGCTCGCTGGCCGAGTTGCAAGGCGGTGCACTGAAGATCCGCTCGACCGAAAGTGTCGGCACGATCGTATCGGTGCGCATTCCCGTGAAGAAGGCGCCAACGGCGGTCAAGGCCGCGGCCTGAGCGGCAGGCTCCGGTCGACGACCTCGGTGTCCGCATCAACCAATCTCACTGCACGCCGCCTTCGTTGCCTTCGCCATCCCATTGACGGTCATCGCGCCCGTCATTCGGCAGTTCGCCCTTCTCGATCTTGCCGTCATTGTTCTTGTCGAGCATCGCGAAAAGCTTCTTTTCGCGGCCGATGATGTCATCCGATGTCAGCGTGCCGTCGCCCTTGCTGTCGTAACGGGCGATGATGCGCCTGGCCATGCGTTCGAAGCGCGCCTTCTCCAGCGCGTCGGCGAGTTGAGCGACAGTCAGCTTGCCGCCATTGTCAGCGACAAGCTTCTTGAGCCGCGCGTCCATGACATCGGAGAACTGGTCGAAGGTGATTTTGCCGTCATTGTCCTTCATCGCCTTGTCGAGCCGCATCATGGTGCGCTCACGCACGTTGGCGCTGTCGAGGTTCTCGGCATAGGCCGCGCCGCCGACGGCTCCGGCCAGGGCGATGTATGCAAGTGCGAGCTTGGTTGTCTTTCTCATGGTTTTCTCCTGTTGCATCGTCACCCCCGATGCGGCCGAACGGTCGTTGGTCACGACCCTCCGGCACGAAGCAGAAGGTCGAAATCCTTCCTGACCTTTTGCGACGTCTCCTTGAGATGTGCTTCCAGCACACCGAAATCCGGCAGGTCGGTGACCGCCAGAAGCAGATCCGAAAGCCCCGGCGGAACGTCGTCACGTTCGAATGGTCCGGTGAGGCACAGCCGCGTCATCTGGGTCAGTGCCAGATAAAGGGAGTAAGCCTCGCCAAGGTCCTGCCGGATCACGGCATTGGCGAAACGGGGCGTCAGACGAGACAGGATCTCGGCCGTACCGGTGGCGCGTGGCCCGGCCTCGACCTGCCCAGTGATGACAGCCACCTGGGCGATGAATTCGAGATCGATCAGACCGCCCGGTATGAGCTTGATGTCCCACAGGTCGCGGGGCGGTTTTTCCTGCTCGATCATGGTGCGCATGTCGGAAGCTTCGGTTTTCACCTTCGCCGCGTCGCGCGGCTGGCCGAGCAGCGCGGCGACTTCCGTTTCCACCTCGGCGCAGAGGTCGGAGTGGCCGGCAATCGGCCGCGCCCGCGACAGCGCCATGTGTTCCCACGTCCAGGCTTCCTGGCGCTGGTATTTCTTGAAGGCATCGATATGGGTGGCGACCGGTCCCTTGTTGCCGGACGGCCGCAAACGCAGGTCGAGCTCGTAAAGCACCCCCTCCGCCGTCGGCGCCGATACCGCGGATATCAGCCGTTGTGTCATGCGGGTGTAGTAGTGCGACGGCGCCAGCGGCTTTTCACCATCGGAGTCCTCGGCGTCCGCGTCGTGATCGTAAAGCAGGATGAGATCGACATCCGATCCGGCTGTCAATTCGCGGCTGCCGAGCTTGCCCATGCCGAGCAGCGAAACCACGCCACCGGCGATCGTGCCGTGGCGCACCGCGAATTCGGCGATCACCGCTTGCAACGCCGCCGCAATGGTCAGGTCCGCCAGATCGGAGAAAGCGCGGCCGGCGCGAGCTGGGTCGATCGAGCCCGCGAGCAGCCGCACACCGATGAGGAATTTCTGTTCGGAAGCAAATATGCGTAAGCGATCGAGCACGTCCTCATAGGCCCTGTCGCCCTCGAGAAAGGCGGAAAGCCGCCCCGAGAGATAGGCGCGGTCTGGCAGCTCGGTCAGCAATGCCGGGTCGAGCAAGCCGTCGAAGACATGCGGCCGGCGAGTGATGATGGCCGCCAGCCTTGGTGCCGCGCCCATGATCGTCGCCATCAGCTTGAGCAGTGCGGGATTCGACTGCAGCAGCGAAAACAGCTGGATGCCGGCCGGCAGGCCGGCGAGGAACTCGTCGAAACGGACCAGCGCCTCGTCGGCCCGGCGCGTCTGGCCAAAGGCCTTGAGCAGTGCCGGCGTCAGTTCCGTCAGCCGCTCGCGCGCCTCCGCCGACTGGGTGACGCGATAGCGGCCGAAATGCCAGCCGCGGATGACACGGCAGATATCGCTCGGCCGCTGAAAGCCGAGGCCGTGCAGGGTCTGCAGCGTGTCCGGGTCGTCGACGTCACCGGTGAAGACCAGGTTGCCGATGCCGGCCGAAAGCTCGGGCGCGGTTTCGAACAGCGCCGCATAGTGGCGCTCGACCTGCTGCAGCGAGGCACGGAAGGCCCCGGCGAACGCGGCGGCGTCGGCGAAGCCCAGCATGCGGGCGATGCGCTCCAGCCCTTCATCGTCTTCCGGCAGCGTGTGCATCTGCTCGTCGGCCACCATCTGGATGGCGTGTTCGACCCGGCGCAGGAACCAGTACTGGAGGGCGAGTGCGTCTCTTGCGTCTGATGTGATCCAGCCTCGGGCCGCGAGCTGACCGAGCATCGGCACGGTTTCGCGGCCGCGCAGCTCCGGAAAGCGGCCGCCGGCGATGAGCTGCTGGGTCTGGACGAAGAACTCGATCTCGCGGATGCCGCCGCGCCCGAGCTTGACGTTGTGCCCCTTCACCGCGATCTCGCCATGGCCCTTATGGGCATGAATCTGGCGCTTGATCGAATGGACGTCGGCAATCGCCGCGTAATCCATGTATTTGCGCCAGATATAGGGCTGGAGCTCCTTGAGGAAGGCATCGCCCGCGGCGAGATCGCCGGCCACCGGGCGGGCCTTGATCATCGCGGCACGCTCCCAGTTCTGGCCACGCGCTTCGTAGTAGCGAAGCGCGGCTTCAACCGGGATAGCCAGCGGGGTGGAGCCGGGATCGGGACGCAACCTCAGATCGGTGCGGAAGACATAGCCGTGCTCGGTGCGGTCCTGCAGGATGCGAACCAGCCGGCGCGTCAGGCGTGAGAACAGGTCGGTGGCGTCGAGAGGATCGACCACGGCGGGTGCCTCCGGATCGAAGAACACGACGAGGTCGATGTCGGAGGAGAAATTCAGCTCATGCGCGCCGAGCTTGCCCATGCCGAGCAGGATCCAGCCCGATCGATGCGAGGGGTTGTCGAGGTCGGGCAGCTTGAGCTTGCCCTGGCCATGCGCGTCACGCAGCAGGAAATCGACTGCCGCGCGGGTGCAGGCGTCGGCGAGATCGCTCAACCGCCTTACGGTCAGCGAGGTTTCGGCCTCGCCCGAAAGATCGGCGAGCGCGATCAGGAAATGCGCCTCTGCCTTATGCCGGCGCAGCGCCATCATCAGGCCGGATTCCGAGACCGTTTCGGCCAGCGGCGCCTTGTCGATCGCGGCGGTGATCGCCTTCAGACGGGCCTCTACCGGCAGGTCGAACAGCCCGTCCAGGATTTGCGGCCGGCGGCGCGCCGTGTCGCGCAGGAACGGCGAAAGGTCGAAGACAGCGGCGAGGAGATCCTGCGCCTTCCCTTTGCCGGCCAGGAATTTGGCCACCCGTGTCAGCCCCTCTTCGCGCGCTGCGTCCGCGATTTCGGCCAGCTCCTGTCGTGCCCGGGCTTCGTCGAGCGGGACAAGCGGGGTTTCCAGGCTGAGCAGCCAGTCTGTCTTGCTCCGCTTGGCAACGGCCGCCATCAGTGATCCTCGCGTGCCGGGAAACTCATGACCACGGATAGTCCTGGATTGCCAGGCAGCAGGTCAAGCCGGCCGTAATGGAATGTCATGACCGCCTTGGCGAGACTGAGGCCAAGGCCGGAACCAGGCTGCGAACGGCTCTTCTCCAGCCGCACGAAGCGCTCCGTCGCCCGGGCGCGATCGGCGTCGTCGGGAATGCCCTGGCCATTGTCCGTGACGGAAAGCCTGATCTCGCCATGCGTGCGTTCGAGCTTTACACGGACCGCCGGCTTGGACGTCGAATCGGTCGAGTACTTGATCGCATTGTCGACGATGTTGGAGAGCGCCTGGCCGATCAGCTCGCGGTTGCCGTCGACGACAAAAGCACCGTTCACCTCGGTGTCCAGCGAAACGCCAGCCTCCTCGGCCACCGGCTCATAGAGTTCGACGACATCACGAACGGCCACCGCCAGATCGACGCGGCTGGTGTGCTCGGAAGAATAGCCCGCCTCCAGGCGGGAGATCATCAGGATGGCGTTGAAGGTCTTTATCAACTGGTCGGACTCGGCGATGGTGCCTTCCAGCGCCTGTCGATAATCCGATGTCTTCTGCTTGCCGGAAAGCGTCGCTTCGGCCCGGTTGCGCAGCCGGGTCAGCGGCGTCTTGAGGTCATGCGCGATGTTGTCGGAAACCTGCTTGAGGCCTTCGTTGAGTGTGGCGATCCTGGCCAGCATGGCATTGAGGTTTTCCGAAAGCCGGTCGAACTCGTCGCCGGCGCCGGTCACCGGCAGCCGGCCGGAGAGATCCCCGCCCATGATGCGCCGGCTTGCCTCCGATACGCCATCGATACGCTTCAGCGCCGCGCGGCCGACAAAGAACCAGATCAGGATGCCACCCAGGGCCATCATGCCGAGCGCCAGCATCAGCGAACGGCGGATGACGGCACGGAACCGCTCCGGCTCGCCGAGATCGCGGCCGACCAGCATGATCATCTGGTTCGGCAGCCGCAGCACCAGGGCAATGGCGTTGTGGCCCTTCTCGCCCTGCGCTTGCGTGTCGCTCTGGTCGGGCTGTGCGGTCCCCTTGTCGGCAGGCAAGTTGCGTAGACGGTCGAGTTCTCCCTCGCCAAAGCGCTGATAGGAAAAAGGGCTGGTGGTCCAGCCTTCGTTTTCGAGAACGCCCGGCTCGAGGCTCTGCACGTTACCGGTCAGGATCTGGCCGTTGGCATCGGCGATCAGATAGAGATTGGCGCCGGGCTGCCGCGAGCGGGCCTCGACCACGCGGACCAATACGGGAAGGCCACCGCGCTGATAGGCGCGGGCAAGGCCGAGCACCTCGTCGTTGATGGTCTCCTGCGTCTGCCCGGTCAGCATGCGCGCCGAGAGCGAAGTCATATAGAGGACGAGCAGCACCGCACAGAGCGCGAAGAGCAAGAGATAGAGCGCCGAAAGCCGCGCGGCCGTCGTCTTCATGATGGCGGGCACGGAAAGCGCCATGCCGCCGCCTAGCCGCCCTTCAGCATGTAGCCGGCGCCGCGAACGGTATGCAGGATCGGCTTGTCGAAGCCCTTTTCGATCTTGCCGCGCAGCCGAGAGACGTGGACGTCGATGACATTGGTCTGCGGATCGAAATGATAGTCCCAGACATTTTCGAGCAGCATCGTGCGCGTCACAACCTGGCCGGCATGGCGCATGAGATATTCGAGCAGGCGGAATTCGCGTGGCTGGAGCGTGATCTCACGGCCCGCCCGGCGGACAGAATGCGATAGCCTGTCGAGTTCAAGATCGCCAACCCGGTAGACGGTCTCGGCCTCCTTGGCGCTGGCGCGTCGGTTGAGCACCTCGACACGAGCCAGAAGTTCGGAAAAGGCATAGGGCTTGGTTAGGTAATCGTCACCGCCGGCGCGCAGGCCGGTGACCCGGTCATCGACTTCGCCCAGCGCCGAAAGGATGAGCACCGGCGTCGTGTTGCCCCTGGAGCGGAGGGCGGCAATAACCGACAGGCCGTCGCGGCGCGGCATCATCCGATCGATGACCATCACATCGTAGTCACCCGCATCGGCAAGCGCGAAGCCGGTCTCGCCGTCACCCGCAACATGCGCGGTATGACCGGCTTCGGTGAAGGCTTTCTGCAGATAATCCGCAGCCTCGCGATCGTCTTCTATGACGAGAATCTTCATAGGGCCGTTATACGCGATTTCGCTTGAAGGTTGAGTAGCCGGCATCTGCATTTTAGCCTTTGCCAAAGCGCATCGCGATCAAGACGATCGAGAGCGTACGCGATAAAATCTTTGTTCCGTGGCGTCGTTAGGCCGAACATGCCAGTTCCCGGTCATGTCGTTACCTGCAACCCGGGACCAACCGGCATCGGGCACGAGGGCCTGAGTGGGCAGCCACATACGGGCGCGGCAGCGGGCGATGGGAAGCCCGCTGCCGCTGAAGGAGAGCGCGATGACTGACTAACGGGCTCTCCTTCTTACTTTCCCCATGCGGCGACTCGGGGGTGTTGAAACCGCCGCATTGGAAAAGTCGTCTCAGCCCTTGGCCACCGGCACCGCGACGAATCGGTTGTTGTCGTCACGGGTGATCTGCATCAGCACCGCCTTGCGTCCGGATTTGACCGCATCGGCCATGGCCTTGGTGACGTCTTCGGTGCCATTGACCTCCGCCGAGTTGACCGCGGTGATGACGTCGCCCGGCTGGATGCCGCGATCGGCGGCGGCGCTGTCGGGGTCGACGTCTGTCACCACCAGACCCTTGCCGTTTTCAGACTTGGTGACGGTGAGACCGAGATCGGCCAGCGTGTCAGGCTTTGCCGGAGCGGCAGGCTGCTGTTGCTGGTCGTTCGAGGCCTGCTTGTCGCTCGCCGGCAGTTTGCCGAGATCGACCTTGACCGTCTGGCTCTTGCCATCGCGCCAGACCGTGACATCGACCGACTTGCCTGGCGAATAGGCGCCGATCAGGCGGGCGAGTTCCTTCGGCGACGCAACATCCTTGCCGTCGACCTGGGTGATCACGTCGCCGGCTGATATGCCGGCCTTCTTGCCGGGGCCATCGTCCTGGGCGCTCGAAACCAAGGCGCCATTGTTGGACTTCAGGCCGAGCGACTCGGCGATGTCGGAGGTGACCGGCTGGATTTCGACGCCCAGCCAGCCGCGCTGCACCGCACCGCTCTTCATCAGGTCCCCGACGACCTGCTTGGCGGTCGAGGCCGGAATGTCGAAGGCGATGCCGACGCTGCCGCCGGAAGGCGAGAAGATGGCGGTGTTGATGCCGACCACCTGGCCGTTGAGGTTGAAGGTCGGGCCGCCTGAATTGCCGCGGTTGACCGAGGCGTCGATCTGGAGGAAATCGTCATAGGGGCCGGCGCCGATATCGCGGCCGCGCGCCGAGACGATGCCAGCGGTGACGGTGCCGCCGAGGCCGAACGGATTGCCGACAGCCACGACCCAGTCACCGACACGAACCTTGGAATCGTCGGCGAAGTCGACATAGGTGAACTTGCCGCCACCATCGACCTTGAGCACGGCGAGATCGGTGCGCGGATCGGTGCCGACCAGCTTGGCATCGAGTTCCTTGCCGTCATTGGTCACAACGGTGAAGGCGGTGCCCTCTTCGACGACGTGGTTGTTGGTGACGAGGTAACCGTCTTCGGAGATGAAGAAGCCGGAGCCCTGCGCTACCGGGCGCGGCTCGCCATTGTTGCGGTCGCGATGACCGAAGCGACGATGACCTTCGTCGTTCTGGCCGCCCTGGTCACCAAAGCCGCGGAATTCCTTAAAGAAACGACGCAGCTGCGGATTGTTGGGAAGATTGTCGAGGCCGTCCTGATCGTCGGAGCCATCATCGGCGGTCGGCTGGATCTTGGCCTTGACCTTGACGCTGACCACGGCTGGCGACACACGCTCCACGACATCGGCGAAGCTCGGAACCTGCGGGGCCTCGACGCGCACGGCGTCAGCGAGAACGGGGCTGGTTCCGCTGGTCAGCGCGCCAACGCCGATCGCACCGGCGACCGCGATAGACGCGGCAGCAGCCAGAAGACGCTTGCGGGTGCGGAAATATGAATCGGGGGCAATATTCATGGATCTCTTATCCTCTTTCAAGCGGACGCGCCTTGATCGGCATCCTCAAGGAACGAGAATTAGGGAAGCGCACATTACGACGCCATTTCCGGCACATGAAACTTTGGTAATGTTGGCGGGCGACGGCAGCCGTCAGTCGCGGCGGAGGATCGCGTCCAATGCGGCCTGCTCTTCGACCGAAAGCGCTGCCGTTGCCGGAAGCCGGCGCGACCGCGCACTGAGCACTATAAACACGCCGCCGGCCAGAAGCAGGAGAACCGGCGTGCCCCACAGCAGCGCGTTGCGCAGATCGAAGCGTGGCTTCAGCAGCACGAACTCGCCGTAACGCGAAACCACATAATCCATCACCTGCCGGTCGGTATCGCCCGCGACAAGGCGTTGTCGCACCAGGATACGCAGGTCCCTGGCAAGGTCCGCGTCGGATTCGTCTATCGACTGATTCTGGCAGACCATGCAGCGCAGGCCTTCCGACAGCGCCCGCGCCCGCGCCTCGAGTGCCGGGTCGGCCAGCATCTCGTCGGGCTTCACCGCCATTGCCGTTCCGGCGAAGAACAATGCCAGCAACAGGACTATCGACGTCACCGAAAGCCTTGCCCTCATGGCAGGCCCGCCGGCGCCACCGCCTGCTTGCGACGGCGCGAAGGCGCGCCGACCCGCAGGCGCCTGTCCATCAGCGACATGGCCGCACCCGCCATCATCACCAGGCCGCCGCCCCAGATCAGCGTTACCAGCGGCTTCCACCACAGACGCACCACGACCGAGCCGTCCTTGCCCTCGTCGCCGAGCGAAATGTAGAGCTGGGAAAGGCCAATAGTCTTGATGCCGGACTCCGTCGTCGTCATCTGCCGCACCGGATAGAAACGCTTGGCGGAGCTGACTTCGCCGACAGGGCTGCCGCTGACGCCGATCAGCTCGAAACGCCCGCGATCCTCGCTGTAGTTCGGTCCCTGTGCAGGATAGAGCCCGACGAACCGCACCGTGCGGCCGGAGATTTCGACGGTTTCACCAGCATGCATGGACAGGATCTTCTCCGTCCCGAAGCAGAGCGTGCCAACAATGCCGAGCACGGTCAGGCCGAGGCCAAGATGCGCGAAAGCAGTCCCGAAGACCGAGCGTGGCAAACCAACCAGACGCCTGACCATTGTCGGCGCGGCGACATTGCCGACCCCCGCCTTGGTGGCGAGGTCGGTCAGCGCGCCAAGGATCAGCCAGACGCCGAGGCCGACGCCAAGCGCGGCAAGCACCGAAGCGCCGTCGATGAACAGGACCGTAACCAGCGTCGCTAGAAGTGCGGCGGCGAACGCGGCCATCAACCGCTGCGCAACGCCGAAGACATCGCCGCGCTTCCAGGCCAGCAGCGGCCCAAAGGGAACCATCACCAGCAGCGGCACCATCAGCGGCGCGAAGGTAAGGTTGAAGAACGGCGCTCCTACCGAAATCTTGTCGGCCGAAAAAGCCTCGACCGCCAGCGGATAGAGCGTGCCGACGAGCACCGTGGCGGTCGCAGTGGTCAGAAACAGATTGTTGAGGACGAGCGCGCCTTCACGCGAAACCGGGTGAAACAGGCCGCCTGCCGTCAGCTTCGAGGCGCGCAGCGCAAACAGCGCCAGCGAGCCACCGATGAACAGCGTCAGGATGCACAGGATAAAGACGCCGCGCGTCGGATCGGTGGCAAAGGCGTGGACGGAAGTCAGGACGCCCGAACGCACCAGGAAGGTGCCGAGCAGCGACAGCGAGAAGGTGAGGATGGCGAGCAGCAGCGTCCAGATCTTCAACGCCGAGCGCTTTTCCATGACGATGGCCGAATGCAGCAGCGCGGTGCCAGCCAGCCACGGCATGAAGGAAGCGTTCTCGACCGGATCCCAGAACCAGAAACCGCCCCAGCCGAGTTCGTAATAGGCCCAATACGATCCCATGGCGATGCCGCCGGTCAGGAACATCCAGGCGACCAGCGTCCATGGCCGCACCCAGCGCGCCCAGGAGGCATCGATGCGACCCTCGATGAGGGCGGCGACCGAGAAGGAAAAGCAGATCGAGAAGCCGACATAACCGAGATAGAGCATCGGCGGGTGAATGGCGAGGCCAAGATCCTGCAGGATCGGGTTGAGATCGCGGCCTTCGATGGGCGCCGGATTGAGCCGGATGAAGGGATTGGAGGTCACCAGGATGAACAGGAAGAAGGCAGCGCCAATAGCGCCCTGCACGGCGAGCACATTGGCGCGCAGCGTCGCCGGCAAGTTGGAGCCAAAAGCGGCGACAAGCGCGCCGAAGAAGGTCAGGATCAGCACCCAGAGCAGCATCGAACCTTCGTGATTGCCCCAGGTTCCAGTGATCTTGTAGATCAGCGGCTGCAGCGAATGCGAGTTCTCCCAGACGTTCGCCAGGGAAAAATCAGAGCTTGCATAGGCGCTCGCAAGGGCCGCGAAGGATAGCGCCGTCAACGCGAAACCGGTCACCGCGACCGGACCGCCGACCGCCATCAGGCGCTGATTGTTCAGCCGCGCGCCAAACAGCGGCACGATCGTCTGCACCAGTGAAAGCGCGAACGCCAGAACCAGGGCGAAATGTCCGGTTTCAACCATTCGCGCGACTCACGCTTGCTCTTCCGCCAGAGTTACTCACTCTTGCTCTCCTGCCAGACGCCCTTGGCCTTCAGGCCGTCGGCTACTTCCTTGGGCATGTAGCGCTCGTCGTGCTTGGCCAGAACGCTGTCGGCGACAAAGACGCCGTCAGGGCCGAAGGTACCCTCGGTGATGACACCCTGCTCTTCGCGGAAAAGGTCGGGCAAGATGCCGGTATAAGTCACCTTGACCGATTTGTGGGTGTCGGTGACCGAAAAGGCAACCGTTGCGCCCTGGCCGCGCTGGATGGTGCCTTTTTCGACCAAACCGCCGAGCCTGATGCGCTGGCCCGGCTGAACGCTGGCGGTGGTCAGATCGGCCGGCATGTAGAAATAGGACGCCTTCTGGCCAAGCGCATAGAAGGTCAGCCCGGTGGCGGCACCCAGAAAAACCAATCCGCCCGCGATGACCGACAATCGTTTCTGCTTGCGCGTCATACCCAATTCTACTCCGTCGCCGTCAAGCCGAGCGAGGCGGCAAAGGCGGTGAATTTCTTGGCTTCGTCACTATCGGCGCCAAAGACCGCGATGGCGCGGCCCAGCGCATCGCGCGCCTGATCGGCCTTGCCCAGCACGACATAGGAACGAACCAGCCGCATCCATCCTTCCGGGTCGCGCGGATTTTGACGAAGTTTGTCGTCCAGGCCGGCGACCATGGTGTTGATCATGGCTTCCCTGTCCTGCTGCGACATGGAGGACGCCGCGTCGACATCGGCGGCATCGGGGCCTTTCACGGTCGTGCCGGAGGCGACTTCCGGGCCGCCGGATTTGGCCAGCGCCTGTTCGACAGCGCCGCGCCACGGCGAATCCGGCGGCAGTGTACCAAGCATAGCCTGCCAGGCCGCGGCCGCTTCCTTGCCACGGCCCTCCTGCGCCAGTGCCATGGCCAGATAGAAACCGGCTTTCGCATTGGCCGGGTCAAGCTTCAAGGCCGCCTCGAAGGCATCCTGGGCATCGGCCGAAACAATGCCGCCCGCCGCACCGGCGATCGCCTCGCCGAGACCGGCCTGACGGACAGCGCTGTCGCCGTCCAGGCGAATGGCGTTGCGGTAGGCCGCCGCGGCGTCGGCAAAGCGCTGCATACGCAGATAGACCGGCGCCAGCACGTCCCAGCCCCTGCCGTCGGAAGGATTGGCGGCAAGATGGGCCTCGGCGCGCGCCACCAGCTCATCGACCGAACTGTCGGCGGGGTTCTTGGCCAACCGCTCACTGAGCGGCTGCGACGGCAGGTCAGGCGAGCCGATCTGACTGTAGAGCCCCCAACTGACCAACGGAACCGCCAGCACCGCAACGGTCGCGACAAGCCGTACGGTGCCCGATGACCTGCCGGACGCCTTGGCCGCCATATCCGCGTTGCCCAGGCGAAGGATGCGGCGGGCGATCTCGGCGCGCGCCTCGGCCGCTTCAGCGTGCCCGATCAAACCGCGCCCGGCATCGCGGTCGAGTTCGGACAGTTGATCGCGATAGACTTCCAGATCGTGATCGCCACTCGATGATGCGCCCTTGGAGGCACCAGCCAACGGCAAAAGCACCGCCAGGCTGGCGCCCAGCGTGAGAATTGCGGCTATGACCCAGAACAGCATGGTTCTTCCAATAACGGCAGAGCCCTGCCCTGCCAACACAGGCATCCTGCGACGCTTTGACGGCACGCGCCGAATGTCGCGATCGAAATCCACCGGCCGGATCGCAACGAGACCCGGCTGGCTAGGTCAATGGCGTCCAACTGCCGTCG
Source organism: Mesorhizobium sp. BR1-1-4 (assembly GCF_020165375.1). Taxonomy (NCBI): domain Bacteria; kingdom Pseudomonadati; phylum Pseudomonadota; class Alphaproteobacteria; order Hyphomicrobiales; family Phyllobacteriaceae; genus Mesorhizobium; species Mesorhizobium sp. BR1-1-4. The sequence continues at coordinate 158,565 of NZ_JAIUIB010000011.1, read as the reverse complement.
GCATTGCGGCAGGCTGTTCCGTGCGCCGTGACGCTGGCGCCGCCCGTGAACACCGTCTGTGTGTATTGGCGGCAATCCTGCGAACCGACGCGGTAAGGCTGGGCAGGGACGACCTCGCCATAGCGTGAGGCCTGATCGCCCTTCCAGGTCACCTTCTGGCCGCTGGTGTTGTATTCGAGCGCCTTGTATTCGGCCTCGAGCGCGCTGCGCTTCTCCGTGTCGCTCAGACCGTTGCCGATCGACCCGCCAATGAGGCCGCCGCCCATGGCGGAGATGATCGACTTGGTAACGACCTTGCCGCCGGCCGGAGGCGTCGAGGCCGGTGTCGCCGCCACGGTCGGACCCTTGCCGCTCAAGGTGGTGCAGCCCGACACGGCCAGCAATGCGGAAACAAGCGCGACGCGAATCTTCATGCCAACAACCGGTTTTCTTGAGTTGGAGCCTGCCATGGATGCGCCGGGGGCCGCGTCATCGGAGAAGTAGGCGTGGCCATAGTGTTGATATTTGTCGGAAATTTGGCCACTGGCGGCTGCTCTGGGGTCAATCGATATGCCGCCACAAGATGCGCCTTCCATTGCTGCCGATTGGCCTGGGTAGCATTACTGCAGGCTCCGCAATCGCACCGTCGCCTTCAGTCCGCCCATGCCGGACCGCTCGAGTGCCAGGACGCCTCCATACTCGTTGACGAGATCGGCGACAATGGCAAGGCCCAGGCCCGTCCCAGGCTTGGTCTCATCGAGGCGCCGCCCTCGCTTCAGCGCTTCACGGGCCCTATCCTCGGGAATCCCCGGTCCGTCGTCCTCGATGCTGATCTCAAACAGGCTCTCATCCTTGCCGGCCAAGGGCACGACCGAGATCGCGACAGCACTCCTTGCCCATTTCACCGCATTTTCGAGAAGATTGCCAAGCAGTTCCTCGAGGTCCTCGCGTTCGCCGGCAAAGACGATCTCGGTGGCCGGCAGCGACAGCGACAGGCTGGTCCGCGGGTTCAGCTTCTGCAAAACGCGCACCATGCGCTGCACCAGCGGTGCCACCGGCGTGCGATAGACGACGCTGTCGCGCTGCGCCGCGACGCGGGCACGCTGCAGGTAATGGTCGATCTGCTTTTGCATGGAGGCGGCCTGCTCGGCGATCAACTGTCCCTTGGCGCCGCCAAGCGCCCGGCCCTCGTTGAGCAGAACGGCAAGCGGTGTCTTCAGGGAATGGGCGAGGTTGCCGACCTGGGTGCGCGAGCGCTCGACGATGCGTTTGTTATTTTCTATCAAGGCGTTGGTTTCGTTGGCTAACGGTTCGATCTCGGCCGGGAAACGGCCGTCGAGCCTCTGTGCGGTGCCCTCGCGCACCATGGCGAGTGCGTTCCGGACCCTGCGCAACGGCTGCAGCCCGAGCAGGATGGCGATGGCGTTGATGGCGATCATGCCGATGCCGAACAGGCTGAGATAGGTCAGCAGGCGGCGCTGGAACGTTCCTATTTCCTGCTCCAACTCGGTCTTGTTGCCCATGACGCGGAAGCGCGCGGCGCGGTTCTTCGCGTCGAGAACGAATTCGCTCTCGAACACGACCAGCTCCTCGCCATTGATGCCTTGCGCGGCATAGCTGCGCTGGAAATTGGCGTTGAAGGGAACATCCGCCACGTCCGGCGACGGGATGGTCCGGGTCATGGACGACGAGTGAAGATCGCCATGCACGCCTTCCGAGGCGGGCTCGACGGACCAGTACCAGCCCGAATTCGGTTCCGAGAAACGGAGATCGCCAAGATCGGGGGAGCCGGTCAACGCGCCGCTGTCGGAGATGCCGATGGAGCCGATCAGGTTGAACAGATGCGCCGACAACAGGCTGTCGAAGCCCCGCTCGCTGGCCTGTCGGTAGAGCGTTGTGATCAGGGTGAAGATGACGACCAGGGTCAGGATCGCCCACACGGTGGAGAAGGCGATGACGCGGAACGTCAGCGAGCGCGGCCACGCGCGCAGCGAGAGCCGTCTGCCCACGGCCGGGTTGGTGGGGAGCGGTTCCGCCTTACGCCTCCGGCTCGCGCATGCGGTAGCCCATGCCGCGTACGGTTTCGATCATGTCGATGCCCATCTTCTTGCGCAATCGTCCGACAAAGACCTCGATGGTGTTGGAATCGCGGTCGAAGTCCTGGTCGTAGAGATGCTCAACCAGTTCGGTGCGCGAAACGACCTCGCCCATGTGGTGCATCAGATAGGCAAGCAGCCGGAATTCGTGCGAGGTCAATTTCAGCGGCACGCCGTTGACATCGGCCTTCGAAGCCTTGGTGTCGAGACGCAGCGGCCCGCAGGTCAGTTCCGACGAGGCGTGGCCGGCCGCGCGGCGGATCAGGGCCCTGACGCGCGCCAGCACCTCCTCGATGTGGAACGGCTTGGTGACGTAGTCGTCGGCGCCGGCGTCGATGCCGGAGACCTTGTCGCTCCAGCGGTCACGCGCGGTCAGGATCAGCACCGGCATCTTGCGGCCGCCGCGACGCCAGCGCTCGACCACGCTGATGCCGTCCATCTGCGGCAGGCCGATGTCGAGCACAACGGCATCGTAAGGCTCTGTGTCGCCGAGGAAATGGCCCTCCTCGCCGTCGAAGGCACGATCGACGACATAGCCGGCATCGACCAGCGCATCCGAGATCTGCCGGTTGAGATCCTTGTCATCCTCGACGACGAGTACGCGCATACGGGGACCAATGCCTGTTGATTGAAGATTTCAGATATAGGCCGATTCCGCTGGCCTGGGAAACGGAGGGAAGACCGGTCAGTTCTGCGGAACGACGATTTCGGAGCGGCGCGGACGTTGTCCGTCCTTGCCGGGCACGAGCACGACGATGACGCAGACCGGCTGGCCGCCACGCGTCGATGCCGAAGCCTTGGCGAGCGTTCCGCCATTCTGCTGAGCCACCTGCTGACCGATCGCATAGCAGTCGGATGCAGCCAGGACGATTGGGCTGGCCTGGTCGGGCTCGATGACCGGTATCGCCATTGCCTGCGACGCAAACAGCCCGGCGGCACTAAGCGCCAGGGTCGCGGTTCGGAAATGGGAGCGAAGCGTTTTCATGACCCGCGTTGTAACGCATCGGTGCTGAACGTGAAATGAACAGTGAACGGCCCTGAAACCATGCTCGCCACACCCCTGCAACGCGAGACAGACATCTTGGATTTCACCGCCCCCCAGTGAAACCCGCGAAAGCTCAGTCTAGACTCCGTTTTGGTGATATTGAAAGTGCGTCAGGCGTTTTCCTGCGTCAGCGCACGGAATCGCAGCAGGCCATGGTGGACAAGGAGTTCCTCATCGTAACGCGCCTCGCTGAATTCCAGCGACAGCCGCGTCTGGCCACGCGGGCCTATAACCAACACCGCTCCGGCAAGCCGCGCCTTGATGGCATCCATGATCGCCCGGGTCTCGGCCTCGCCATGCGCCTTCGACCAGACATGCAGCGTGATCAGCTGGTCGTCGTTGTTCTCGGCGCCGGTGTCCCAGTCAAAGGCAGAAGTCTGGCCTGAAGTCACATAGGGAAAGGCGACGTTGTCGGTTGCCCGCTCGAGCAGTCCGGCGCCGCCCAGCAGCGCCGACAGCGACGCATCGCTTTTCAGTCTTAGAAACAGGGCCTGCTGCAAATCGCCGGGCGCGGTCATCGTCCATTTCCTCAAGCCGTTGCGCCACCGACAATGCTTTTCCAAAGCCTGCCCATGTCCGCATCCCTTCTCAGATATAGCGGTTCGCCACGCGAAGACGATGGCGATTCGTCATCGGAATCATGAACGCCGATGATCTCGAAAATACGACTTGCCGACAATCTCGTCAGTCGGCGCGATAGGGCCTGGCAAATTGACCATGAGCTTGCCTCTGCTTGTCTGGTCACGCGATCTTGCCCCATATAGGCTGGTCCATACGACGGAATGTTCCTTGCCGGCTTGGCCGGACAGAGGAGCATGTTCCCGATTTCCGGAGCTGACCATGCTCGATCCAGAAAAGGCCAGGGCCGCGTCACGTCTGCTGGTAGGCCATTGGGACAATGGCACCCATGTCGACGCCATACCCGAGGAACTGCGGCCGAAAACGCGCACCGAAGGTTACGCCATCCAGTCGCATGTCATGGAGCATTCGGCGGCCCCGCTTTTCGGCTGGAAGATCGCGGCAACCAGCCTGGCCGGTCAAAGGCATATCAACGTCGACGGCCCGATGGCCGGGCGTCTGCTCGCCGAAAAAGCGGTCGAGGTCGGCGGGATCGTCTCGCTGGCGACGAGCAAGATGCGGGTCGCCGAGGTCGAATTCGCGTTCCGTTTCGGCCGCCAGATCCCACCTCGCGCCGCACCTCATGAAATCGCTGACGTGATGGACGCCGTGGCGACCCTGCATCCGGCGATCGAAATACCGGACTCACGATATGATGATTTCTGCGCTGTCGGCGCGCCGCAGCTGATCGCGGACAATGCCTGCGCCAATCTGTTTGTCATCGGCCAGCCTGCCGAAGACGATTGGCGCGACGTGAACCTGGCGGAGTACCCGGCGACCGGTCTCGTTTCGGGTAAGTCGCGGCACGACGGAACGGGCGCGGCTGTCCTCGGCGACCCGCGTATCGCGCTGACATGGCTGGTCAATGAGCTGTCGCGGCTTGGCATAGCGCCCCAACCGGGACAGGTGGTGATCACCGGAACTTGCGTGACACCGATCAGCGTCGCCGCCGGTGACGAAGTCATTGGCGATTTGGGCAGGTTCGGCAAAGTCTCGGTGCGATTCGTCTAGACCGGCTTGCTCCCCCGGTTCAGCCTGACCACGACGCTCCTCACCGCCAGAACCAGCACGGTGATGATGATCAAAATCACCGACAGGGCGGCGATCGCCGGGTCGATGTTGTCACGTAGTCCCATCCACATCAGGCGCGGCAGCGTGATGGCGTTGACCGAGGTGATGAACAAAGTGACGCCGATCTCTTCCCAGGACAGCACGAAGGACAGCAGCGCCGCGGTGACGATGCCGAATTTGATGTTGGGCATGATGACGCGCGTGGCGCGCGCCCAGACACTTGCGCCAAGCCCCCGCGCGGCAAGGTCGATGCGTCGGTCTAGCTGGCTGAGCGAGACCAGGATCAGCACCGTCGCGAACGGCACCGTCATCACCGAATGCGCCATGGCAACGCCGAGCCAGGTATCGTAGCCGAAGAAGGAACTGACGCCCGAGATGGAGGTGAGCAGGAAGTAGAGCGTGACCGCCGAAACCACCGGTGGCACCACCATCGGCAACAGCACGAAGCCGACGAGGGTCGCGGTGAAGCGCGGCTGGAACATCCAGACGCCGAGGCTGAAGCAGAGCGCCAGCACAGTTGAAATGGCGCTGCTGACGATGCCGATGCGGATCGAAAGCAGGATCGACTGGAGCCAGCGCGGATCCTCGATCAACGATCGGTAGTGGCGCAACGACAATTCGCCCGTCGGCATCGCCAGCATGCGGCTCGGCGTCAGCGACACGGGGATGACGGCCAACAGCGGCAACAGCAGGAACAACGCCACCAGGGCGGCAATAACCAGGGAGACAGGACCGGGGCGATAAGTCGGCATCAGATCAGCTGCTTCGGTCTGACATAACGGAACAAGAGCGCCATCAGCGCGCCGACGAACAGTACCAGCACGACGCTGATCGCAGCCCCCAGCCCCCAGTCCGGGCTCTGGAATATCCTGAGATAGATCAGTTCGGCGATCATGACGCTGCGCCCGCCACCGAGAATCGCCGGCGTGACGAAGAAACCGAGCGAGAAGACGAACACGATCATCGCGGAGCCGATAATGCCGGAGCGCGTCATCGGCACGAACACCGTCCAGAAGGTGCGCATGCGGCTGGAGCCGAGGCCGCGCGCGGCGAGCAGAACACGCTCGTCAAGGCTGCGCATGGCCGAAGCCAGCGGAAAGACGGCGAAAGGAATGAGGAAATGCGTCATGCCGACAATGACGCCGAATTCGTTGCGTACCAAAGTCAGCGGTTCGGAGATAAAACCGATCGACTGCAGCCAGGTGTTGATCAGGCCGCGATTGGACAGCAGTGCCACCCAGCCGAAGGCGCGTGTCAGCACCGAGATCCAGAACGGCACCAGGATGCAGAATTCGGCGATGAGGCGCTGCGCCGGGCTGCCGCGAACCCAGACGACCGTAATAGCATAGGCGGCGGCGACCGACACTATAGTGACGATCGCGGCGATGCGCAGCGTGCGGATGAACACCGACTGGACCAGATCGTCGGTGAGCAACGCCTCGTACTGGCCAAGCCCGGGCGTCGGCAAGGTGAAACTCCATTTCACCACGCCGAGAAATGGCCAGGCATAGGCAAGGCCGAGAAAAAGGAGCAGCGGCGCCATCAACAGCGCCGCGCCCATCCTGTCGGAGAGAACGCCTCTCATGTTAGATCAGCATCGCCGCCGGTCAGGCGGAGATGATCTTGGTGTATTCGTCGAGCGCCGGCCCATAGTTCTTGGCGTACCAGTCCATGTCGAGCGGGATCTGCTTCTTCATGTTCTCGGGATCGACGGGGTTGATGCGCTTCTTGTCGGCGGGGATCAGCGCGTCGGCCGCCGGATTGGCCGGACCCTGGCCGAGCTTGTCGAACATGACGAGCTGCTTTTCCGGATCCTGGGCGCTGGCGATGAACTTCATCGCCGCATCCTTGCCGCCGGGGTTGTTCTTGAGCACGGCCAGTGCGCCGGGCGAGATCAGGCCCTGGTCCCAGATGAACTTGATCTTGCCGCCGGAATCCTGCTCGATCAGCGAGGCGCGCGTCGACCAGACGATCGCCATGGAGGCTTCGCCATTGAGCAGCACGCTCTGGCTCTCGGCGCCGCCGCCCCAATAGGCGACGACGTTTTCCTTGAAGGCTGATATCTTGTCATGCGCACGTTTTAGGTCGAGCGGGTAGAGCGAAGCCGGCGCGATGCCGTCGGCCAAAAGGGCCGCTTCCCAGCTCGACACGCCCCATTTGTAGAGCGAACGCTTGCCCGGGAATTTCTTCACATCGAAGAAATCGGCCATGCCAGTCGGTGCATCCTTGCCGTATTTCTCGGAATCGTAGGCGATGACATAGGAGAAGAAATAGGTCGAGGCGGCATAGTCCCAGCCGAAGCCCGGCCGCATCTTCTTTTTGTCGACGATGTTGTAGTCGATCGGCTCGAGCATGCCTTGCGCGCCGAGCGCAATGGCCGAGAACGGGTCGACGTCGACCAGGTCCCAGGTCGGGGCGCCGCTCTTGGATTGCGCGGCGATCGCGCCTTCGGTCGGGCCCGACCCGTCCATCTTGACGGTGATACCGGTATCCTTGGTGAAGGCCTGGCCATAGGCCGCGTCGTAGGCCGTGATGGCATCGCCGCCCCAGTTGACCAGCACAAGTTCCTTTGCTGCGGCAAAGGCACCGGTCGAGCGCAGCAGCATCGGCGTGCCGGCGAGCACGAGGGCAGCGAGTTGCGTGAACTGCCGACGCGAGATCTCGCCGCGTCTCGTTCTTTCGGACAGCGTTTCGATGGCCTGTTTCTTGGTGTCGTTCATGTCAGTTCCCCTTTGTTTTCGTTGATTTTGATTCCGGAAGCCGGTGCGGCTGATCAGGCCGCGCCGGCGCTCATTGTCCTCCGTCCGGAAGGAGGAAACCCTTTTCCGCCGGCCATGTCAGCCACACGGAATTGCCCTTGCTGAGCGCCGCCGCCGCGACCTCGTTGGGCACCGAGACGGTGACTTTGGCACCTTGGCGCGTGGTGAGGTCGAGCTTGGTCGCCGCACCCAGGTAGGTCGAGGCGATTGCCGTCGCGGCAATGCCGTTCTCTCCGGCGGCAGCCTCGCGCGCTATCGACATGTGTTCGGGCCGGATCGCCAGGATGGCGTCGCCACGTACCTTCTCAGCCTTGCAGTGCATGCTGACCGCGCGGTCCTCACAAAGGCCCGTCGAGCCGTTGTCGACGGCCTTAACCCCCTTCAGCGGCAGCATGTTGATCTCGCCGAGGAACTCGGCGACGAAGCGATTGTCCGGCCGGTCGTAGACCTCGTCCGGCGCGCCGACCTGCAGCAGTTTGCCATGATTGAATATGGCGACGCGCGAAGACAGCGCCAGCGCCTCGCTCTGGTCGTGGGTAACGAAGACGAAGGTGGTGCCGGTCTCCTGGTGCAGGCGCTTCATCTCTGCCTGCATCTGGCCGCGCAGGCTCTTGTCCAGCGCCGAAAACGGCTCGTCGAGCAGGAGCACGCCCGGCTCGAACACCAGCGCCCGGGCCAGCGCGACGCGCTGCTGCTGGCCACCGGAAAGCTGCGAGGGCAATTTCTTCTCGTGGCCGACCAGACCGACGCGCTCGATCATCTCGCCGACACGCTTCTTGATCTCGGCGGCCGATTTCTTGCGGACCTTGAGCGGGAAGGCGATGTTGGCCTCGACGCTCATATGCGGAAAGAGCGCATAGCCCTGGAACACCATGCCGGCGGCACGCTGCTCGGCCGGGCGGTCGGTGATATCGGCGCCGTCGCTGAAAAGCCTGCCCTCGCTCGGCTGCACGAAGCCGGCCAGGATCATCAGGAAGGTGGTCTTGCCGGAGCCGGAGGGCCCAAGCAGCGTCAGGAATTCGCCGCGGCCTATGTCGAGCGTCAGATTGTCCAGCGCACGGAACGAGCCGAAGCTCTTGCCGATCCCGATTGCCTTGATCTCTGCGGCCCGGCCGGGTTGCTGCATCCTGCCTCTATCCTTACCGTTGAGCCAAATCGTAGGCAGGGCGGAAGCTCACCGCAACCGAATAGTTTTCGCCTGATCGGCAAATTTCATTCATCTATGGCGGGCTGACGCCACCCTGCCCCTCAATAAGGCTGAATGCGATTCTCGGAGAGAGTCGACCTCAGCCATCCCGCGAAGGCTTCCAGGACCGGGTGCGAGGCCTTTGCGTGTTCGGAGACCAGAAAATAGGAGCGCGGCGATTTGATCGCGATGTCGAAAGGCCTGACCAGACGGCCTTCGCTCAGCGCACGGCGGCTGGTCAGTTCGTCACCCATGGCGATCCCCTGCCCGGCAATCGCCGCCGAGAAGACGAGGTTCATGTCGGAAAAGAAGATGCCGCCTTCGGTGTCCGGGTTTTCAACCTTGGACAGCGCCAGCCAGCGTGCCCAATCCTCGGTGTCGTCGAGATGAAGCAGATTGGCGCGCAGTACGTCCGCCGGCCTGGAAAGGCCTCCGACCTTGTTGAGCAGCGTCGGGCTGCAGAGCGGCGTGAACGAGATTTCGCACAACAGCTCGGCCATGCGGTTCGGCCAGTTGCCCACGCCAAAGGCGATGAAGGCGTCTGCCTCGGCATTGCTGACATCGTCGAGCCGTCGGGGCGTCAGGATGCGCAGCGCGACGTCAGGGTACATCTGCCGGAACTCGCCGATATGGGTGCACAGGAACAGCGAGGCGAAACCCGGCGTACAGGAGACGGCGAACGAGCCGCCGACGCCAGTGCCGGCATCGCGCGTCACCGCGTCACCGAGCACGGTCAGCGCCTTGCGAACGTCGCTGGCATAGCGCTGCCCACGCGGGGTGAGCGCCACCCCCTTGCCGATCCGCTCCAGCAGATCGAAGCCGAGATCGCGCTCGAGCAGCCGCAATTGGTGGCTCACCGCGCTGCGGGTCAGGTGCAGTTCGTCGGCGGCGCGCCAGACGCTGCCATGCCTGGCAAAACTGTCGAGCGCGCGTAGCGCCTGTGTCGATGGGATTCTCAAGAGGTGAACCGAATTTGCATGAACCAGGAAAACATATCACTTTTTGGCGAGCCGCTTCACTGCTTTCTTCTAGAGCATGGAGAAACCGGTGACGACATCGGCGCAAGAGACCGCGCTTGCCTGCCTGGACGGCATCCAGCCCCTGCTGTCGGCATGGACACGCACCATTTTCGATTTCGGCGAGACCGCCTGGCGCGAGTACCAGTCGGCCGCCTGGTATGTCGATCGACTCAAGCGCGAGGGATTTTCGGTCGAGGAAGGCTCGGGCGGCATGCCGACCGCCTTTTGCGCCCATTGGACGAACGGTGCCGGACCGACAGTGGGCATGTATGCCGAATATGATGCCGTGCCCGGCAATTGCCAGGACGCCGTGACGGTGAGGCAGCCGCGACCTGGCCTTGGCGCCGAGGCCGGCGGCCATACCGACCCGCATTCGGGGCTCGGCATAGCAAGTCTCGGCGGCCTGCTCGCCACCAAAGCCGCCATGCAGCGCCACGACATTCAAGGCACTCTGCGCTTTACCGGCGAGCCGGCCGAAAAAGTGCGCGGTTCGAAGCCGATCCATGCGGCAAAAGGCTACTATGACGGCCTTGCCGGCATGATCTCCTTCCATCCCTTCTACATGCTGCCGCTCTGCAATACCGCGCGCTGGGATACGCATTGCGGCGCGGCCTACGCGATGATCTATCGCTTCGTCTGCGACGAACCCGAAAATTGGGTTCGCGCAAGCGACGGCGCACCGATCCCGCAGGCGCATTCGGCGGTCAGGGCACCGGGCGCCAACGATGCACTGATGACCATGTACATGGCTTCCAAGGCGTTGCGCGATTCCATGCTGCCACACCAGGGCGGCTGGTCGATCAGCGAGGCGATCCTGACGGCCGGCCAGGCCACGGCCGACAATCTGCCGGCGGGACTGGCCGAGATCCAGTACATGATCCGCGTGCCCGCCATCGGCATGGCCGAGCAGGTAACGGCGGTGCTCGACCGCAACGCCGCGGCCGCGGCCGCGATCAGCGGCTGCCGCTACGAGCGGCACTGGGTATCGAAGTCACGGCCTGGGCTCGCGAACCACGCCATGGCTGGGATTGCCCATGAAGCCCTGTCGACTGTCGGGCCGCCACGCTGGGACCAACTGGCCAGAACAATCGCGCGGGAAATCCAGGTCAATGCCGGCGGCACTGCTACCGAAAACCCCTTTATCGATGAGCTTGAGCGGCTGATTTCGCCACAAGAGGCTGAGGCGATCCTGCGCCGCGACCTGCCACCGTCCCAGGTGAACTCGACCTCCGACGACTACACCGACATGAGCTGGCACGCGCCGACCGCCCGCTTCTATGTCGCCCGCCCAGCGCTCCGCTCGGCGAATGGCGGTGCCTATCCCTCCTGGGTGATGAATGCGCTGGGTGGCATTCCCGCGACGATCGACCCGATGGTCATCTGCGCCGCCAAGACGGTCGCGCTGGCGGCGCTGCGCCTGCTCGAGGACCAGACCGCCCGCGACGCGGCAAAGGACGAGTTCATCACCCGTACCGGCGGTGGCGTCGGCGGCTCCAACTGGATCGCGCCGCTCTGCGACTACGAACCGCCGATCAACTTCCGCTGGCCGGAATATGTCACCACCGCGCGCGGCCGCGACTGGTGGATCCCAAGCAATGCATGACCTGACCAACCCTTTAGAACGAGCCCACGAGGAGAACCCGCATGACCGTCCATGACCGCATCATCGCCGAGCCGTTTTCGCTTCAACGCCGCAACCCCGCCGGTGGTACCAAGCCACTGACCGTCTGGGGCTTCGCCAACGAAACCGACGTGTTGACCGACGTGCTGCTCGGATCGCCGAATTTCCTGCGCCACCTGTCGACCAGTTCGCTGTCGCGCAAGCACCTGCGTGAAGCCCCTTGCAACGTTCAGATCGCGCAGGCACAGCACAAGGATCTTGTCGCGGCCTACGAGCATTTCGGCGTCAACATTCACTGGCACGAGCCGACGCCGGAACTGCCGATGCAGGTCTATTCCCGCGATTCCAGCGTGATGACGCCTTATGGCGCCATCATCACCGCCATGGCCAACTGGTGGCGGCGCGGCGAGAACTACGCCGCCATCCGCACCTATGAAAAGCTCGGCATCCCGATCTACGACATGGTTACGGCCGGCACTTTCGAGGGCGGCGACTTCAATGTCATCGAGGACGGCGTGGTGCTGATCGGCTGCGGCGGCGCCCGCACGCAGGAGGAAGGCGCCCGGCAGGTGCAGGCCTGGTTCGAGAAGGAAGGCTGGGAGACACGCATTGCCTTCATCGACGAATATTACGTCCATATCGACCTGATGGTGGTGCCGATCGCCGAAAAGCTCACCGCCGTCTGCCTCGCCTGCACCGAGCCTGGAATCGTCGACTGGCTGAAGGGCAAGGGGCACGAGATCATCGACGTTCCCTTCCAGGACACGATGGCACTCGGCTGCAACTTCATGTCGCTGGGCAAGGACCGGGTGATCGCGCCGACGTCCAGCAAGACGCTGATCGAAAAACTCAAGGCGCGCGGCTTCGAGGTCGCGGCCGTCGACATGAGCGAAATCTCCAAGACCGGCGGCGGTATCCATTGCATGGCACAGGCGCTGAAACGCGAGGCGGCCTGATAGTCGGGAAAACGGCAAAACTGCTCCCGCTCGCCGGATCGAGTACCTGGCGGGCGAGGAACCGGCCGCCGGGTACCTGGTTCTTCCATCAACAAACCGTGCCCCTGTGTCCTCCCCGCCCTTGTGAGTGTCCGTAAATGGATGAATAGTCGCACAGGGCGCCGCCCTGAAATTGCCCGCTTGCGGTTTTCAGGTCGCGCCAGAACCGAGCCGGGTTTTTTGAATGGTCAGCCCTGAACCACGCAAGAGAAGAGGTCCGATCGCCGCCTGGTTGCTGGCGCTGGACGCGTGGCTCGATTCCTCGCTCTATGAGATCGGGTTCAAGGCACGCCAGTTCTGGGAGGCCGCGACGATCTTCTCGCGGCGCTTCCGTCTCAAGGGTTGGCGCCGCGGCTTCATCGAACTTTTGAGCGAAGGTTTTACACTCGGCGCCGGCGGCATGGTGGTGATGCTGGCGCTGGCGATACCCGCTTTCCAAGACACCACCGGCGACTGGCGTGCCCAGGGCGACTTCGCCGTCACCTTCCTGGACCGCTATGGCAACGAGATCGGCCAGCGCGGCATCATCCAGCGCGATTCCGTGCCGGTCGACGAGATGCCGGACCATGTCATCAAGGCGGTCCTCGCCACCGAGGACCGCCGGTTTTTCGACCATTACGGTATCGATGTGCTCGGCCTGTCGCGCGCGATCTTCGAGAACGTGCGGGCGAATTCGGTCGTCCAAGGTGGCTCGAGCATCACCCAGCAGCTGGCCAAGAACCTGTTCCTGACCAATGAGCGCACGTTCGAGCGCAAGATCAAGGAGGCGTTCCTGTCGCTGTGGCTGGAGGCCAATCTGTCGAAGAAGGAAATCCTGCAGCTCTATCTGGACCGCGCCTATATGGGCGGTGGCACGTTCGGCATCGAGGCGGCGGCGGACTTCTATTTCGGCAAGAGCGTCAAGGACCTGAACCTTGCCGAGGCGGCGATGCTGGCCGGCCTGTTCAAGGCGCCGACCAAATACGCGCCGCATATCAACCTGCCGGCGGCGCGCGCGCGGGCCAACGTGGTGCTGTCCAACCTCGTCGATTCCGGTTTCATGACCGAAGGCCAGGTGTTGCAGGCCAGACTGCATCCGGCCGACGTCGTCGACCGCGGCGAACAGAAGAGCCCCGACTACTACCTCGACTGGGCCTTCGACGAGGTCAAGAAGATCGCCAAGCCCGGCCAGCACTCGCTGGTTGCCCACACCACCTTCGACGCCAACATCCAGAAAGCGGCGGAGGAGTCCGTCGAGTTCCACCTGCGCCAGTTCGGCAAGGAGTACAACGTCACCGAAGGGGCCGTGGTGGTCATCGAGACCAATGGCGCGGTGCGGGCGATCGTCGGCGGCCGCGACTACGGCGCCAGCCAGTTCAACCGCGCCACCAAGGCACTGCGCCAGACCGGCTCATCGTTCAAGCCCTATGTCTACGCCACGGCGATGGAACACGGCTTCACGCCGAACTCGATCATTTCTGGCGGGCCGATCAGCTGGGGCAACTGGTCGCCGCACAATTACAGCGGCGAGTCGGCGGGCAACATCACGCTGATCATGGCGATGGCCAAGTCGATCAACACCGTGCCGGTGCGGCTCGCCAAGGACCATCTCGGCATCGCGCCGATCAAGGCATTGGCGGAATCGTTTGGGGTGGAATCGCCGCTCGAAGGGCACAAGACGATGGTGCTCGGCACCTCGGGCATGACCGTGATGGACCAGGCGACGGGCTACAGCGTGTTCGCCCAGAACGGCTTCGTCGGTTCCCGGCACGGCATCACCCAGCTCGTAACCCGCACCGGCGACGTGGTGTATGACTGGACCAAGGACGCGCCGCCGCCGCATCGCGTCCTGTCCGAGCAGGCCCTGAAATCCATGAACACCATGCTGGCGGCCGTGCCGGTGATGGGCACGGCGCGGCGGGCGCAAATTCCCAACATCGTCGTCGCCGGCAAGACCGGCACCACGCAATCCTACCGCGATGCCTGGTTCGTCGGCTTTACCGGCAACTACACGGCAGCCGTGTGGCTGGGCAATGACGATTTCACCCCGACCAAGAACATGACCGGCGGCTCGCTGCCGGCGATGGTGTGGCAGCGGTTGATGGTCTACGCGCACCAGAACATCGACTTGAAGCCGATCCCGGGGATAGACAAGCCCTTCGTCGACGAGGAGGTCGCGGCAAAGGCCGCCGAGGCACAGAAGAAGAGCGAGGAGCAGGCAGCGGCCGATGCCGCCGCCGAGCGGCCGCCGGTGCTGTCCAGTCGAACCACACAGACGTTGCGGGACATGAGCCAGATGTTCCAGGCGGCCCCCAAACTCGACGCCCCCGCTTCACCCGAAACGTTGTCGGCACTGTGATATCCGCCCGCTGAGACAAGACCGACTGGCAAATCCATCACGCCTGCTTGCCACAAGGCCCCGCGCCGCGATATCCCCGAACGGCAATCCTGCGCGCACCTGGCCCTTCATGCTCAAGAACGCCTTCCTGATGCTGATTTCGCTTGCCATAGCCATTGGCGGAGGCGGTGCCAGCGTCTGGTATGCGCTGAAGATCCAGGACGGTGTCGGCGCAATCAGGATCGGCCAGTGGACTGCCTTCCCCGACATCGGCACACCGGCCGCGGACCCCTATTCCAAGGCCCGCGTGGCGCGCGAGGGCGTGCTGGCGCTTGGTCGCGCCGAGGGCCTGTCCTTCGTGGCGGAAAAGGATGCCGCCGGCGACCAGCTCAAGCGGGAATGCACCTACAGGATCGAGGGCGGATTTCCGACAGCGCGGTTCTGGACGCTTTATGCCGCCGATCAGTCGCTCGGCGTCGTCGAGACCGGTAAATCGCGGCTTGCGGCTCTTCAGTCCTACGAGGTGCTACGCCAACCGGACAATTCCGTGATTATATCCGTGGGCCATCACCCGATGCCGGGCAACTGGCTGCTGACCGACGGTTCTGGACGGATGTATTTCGTCCTGACCCTCTACGACACGCCGATCGCCAGCAGCACCGGCCTGTCAGACGTTTCGCTGCCCAGGATCGTCAAGGCGGGCTGCGATGCGTAGTTTGCGTGCCGCATTGCGCAGGCTTCTGCATGCCATCCTGCTCGGCCTCGTCGGCGCCGGCATCGTCCACATTGTCGTCCTGCTTCTGGTGCCGGAATTTTCGGAACGCGACGCCTGGTCGCGTCTCTCCATGGCTTCGGATCTCTACAAGATGAACGGGCTCGATGCCGAAGCGGGCGGCGCACCGGTGGTGAAATCGGTTGACCCGCTGTTCTACGCAACGGCCTGCCGCTTCGACCTCGAGGAAGGAATGGTCCGGATCAAGGCGCCGGGGGACGTCCCGTTCTGGTCGGTGTCGGTCTATGACCGCAGCGGTCACAACATCTATTCCTTCAACGACCACACGGCGGCGGGCGGCAAGCTGGATGCCGTCGTGCTGACGCCGGCGCAGATGATCGACGTGCGCAAGGACCTGCCCGAGGATCTTCAGGGAGCGATCTTCGTCGAGGCGCCCATCGATGAAGGCATCTTCGTCATCCGCAGCTTCGTACCCGACGAGAGCTGGAAGCCGATCGTGTCGCGCTTTCTCGATCAGAGTTCCTGCGAGTTGCAGGATTTCTAAGCCGCGATCCTCGATCGCGGATCCGGAGCAGAGGGACTGACGGACCAAACCATGGCTTCAGCAAAGCTCAGTGGTGGAGGACTGCTCAGTGATGGGGGACTGGCGTCCGTGGCGATCCCGGCTTGTCCGGCCCTGCAGGCCGGGCTTCGCCGGTGCTGGACCGCTCATAACGGATGCCGGGAAATATGATCACCGCCGCCGGTATTTCGGTGGTTTGCTTGGCTCGATTGGCCGGTGCCGCACGCGGCACGAAAGACAGTACCATGCCCATGATTCGCGCATTCCTCTCGGTTTCCCCGGAGCACAACGCAACGCCTCCAAATATCATTAAGGCCGGCAGAGGGTTAACGGAGCGCTAACGGATCGCGGCTAAATTGATCTTTGTTCCCGGGTCAGTGAGTTCTGACCGAGGCAATCGCGAAACCGACATGGTCCCGGTGCCGCGAGGTCGAGTGTGTATCTGGTGTCAGGCGTATCCTTCGTGTCATCTTCGGATTTCAGGCAAATCGCGATAAGGACGCAATCGGGAAAAGCCGAAAGGCTGTTCCGCGCCGCCGTTTCCGCGTTCTGCTCGCTGACGCGACCGTCGCGCCGGGAGATCGGCCAACTCGAAGACCTGACGCTGCCTCTGTTCGATGATGTATCCGTCGAATCGCGGCGCTACGTGGCAGCCGCCCTTTCCGAATGCGAATACGCACCCGCGGCCCTGGTGCGGCGCCTCTGCGAGGAACCGGTCGACATTGCCGCTCCACTGCTCATCCGCTCGCGCGCCGTCAGCGACATCGACCTGATCGCGCTGATTGGCCGGCATGGGCTGCCGCATGCGCGCGCCATAGCGCGGCGCAAGGACCTGAACCCGACCATCGCCGATCTGATCAGGGCGCTCGAAAGGCCGAGCCTGGTGCGGACGCGGGATCCGGAAGCAGCCCCGGCGCAGAGCCTTGTCGTAAAGGCGCAAACGACGGCGGACAGCGCGGAAACTCAGCAGACACCCGGCGTTGCCGCCGAGAGCGCGCGGCGCAAGCTGCGCTCCATGATGCGCACCGGCGACCAAGCCTTGGCGGCGAAGGTCGATGCGTTTCCCGGTGCGGACACCTTTGTCAAACTGCGCGAGACGGCACTGACCGGAAACGCCGCGTTCTTCCACACCGCGCTGGCGGACGCCCTCGACATTGATTTTTCGATTGCGCAATCGCTGACCGCCCACCAGAACTATGCGCCGCTGCTTGGGGCGCTGCGCTCGCTCGACTTCAGCGAGGACCGGGCATTCCTGATTACGGTCGCCGTCTATCCCGGCCTGTTTCCGCATCCCCAGGCCATCCGCGCCTATCTCGACCGCTACCGCCTGCTGCCTCGCGACGCGGCCCTGGATAAGGTGCGGGAGTGGAAGGCCGAAACGCTGTCCAAGACGGTTCGCGGCAAGCCACCGGCAAACGGCGACAGCCGCAGGGCCTCCAACAGCGACGAAGCCGACGCCCCCGGCCTCAGGGCGTCTTCACGGAAATAAGCTCCTCGACGGGAACGCTCCCGGCCTCGATCTCGACCACCCAGATGTCGGGATCGAATTTTTTCTCGCGCTCCAGTCTCGCATCCAGCACGGCGGCATCGTTGCCGGCGGCGAGAAGGCTGAAAAACCGGTCTTCGGGCTTGGCCGAATCGTAGCTTGTCTGCGGTGCCGGCCCGTAGAGAGCCGTTTCACCCAGCCTGCCCCGCGCCAGGATGAACACGGCCCCGGCCTCCGTCGCACCGCGATTGACCACGGCGGCAAATCCGCCCGCGCCGAAAACCCGGCGCAACAGGGCCGAGACCCACAGATCAGCCGTTACGCGCATGGAAGACTCCCGACGACATGCGGGCTCTCTACCGAAATTTCCCGTGGAGGGCGAGCCGTCGTTTTCTGCCGTCAGTTGGTGAGGCCGATCTCGCGCATCTTGACGTAGACGATCTCGTCGGGCTCGCCGGTCTGCGGCAAGCCGAACAGCGACTGGAATTCCTTGATCGCCGCCTTGGTGCGTGCGCCGACGACGCCATCCAGTTGCATGTCGTCATTGCCGAAGGCCTTCAGCCCGGCCTGGATCTTGACGATGCGGGGGTCAGGCCCCTGCAAAGTGGCATTCGCCTGTGCCTCGTTGGTCTGCAAGGACACGGGAACGGCGGCCGGCGGCATGTCAGGACGAGGTTGCGGTTTCGGCACGGCAGCCGTCTTCGGCGTTGCACCCAGTTGATCCAGGAGCAGTGCGTCGATCTCGCCCGAGGCGTTCAGCCCGACCTTCTGTTGATAGGCCTGTATGGCCTTGCGCGTGTTGGGGCCGGAAATGCCGTCGACGGTGCCGGAATAGAAATCGAGGTCCTTCAATATGCCTTGCACCTGCTCGACCACCGGGTCGCCCTTGATCGGGGCGGGCGCGGCATTGGACCGCACGATGTTGATTGTCGTCTCGGGCTCGTCGGCGGCGGCGTGCGGAAAGCCCTGGAAATTGCGTGTGGCGAAAAACGCCCCGGCGTGCGGGAAAGGCTGATACCATAGCGCATTCGCCGAGACGTAGAACAGCGTCACCAGGAATGCGGTCGATCCTCCCACCAGGACGGGATTGCGCGAAATCATGCCGCCGACGGCGATGGCGCCGTCCTGAAAGGCATTGCCGCGGCGTTTGACCGCCTTAGCCTGTTTTGCGGAGCGAGCCATTTCCGTCCCCTTTCGCCCTCGTCACCGGCATTGTCAGCACTCCGGTCGGGTTGGCGGGGCGCCCCTTCGGCCCGCCGACCGGCAGGCTGATGGTCACCGTGGTGCCCTCGCCCGGCATGCTTTCGATCGACATGGTCCCTTCATGCAAGGCCACCAGCCCCTTCACCAGGGAAAGGCCGAGACCCGTGCCCTCGAAACGGCGGGTATAGTCGTTCTGGATCTGCGTGAAGGGTTTGCCGAGATTGGCGAAATCCTCCTCGGCGATGCCGATACCGGTGTCCCTCACCCAGAAATGCAGACGTGAGCCGATCCGCTTGGCGCCGACGACGACATCGCCGCCGTCGGGGGTGAACTTGATCGCGTTGGAAACGAGGTTGATGAGCATCTGCTGTACGGCGCGGCGATCGGCATTGATATCGCCGGCGTCAGGGGCGATCTGCGTCTGCAGGTCGATATTCTTGGCCTGCGCCTGCAGCCGCATCATCGACTGGCACATGTCTACGGCTTCTACGAACCGGAACGGCTCCGGCTCGGTGGCGTAGACGCCCGATTCGATCCTCGACACGTCGAGTATGGATGTCACGACTGCCAGCAGATGCTGGCCCGAATCCCGCACCAGACCGACATATTCCTTCTGGCGCGGATCTTTGAAGGCGCCGAACATCTCGTGCAGCAGCATGTCGGAGAAACCGATGATGGCGTTCAACGGCGTGCGCAGTTCATGGCTCACGACTGCCAGGAACCGGCCCTTGGCCACTTCGGCGGCGGCGGCCGTCTCATTGGCTTGCGCCAGTTCTTCGCGCAGCCGCGCGGTCTCGTCATTCTGGCGCAGGACAAGCGTGAAGACGTCGCCTTGTTTCTCGCTACGCACCAGTTCGAGCGCGAATGGCTGGTAATTGTCGGCCACAAAGCCATTTCCATTGTGGGCGCCGTTGCCACTCTGGGGCAGCCTGATGCGCAAGTCGAGGCGGCGCGACCGTGCGCCGTCACGCATGTCGGCCAGGGCGCTGAGATAGGAGACACGATCCGACAGGTGGACCCGATCGAAGAGGCCCGTTCCGGACAACAGCTCAGGCGGCAATTTCAGAAGCGTACGCGACTTGGCGGATGCATCCACGACTTCGCCATGGCGGGCGACCCGCAAGACCACCGCGTCGATGATGTCTTCCAGTCGATCACCGGCATCGAGCGTATCGGCCGCGCCGGCGGTGCCGCGAAAAGCCGATATCCGCGGGATGAGGGCCAGCGCCCAGGCCAATGGCACCAGCCAATGCCAGGCGGCGATGTGCGCATCCGCCAATGGAAGGAAGGCGGCCGACAAGGACTGAAGGGCGATGGCGATGACGGCTGTCGCGCCCCCCCACAATGCCGCACGCCGTGACGCGCCGATCCACCAGGCTTCGAATGGCAGCGCCAGGGTAAGCATGGCGACAGGTGAACTCAATCCGCCGGCGGCACCGATGAGACCGGCAAGGGCAAGCGCCGCCATCGCCAGGGCGATCGGCCCCGCGGCAGCCATCTTGCCGGTAGCGGCTACCAGCAGGGCGACGAACCAGCACAGGCCGAAGGCCGCGAAAATGGCGGCCATGGTCACCGCGGCGCCCATCCCCGATGTAACCAGCGTGACCGCGGCACCCGCTGCAAAAAATGGCGCGGCCAGCATCACGCCGATGAAACGGCGCTGGCGCTCGCGGTCGCTCCGTTCGAGAACGCTGGGATGAACCATGCGCTCACAACCGGCCGCTATTGCACCAGGCAATTCAGCGTATCTGGCCTCGATCGGCATCAATTCAACGCACTCGCACTCGTCGTGAACAGCTCTGCTTTTGCAGATTGTGTTGGTTGGCTTTGAAACTCGCACCCAGCGTTTAAGGAATGGATAAGGCAGGGCCGACCAAGGCCCGCCCTGCGGCAAATATCGGGATGACGGCGGCCGAAAACCGGGTCAAATGCAGCCATAGTAAACGGAGGGTTATCCCCCGGGTCCTGTCGTCGGACCGCCGGCCAAGTCGTCGAAGCCGCTTTATTTCCTCGAAGACACAATTCATTCAACGGGATAGATGGTTATCGAATGGTGAGAAGAATCGTCTCGAAATGAAACAAATCGACAGCAAAACGCTTCGTTTCGAATTTGCTTAAAATTTGAGGAAAATTCTCGGCGATCGTGCAAGCCGTCCTTCGTGCCTGTGTGCCAACATCCTGCCCATAAAAGAGGTCATGCCATATGATGCATGATCCGGTCACGACGAGAGGCAAGGCATGTTCTTCCTGATAAGAATGGCTTTCTGGTTTTCACTGGTGCTGCTGGCGCTGCCGCTAGGTGTCGGATCCGATGAAACGGGCCAGGAAAGCGTCGGGCCGATCCAGGCCCTGTTCGCGGCGCGAGACGCCGTCGGCGACATTGCCGGTATCTGCGAACGCAAGCCCGATGTCTGCGAGACGGGCAAGTCGGCGATGCACACCATCACCGCACGCGCCAAGGAAACCGCCAAGATCGCGGCGGCCATGCTGGACGACAAGTCCGCCGGCCCCGACACCTCGACAATGACGGGCAGCGTGCCGGAAGTCGTCCTGCCTGAAACGGTCAACCTGCCGATAAACAATTAAGCCGTCTCGACGGCGCACCGCGGGCAGTCTGCCCTCTCGACGCCCGCGGTGTCCTTGTTTTTTCCGTGACGCGGCGCCGCCGCGTGACTATATCCGGGTCATGACGACCACGATCCAGACGATCCGCGACGACTTCTCGTTCCTTGACGAATGGGAGGATCGTTATCGTTACGTCATCGAACTCGGCGAAGCGCTGCCGCCCTTTCCCGATGCGGAGCGCAACGCCACCAACAAGGTGCCAGGTTGCGTCAGCCAGGTCTGGCTGACCACCGAACGGGGTCCGGGCGCCGACCCCGTCATCACCTTCACCGGCGATTCGGACGCCCATATCGTGCGCGGACTGGTTGCGATCATGCTGGCGCTGTTTTCCGGAAAGACGGCCAGCGAAATCCAGAAAATCGATGCGGAAGCGACGCTGAAGGCACTCGGCCTCGACGAGCACCTGTCGCCCCAGCGTGCCAACGGCCTTCGCTCGATGGTCAAGCGCATCAAACGCGACGCCGAGATGGCGCTCGCCCAGACTGCCTGACCGACCTGTCGATCTTCCGCCCACCCCTGAAATCAAAACGGCGCCGAGGCGCCGTTTGATTTCAATCCAATCTGGCAAGCAGCGACTACCGCGCCGCCTTGCGCTTGCGGCCGAGGCCCATCTTCTTGGCAAGCTGCGAGCGGGCCGCCGCATAATTCGGGGCAACCATCGGATAGCTTGGGTCCAGGTTCCACTTTTCACGATACTG
The DNA here is from genome assembly GCF_020165375.1 of Mesorhizobium sp. BR1-1-4. Lineage (NCBI taxonomy): Bacteria > Pseudomonadati > Pseudomonadota > Alphaproteobacteria > Hyphomicrobiales > Phyllobacteriaceae > Mesorhizobium > Mesorhizobium sp. BR1-1-4. Next base: position 136,552 of record NZ_JAIUIB010000011.1, on the reverse strand, counting down.
ATCGGGCGTCAGATCGTAGTGGGTCATCAGGTGACGCTTGAGCGACTTGAACTTCTTGCCGTCTTCAAGACAGACAATGTAGTCGTCATGAACCGAACGCTTCGGGTTGACAGCCGGCTTCTGCTTGTCGGCAGGCGCCTGTTCGACGGTTCCGCCCACACGCCCGAGGGCGGCATGGACATCGGATATCAGGTTCGGCAGTTCGCCGACCGGCACCGGATTGTTGCTGACATAGGCAGCCACCACATCGGCGGTGAGCTCGATCAGCGCATCATTGTTTCTGGAAGGTGTTTCGACAATATCCATGGTCTTCAGGCCCCAACAAGAGTTACGTCGGTCTGTGCCCCTTTTACAGGCAGGGCATTGCACGAATTTGCGCAGATAGAGCTGCCGCGATTCGTGTCACGGGGACATCAATGCGGCCGCAGGTCAAGTAAGTCAATTCGTTGCGCGCATTATATTTATGAATCTTGATCAACTATTCCGCGATCAGCTTCAATCTTTCGTGCATCATGTAATTTTTCGATATTTCGCCCGCCAAACCGATAAAGCCTGACGTAACGTCAGTTCACCGTTACATTCGCGATAACTCACAAATCAGGTTTCAATGCTCTCGTTTGCTTTGCCGTCGCTTCGGCAAACTTGGTTGTTCGCATCTGTCCTCAAAACCACAGGTTGCCGCTCCTCTCTGTCGGGCAGGCAACCAGGCGACATGCCCGCCGGCCGAACCCGTCGGGGCCAAAATCGATGGTCGTTCAATACGGGATGATATATCCGCCATAGGCCCAGCCGGTCACGAAGGTGCCGTTCTTGGCCGGGTCATGCCAGATTTCGCACCAGCGATAGCGAACCGTCTGCTGCTGTTTCCATGCCGGTTGATTGGCGATATCGAGCAGGTTTATGCCGCCGGTGCATCGTCCGGTCATCTGCAGGACGGTCCCGTTCGGGTATGCGACCTGCTTCTGGGATGTTCCCGACGGATATTTGCGCACATTGAGCGTGTCGCCGAACGGCACATTGGCCACTTGCCAAGCCGAAAATACGGTCGCATGAGACTGGCCGGCAAAGACCAGACTTAGCGAAGCGACGGCGAAAGCCGCAGCAATACGAGACCGAATAGTCATCTTCTCTCCCCCGGCCGTCGCATGGGCCGACACCAACTCTACGCCACAGCTCTTGAACCTGCCCTGATCGGCGTGTTCATTCGTCATTCAAGATATTTCCAGAGCGAGACGCAATGACCAGGACTTCCCGATTTCCAATCGCCAGCGCCCCTGCCCCCGAGAAAAGGCCCGTCTCGGACACGCATCACGGCATCACGCGAACCGATGAATATGCCTGGCTGCGAGCGGATAACTGGCAAGAAATGTTCAGGGATCCTTCCTTGCTCGATCCTGGGATCCGCGCCGAACTCGAAGCCGAGAATGCCTATCAGTCGACGCTGATGGCCGACACGTCAGATCTGCAAAAGCAGCTTTTCAAGGAAATGAAGGGCCGCATCAAGGAAGATGATTCTTCCGTTCCCATGAAGGACGGGCCTTATGCCTACGGCTCTTCCTTCAAGCTCGGCGGCGAGCAGCCGCGCTATTTCCGAACGCCGCGCGGCGGCGGACCCGAGCAGATCCTGCTCGACGGCGACGCCGAGGCCGAGGGCAAGGCCTATTTCCGGCTTGGCGGCGTCGATCATTCGGCCGATCATAGCAAGTTGCTATGGGCGTTCGACGACAAGGGTTCGGAATTCTACACGCTGCGTGTGCGCGACCTTGCCGACGGCAAGGAACTGGCGGACCAGATACAGGCCACCGGCGGTTCGGGGGTCTGGGACGCGGGCAATGACGGGTTCTTCTATACACGTCTCGACCCAAACCACCGGCCGTCGAAGGTGCTGTTCCACGCACTGGGGCAGGCCCCTGAAAACGACCGGCTGATCTACGAGGAAACCGACCCCGGCTTCTTCATGAACGTCGACGGGACTCGCAACAACCAATGGATCATGATCGGCATCAACGATCACGAGACTTCGGAATACCGCCTGTTGAGCGCCAGCGATCCATTTGCCAAGCCGAAGCTGGTTTCGGCGCGCGAGACCGGCCTTCAATATGAACTTGAGGAAGGCGGCGATATCTTCTTCGTCCTGACCAACGCGGACGGTGCCAAGGACTTCAAGATCATGACGGCGCCGGCGAGCGACCCGGTCCGCGTCAACTGGCAGGAACTGGTGCCGCATGAACCGGGCCGGCTGATCCTGTCGGTGATCGGCTTCAAGGACCACATGGTGCGGCTCGAGCGCAAGGAAGGCCTGCCGCGCATCGTCGTGCGGGATCGGGCCAGCGGCGAAGAGCATCTGATTTCCTTCGACGAGGAAGCCTTCTCGCTCGGCCTTTCAGGGTCTCTGGAATACGACACCGAGATGATGCGTTTTTCCTACTCTTCGATGACGACACCGTCGCAGATGTTCGACTACAATATGCGCACTCGTGAGCGTGTGCTGCTCAAGACCCAGGAAGTGCCGTCCGGCCACGATCCGCACCTCTACGTCACGAGGCGGCTGATGGCGCCGGCGGCCGATGGCGAACTGGTGCCGATCTCGCTTCTGCATCACCGCGACACGCCGCTGGATGGCTCCGCGCCATGCCTGCTCTACGGTTACGGCTCCTACGGTATCACCGTGCCGGCCGCCTTCAACACCAACTCGTTCTCGCTGGTGGACCGTGGGTTCGTGTTTGCCATCGCCCACGTGCGCGGCGGCAAGGACAAGGGATATGGCTGGTACGACGACGGCAAGCGGGCGCACAAGATGAACACCTTCACCGATTTCATCGCCTGCGCCCGCCACCTCGTTGCCGAGCGCTATACCGCGCATGACCGAATCGTCGCGCAAGGCGGCTCGGCCGGCGGTATGCTGATGGGCGCCATCGCCAACATGGCGCCGGATTGCTTCGGCGGCATCGTGGCCGAGGTTCCCTTCGTCGATGTACTCACCACCATGCTCGACTCAACGCTGCCGCTGACCCCGCCAGAATGGCCAGAATGGGGCAATCCGATCGCGTCGGCCGACGATTACCTGACGATCGCCGCCTATTCGCCATACGACAATGTCGCCGCGCTCGACTATCCGCCGATCCTGGCGCTCGCCGGTCTCACCGATCCGCGCGTCACCTATTGGGAGCCGGCCAAATGGGTTGCGCGGCTGCGCGACCGCAAGAGCGGCGACAATCCGGTACTGTTCAGGATCAACATGGATTCCGGCCATGCCGGCGCCTCCGGCCGGTTTTCACGCCTGGAGGAGATCGCCTATACTTATGCCTTCACGCTGAAGGTGACGGACAAGGCATAGCTCACGGAGGAACGCCGCGATGATCGATCTGGCCACAGCGATAGCTTACATCGCGGTTGTGCTCGGCTTTGTCTTCATTCCTGGCCCGGCCACATTGTTGACGATCGCCCGCGCAACGAGTTCGGGGACGAGAGTCGGAATCGCCACAGGCGGCGGGATCGCGGCCGGCGATGTGTTTCATACCGCCATGGCGATGGTTGGGATCTCGGCGATCATCGCCACATCGGCGACGCTGTTCAGCATCGTAAAGTATATCGGCGCGGCCTACCTCGTTTACCTCGGCATTCGGGCCATCATCGAGAAAACGCCAACCGATCCGACCGCCGGCGCGCTTGCAAGCTCCGCCGGCAAGGCGTTTCGACAGGCTGTCCTGACCGAGGTGCTCAACCCCAAGACCGCGCTTTTCTTCCTGGCGTTCCTGCCTCAGTTCGTGCGGCCCGAAAACGGATCAGTGATGGTTCAATTGGCCGTCTTGGGGATCATCTTCGTCATGCTGGGGCTTTTCAGCACGGTCGTGTTTGCCGTGAGCGCAGGGCGGCTCGGCAGTTTCCTGCGCCGAAATCCGACAGTGCTGAAATGGCAAGGCAAGGTTGTCGGCGGCATCTACTGCGCCCTGGGTGTCCGCCTCGCCTTGCAAGAGCGCTGAGGCCAGGCGACCCACGTCCGCTGGCAGGCCTGATGATCATCACTTTTTGAATTCCGCGCGGCTCATTTCCGCTCGCAATTGCGACGGTCGCGCGCTACCCAAGGCACGGTTTTCCCGGGCACGAAGTCCGCACTTGCACAAGGGTCCATTATGCTGCTCGTCGACGTCTATCTCGACAAATCGCCGATCCAGGGCATCGGTGTGTTTGCCAAGAACCATATTGCCAAGGGCACGCTGGTCTGGAAGCTCGACCCCCGGTTCGATCGGATCATCGACGTCGAGACCTATGAGAGCGAAACCGGGCCGGTGAAGAACTACCTCGACCGCTATTCCTACCCCGACCGTCGCGATCCCGCCTATATCGTCTTCGAAGCCGACGATGCCCGCTACATGAACCATGACGACGAGCCGAATTGCGATGTCTCGTCGCCCGAGGAGACCTACGCCTTGCGCGACATCGCGCCTGGCGAGGAGATGACCTGCAACTACAACCTTTTCTTCGAAACGGGCTTCGATTTCCTCGGCGATCGCCACCTGCAGTCCGAGGATTAGTTCGTACTTTTCTTGCGCGCCGGATAGCCGTTGGGATGCGGCGGCACCGCCTTCAGATAGGCAGCAATCGCCACACGGTCGTCCGCCGTCAGCTCGGCCATGTTGCGCTGCACATCGACCATGGCGCCGCCGACGGAATCGAAATCCGGCGTGAATCCGGTTTCGAGGTAGTTTGCGATGTCGGACGCGGACCAGCTGCCGATACCTCCCTCGCCCGAAGTGATGTTCGGCACGACGCCCGAGCCCTCGGCGGCCACCGCACCGGCCAGCCATTCGCTTTTCCTGGTTCCGCCAGCGAGGTCGCGCGGCGTATGGCATTCGCCGCAATGGCCCGGTCCTTCGACCAGGTAGCGGCCCGCCATCACGGGGTCTGGCGCGCCATCAGGCAGGGGCACGACAGGCTTGTCACTGAGATAGAGCCGCTTCCACAGGCCAATGCCGCGCCGGATGCTGAACGGGAACGCCAGCGAATTGCCGGGCGCCTTGCCGGCGACGGCAGGAAGCGTCTTCAAGAAAGCGTAGAGGTCGGCGACATCTGACGGTTTCATGCGAGCATAGGAGGCATAGGGGAATGCCGGATAGAAATGCTCGCCCGAAGGCGACACACCTTTCAGCATGGCGTTAGCGAGATCCCCGACCGACCATGCGCCGATGCCGTCCTTGGGATCTTGCGAAATATTGGGCGGAACAAAGGTGCCGAATGGCGTCTTGAGTTCGAGCCCGCCTATGAGCTGAAGCCGTGCATCGCCCTGCGACCCGGGCTTGGCATGGCAGGAGGTGCAGCCGCCGGCATAGAAGATGCGCTTGCCCCGGGCAACATCGCCTGGGCCGAGTTGCGCCAGGGTCGCCGCATCAAGCGTGACCGGTGCCGACAGCAGCCACCCCGCCGACGCGCCGGCGACGCCCAGGACGAGGGCCGCGCCGACGAGCTTCTTCAGCCATGCCATGGCTGGCGATCAGCCCTTTTTGACCCTGTAGCCCTGGTGGCAGGTACCACAGTCCGAGCCGATGGTGCCGATCTGCGTCTTCAGCGCATCGACGTCGGCCGGAGCCGCCGCGACCGCAGCCTTGACATCGGCGAGATACTTGTCCTCGGTCGCCTTGAAGCCGGCCATGTCTTCCCAGATTTTTGGCGCCGCCGTGGTGTCGCCGGTGTCGGTGCCCTTCGGGAACAAGGCCTCTACGTCGAACTTCTCGGCATTTGCCTGCAGTGCCTGCAACTGCGTCAGCACCGCGGCGGCATCAAAGGGCTCCTCGCCCTTGACCACTTTCGACAGGCCGCCGACGATCTTTCCGCGTTCCTTCATCAGAGCCTGCCGATCGAGGATCGGATCGGCAAAGGCCGCCGATGCGGCGAGTGCGAGCATGGAGATGGCGATGACAAGCTTTCTCATTCATTTGGCTCCGTGGTGAAGGCATTTCAGGACAGGACGTTAACGGATGCGGGAGGTGGAATATTCCCATTCTCCCGCATGAAATTGCATGACCCTAGCCGTGGGGTTCGAGACGAAAAGAAAAGGCCCGGGAGTGCCGGGCCTTTCGGAAGATTGATCAGGCATTCGCCTTTTCGTAGAGTTCAAGCACGTGATCCCAGTTGATCAGGCTATCTACGAAGGCCTCGAGGTATTTCGGCCGGGCGTTGCGATAATCGATGTAGTAGGAGTGCTCCCAGACGTCGACGCCGAGGATCGGCGATGCGCCATGAACCAGCGGGTTCTCGCCGTTCGGCGTCTTCGATATCGCCAGCTTGCCGTCCTTGACCGAAACCCAGGCCCAGCCCGAACCGAACTGCGTTGTGCCGGCGGCAATGAAATCAGCCTTGAACTTGTCGTAACCGCCGAGATCGCTGTCGAAAGCCTTCTGCAGCGCGCCAGGGAGCTTGTTGCCGCCGCCGCCCTTCTTCATCCATTTCCAGAAATGGATGTGATTGTAGTGCTGGGCAGCATTGTTGAAGAGACCGGCATTCTTGCCGAACGATTGCTTGACCACCTCTTCGACCGAAAGATCGCCAAGGCCGGCTTCGGCGGCGAGCTTGTTGCCGTTGTCGACATAGGCCTTGTGATGCTTGTCGTGGTGATACTCCAGCGTCTCTTTGGACATATAGGGCTGCAGGGCCTCATAGTCGTAGGGCAGAGCGGGCAATTCGAAAGCCATGGGTAGTACTCCCTCGTGGAAAATCCGGTGTGGATACCGGAGTAAGATAGGTCGGGATTGAGCTGGAGCAACTCCGGAAGTGAAGCGCCGGTTCCCTTTCTAAGCGGGTTCCCGGGAACTGTCACACGCTTTTCCTGTGACCAGCCGCGCGCAGACAAAAAGGCGGGCTATCTCAGCCAGCCGAGGTCGAATGCGCCCACTCCCAATAGAGTTCACGTGCCTTCTTGGCCACCGGGCCGGGTTGCATATCACGGCCCTCCATGCGGGTGACCGGCACCACCTTGGAGTGGTTGCCGGTCGAGAAGATTTCGTCCGCTTCGAGGAAATCCCGCACCGACAGCGTCTTTTCAGTCGTCGTGAACCCATAGGCGCCAAGCAGCGTCATCGTGCGCGCGCGGGTAATGCCGGACAGGAAGGTTCCGTTCGGCGCCGGCGTCAGCACATGGCCGTCCTTGACCAGGAAGATGTTCGAGCTACCGGTCTCCGCGACATTGCCCAGCATGTCGAGCACAAGCGCGTTGTCGAAGCCGCGCGCCTTGGCCTCGAGGATGGCGCGGCCGTTGTTGGGATAGAGGCAGCCGGCCTTGGCGTTGGTCGGCATGGTTTCGACGGTCGGGCGCCGGAATGGCGACACGGTCACCGAAAAGCCGGTCGGTGAGATCATCGGCGATTCATAGAGGCAGAGGCAGAAACGGGTCGAGGCGGGATCGGCCGGCACGCCCATGTAGCCGCCATGCTCGGCCCAGTACATCGGCCTGATGTAGACCGCCGTCTTGCCGTCGAATTTCTTCAACCCGTCCCAGGTCAGCCCGACGATCTGCTCGGGCGTCATGTTCGGCGCCAGCCCAAGCGCGATCGCCGAGGCATTGACGCGTGCGGCATGGAGTTCGAGATCGGGCGCCACGCCTTCGAACCAGCGCGCCCCGTCGAACACGCTGGTGCCGAGCCACATGGCATGGCTGCGCGGCCCCAGAATGGCGACATTGCCTTCGTACCAATCGCCATCGACGAAAGTCCATGTCGCGGATTGCGCCGCCGCCGCCAGTGTCATCGCGTTTTCCCGTTCCGGTCAATCTTGTGTGACAACATTGGATGATGCTTTGACCGCCGCCGTCAACCAGCATCGGGGAGTTTTGTTGAGGCCAGCGACGGGTGCGCTGCAATCAAGGCTTGCACCTTGTCCCGCCTCGCCTCAAAACTGTTGCCATGCAATACGCCGCCTACGTGTTCGACGCCTATGGCACGCTGTTCGACGTGCACGCCGCCGTGCGCCGCCATGCGGACGCGATCGGCCCGGACGGCCAACTCCTGTCCGAAATCTGGCGCGCCAAACAGCTCGAGTATTCCTGGGTTCGCACGCTGATGGGCGCCTATGCCGATTTCTGGCAGCTGACCGAACAGGCGCTGGACTTCGCCTTGCGCAAGGTCCCTTCGGCCGATCCGAGCCTCAAGGCGAAACTTCTGGAAGCCTACTGGCGGCTGGACTGTTATCCCGAAGTGCCGGCCGTGCTGAAAGCGCTCAAGGCTTCGGGCGCCAGGCTGGCGATCCTCTCCAACGGTTCGCCCGAAATGCTGCAGGCAGCGGTCAAGTCGGCGGCACTCGACCAGGTCCTGGACGACATCTATTCGGTCGATGCGGTGCGTCGCTTCAAGACCGATCCTGTTGTCTACGACATGGTCGCCACCGGATGGCGCCTCTATCCCGGCGCGGTCTCCTTCCAGTCCTCCAATCGCTGGGACATTGCGGGCGCCACCAAATTCGGCTTCCGCACGGTCTGGATCAACCGCTCCAACCAGCCGGAGGAATACCAGGACTTGCCACCGGCCCTGATCCTGCCATCGTTGGAGGCACTCGTATCCGGTGCCTAACTGACCTGTGGCCCCAGCGCCACAGTGGCGGCGCAGTCACAGCTTCGCCTTTGTTTGTCCACGTTCGAGCCAGAATCGGAACCGCCTATCGCCTCAGGTGTTGTCAGGCACCCGCAGCGAACGTCGCGTGTTGACGCTTTGTTGCGATTTGAGTCTTAAAGAAGGCAGCCATGTCCATAACCGAAATCGAATCCTATCGCCTGAGCCGTCGCGGCTTCCTCAACGCCGCAGCCCTGGGCGCCGCCTCGATCGCGGTTTCCGCATGCGCCACCACCGGACCGGGACCAGTCGAGCCGCCGCCGCCACCAACGTATGTCGAGCCTCCGCTCGCCGACTATGCGTCGATGTACGCTGCGGTCAACGATGGCGGTTTCGATCTGCCGGCCATCCCCGTCGACAGGATCGATCCGCAGTTCCTGCGCCAGATCGTACCCGACCCGACCGGGCAGAAGCCGGGGACCATCGTCGTCGATACGACAGGCCATTTCCTCTATCTGGTTCGCCCTGGCGGCCAGGCCATTCGCTATGGTGTCGGCCTTGGCCGCGCCGGCTTCGAATGGTCGGGCGACGCTGTCGTCCAGTGGAAGCAGAAATGGCCGAAGTGGACGCCGCCGGATGAGATGATCGCCCGCCAGCCGGAATTGAAGCAGTACAGCGCCGACAATGGCGGCATGCCCGGCGGCCTAAAGAACCCGCTCGGCGCACGTGCGCTCTATCTCTTCCAGGGCAATGTGGACACGCTCTATCGCCTGCACGGCTCGCCGGAATGGCGCTCGATCGGCAAATCGGTGTCGTCGGGCTGCGTGCGCCTGATGAACCAGGACATCATCGACCTTTATGACCGCGTGCCCTCGAAGACGCCGGTCATCGTGACCAGCGACGCTCGCCAGCCGATGGTGGCGACGGCCAACCACAAGGCGATCCCGATCGATGCCGGCGTGCCGGATGGATCGGTGCTGCTCGGCCCAGTCAAAGCGGTCACGAACGCGATCTTCTGAGTTTCACGGGGCTTCTGAGTTTCAGGGGGCTTCTGAGTTCAGGGGGCAGCAGCGTTGCCGCTGCCCTGATCTACCGTCCCCGCGACAAACTACCCAGAATCCCGCGCACAATGGCACGTCCGACCGACGAGCCGACCGAGCGCACCACCGACTTGATCGCGGCCTCGGCCACCGTCTGGCGATTGGAGGGGCGCGGCGCAGGCGCGCGCCGGCCACCGGACTGCGGCGCGGGATCGTCATTGCCGAAGCCTGGAATGGTCCAGCGCGAGCCGCCGGTGCCGGTCTGCTGCGCTTGCGCCTCGGCGTCCTGCGCCTGCTTTGCCTTCTTCTGCAGCATTTCGAAGGCCGATTCGCGATCGACAACCTGGTCATACTGGCCGGTGACCGGGCTTTCCCCGATCAGCTTCTGCCGCTCGGCAGGGGTGATGGGTCCAAGCCGCGATGACGGCGGACGGATCAACGTGCGCTGGACCATGGACGGAATGCCCTTGGCCTCCAGGGTAGAGACCAAGGCCTCGCCGGTGGCGAGCTGGGTGATGGCGGTGGCGCAGTCGAAATCCGGATTGGGCCGGAAGGTTTCGGCCGCCGTCCTCACCGCCTGCTGCTCGCGGGGCGTGTAGGCGCGCAGCGCGTGCTGCACGCGGTTGCCGAGCTGGGCCAGGACCTTTTCGGGGATATCCAAGGGGTTTTGCGTGACGAAATAGACGCCGACGCCTTTCGAGCGGATCAGGCGGACCACCTGCTCGACCCGGTCGATCAGCACCTTCGGCGCCTCGTCGAACAAGAGGTGCGCCTCGTCGAAGAAGAACACCAGCTTCGGCTTGTCGGGGTCGCCAACCTCCGGCAGTTCCTCGAACAGCTCCGACATCAGCCAGAGCAGGAACGTCGCGTAGAGGCGCGGATTCATCATCAGCTTGTCGGCGGCCAGCACGCTGATGGCGCCGCGACCATCGCGGGTGGTGCGCATGATGTCGGCAATGCGCAAAGCCGGCTCGCCGAAGAAGTTCGCCGCGCCCTGCTGCTCAAGTACCAGCAGCGTGCGCTGAATCGCCCCCACCGACGGCTTGGTGACGTTGCCATAACGGGCGCTGATTTCCTCGGCGCGCTCCGCGATGTTGGCGAGCAGCGCCTGCAGGTCCTTGAGGTCGAGGAGAAGAAGGCCCTCTTCATCGGCAATGCGGAAGGCAATGTTCATGATGCCTTCCTGCGCGTCGGTCAGGTTCATCAGCCGCGACAGGAGCAGCGGGCCCATTTCCGAAATGGTGGCGCGGATGGGGTGGCCCTGCTCGCCGAACAGATCCCAGAAGATGACGGGAAATTCCTGGAAGTCGTAAGGGTCGAGCTTGACCTGTTCTGCCCGCTTGACCAGGAAATCCTGGGCGGTGCCTATCATGGCGATACCGGAAAGGTCGCCCTTGATGTCGGCGCAGAAGACCGGAACGCCGGCGTTGGAAAATCCCTCGGCCAGGATCTGCAAGGTGACGGTCTTGCCCGTACCGGTGGCGCCGGTCACCAGGCCATGGCGATTTCCGTATTGCAGCAGCAGGTTTTCGGCGCGCTGATAGCTGTCGTCGGGCTTGCGGCTGGCGCCGATAAAAATACTGGTGTCGTCAGCCATAGGTCGGGTCTCCGCAAAACTGATGTGTCTAAAGCCAGCCTTTGCCCGATGGTATAGTGAGGCTGCCGCACAGCGACAATGACAATTGTCCAAGGCAGGACCAATCGTTCAATCAGGGCTATCGTCCAAATCGGACCAATCGCCAAAATCGGATTTTGGAACTTGCGGATTTCGATGGTGTTTGGCAATCGTCCATGGTCCGTCCACGCAAGCGACCTATATCAGGTGGATCGAATATCAGGTGGTCGAATTCAAGCCCTGGGCGTGCATTGCGATAACTGACCGGGGACCGTAGATTAGGCTGCCCGGGCTGGTGCGGCCACATAGAACGAGGACGATGAATGGGCGCCGGAGCCTTGACCAGGGATGTTGAGCCAACGAATGCGGAGCGTCAGCGATGGCTGACCCTGGCGGGAAAAGCGTTGGCCGGCGCCTCCTTCGAGGAACAGCTGGTCTCGCATACCGACGACAATATCCGCGTCGAGCCGCTCTATGAACGCGCGACCGGAACGGAACCGATCGTGCGCGCCAATCCTCAATCGCCGTGGATCGTCAGCCAGCGCGTCGACGACCCCGATGTCGAACGCGCCAAGAGGCAGGCCCTGGAAGATGTCGCCCAGGGCGCGACGGGGTTGTCGCTCGTCTTCGAGGGCGCCCCGAACGCGTTTGGCTACGGCCTGCCGAGGACGGCGCAGGCGCTCGAGACGGTGCTGGAGGGCGTGCCCCTCAACCGGGTCCAGATCCGTATCGACACCCACCCCTGGAGCCGCCCCATGGCCGACTGGCTGGTGGCGTTCCTGAGCAAGCGCCGCTCCGATCCGGCAAAGCTCAACCTTTCCTTCGGCATCGATCCGGCTGCTATTCTCGCCGGCACCGGCCGGCTGCGCATGTCGATCGAGGCGCTGCAGGAATCCATGCCGCAATCGCTGGCGCATTTCTTCTCGATGGGCGTTCCGGGTGTGCTTCTGGAGGCAGACGGTCGCGTCTTCCACAATGCCGGCGCCACGGAAGCGCAGGAACTCGGCATCATGCTGGCCTCGGCGGTCTCGTATCTGCGAATGTTCGAGAAGGCGCGGCAGCCGCTCGTCTATGCCGCGCCTCATATCGGCTTCGCGCTCAGCGTCGACCAGGACCAGTTCCTGTCGATGGCCAAGGTGCGAGCCCTGCGCAGGCTGTGGGCACGGGTGCAGGAGGCCTGCTCGATCCCCAATTCCACGGCCAACATCCATGCCGAGACATCATTTCGCATGATGACGGCATCGGATCCCGAAACCAACATCCTGCGCACGACCATCGGCTGCTTCGCCGCGGCGGCGGGAGGCGCCGATTCGATCTCAATCCTGCCGCATACGATCGCGCACGGCCTGCCGGCCGCCTTTGCCCGCCGCGTCGCGCGCAACGCGCAGCTGATCATGGCCAATGAAAGCCATGTCGATCATGTCGCCGATCCCGCCCATGGCTCCGGCGCCGTCGAAGCGCTGACCTCAGACCTTTGCGAAGCCGCGTGGGCGGAATTACAGGCCATCGAGGCTGAGGGTGGCGTGCTGTCCAGCCTTCGGGACGGACATATCCAGCAGCGTGTCCGCAACTCCGCCGCCCATCGCGCCATTGCCTTCAAGTCAGGCGAGCGGGCCATTGTCGGCGCCACGCTTTATCCGTTGAAAAGCGAGCGTCCGGTCGAGACGCTGGACGCAGAGAAGCGACCTGCCTTCACCGAGGGCGTCGTCCTGTGCGAAGCGTTGTCTCCGGTCCGCATCGATCAATCCATCGGGGCCGCTTCTTGATTCCGGATTTCAGTCAGATCGGCTGGGTGCCGCCGCGCCGCGCGCCTGTCGAGGTCAAGGGACAGCGAACAACGCCGGAAGGCCTTGTCGTCAAGCAGCTGTACAGTCAGGGCGACCTCAAGGGATTGTCGCATCTCGACACCTATCCGGGCCTGCCGCCCTTCGTGCGCGGCCCCTACCCGACCATGTATGTCCAGCAACCCTGGACCATCCGGCAATATGCCGGTTTTTCGACCGCCGAAGAATCCAACGCCTTCTACCGGCGCAACCTTGCCGCCGGCCAGAAAGGCCTTTCGGTTGCCTTCGATCTCGCCACGCACCGCGGCTATGACTCAGACCATCCGCGCGTCGCCGGCGATGTCGGCATGGCGGGTGTGGCTATCGATTCCATCCTCGACATGCGGCAATTGTTCGACGGCATTCCGCTCGGCGAGATGACCGTGTCGATGACGATGAACGGCGCGGTGCTGCCGATCATGGCGCTCTACATCGTGGCGGCGGAAGAGCAAGGCGTCGCGCAGAAGGATTTGGCCGGGACCATTCAGAACGACATTCTGAAGGAGTTCATGGTCCGCAACACCTACATCTATCCGCCGAAGCCCTCGATGCGGATCGTCTCGGACATCTTCTCCTACACCTCGAAGAACATGCCGAAGTTCAACTCGATATCGATCTCCGGCTATCACATGCAGGAGGCCGGCGCGACCGCCGACCTGGAGCTCGCCTATACGATCGCCGACGGGATCGAATATGCCCGCGCCGGCGTCGCGGCGGGGCTCGACATCGACCGTTTCGCGCCGCGCCTGTCGTTCTTCTGGGCAATCGGCATGAATTTCTTCATGGAAGTGGCCAAGCTCAGGGCCGCACGCCTGTTGTGGGCGACGCTGATGAAACAGAACTTCGCGCCAAAGGACGAGCGGTCGCTGTCCCTGCGCACCCATTGCCAGACCTCCGGCTGGTCGCTGACGGCACAGGATCCCTACAACAACATCATCCGCACCATGATCGAGGCGATGGCCGCGACCCAGGGGCATACCCAGTCGCTGCACACCAACTCCTTCGACGAAGCAATGGCGCTGCCGACCGACCATTCGGCGCGCATCGCCCGCAACACGCAACTCGTCCTGCAGAAGGAATCCGGTACCACGCGCATCATCGATCCGTGGGGCGGTTCGGCCTATCTCGAACGGCTGACACACGATCTGGCGGCGCGTGCGCTCGCCCATATCGAGGAGGTCGAGGCTCTCGGCGGCATGGCGGCGGCGATCGAAAAGGGCATACCCAAGCTGCGCATCGAGGAAGCAGCGGCCCGTACGCAGGCGCGCATCGATTCCGGCGAGCAGATGCTGGTCGGCGTCAATGCGCATCGCCCCGGAACCGATATCGAGGTCGACGTGCTGAAGATCGACAATGCCGAGGTCAGGGCCCGGCAACTCTCGAAGCTGCAACGGCTGAAAGGCACGCGTGACGTCGCCGCCGTCGAAAGCGCGCTCGATGCGCTGACCCGTGCCGCACAGAGCGAGGACAACCTCCTGGAGTTCGCCATCCGCGCCGCGCGCGCCAATGCCACTGTCGGCGAAATCTCGTTCGCCCTGGAAAGAGCCTATGGCCGCCATGTGGCCACGGTGCAGACCATTTCCGGTGTCTACCGCAAGGCGCTTGGCGACAGTCCGGTGATCGACCGCCTGCAGGACAAGCTCGGTGCCTTCGAAAAGAAAAACGGCGGCAAGCCGCGCATCCTCGTGGCCAAGATGGGACAGGACGGCCACGACCGCGGGCAGAAAGTGATCGCCACGGCCTTCGCCGATCTCGGCTTCGACGTTACCGTCGGCGCCATGTTCCAAACGCCGGAAGAGATCGCGAAACTGGCTGTCCAGAATGACGTCCACATCATCGGCGCCTCATCGCTGGCAGCGGGTCACCTGACGCTGATCCCAGAATTGCGCGACACGCTGAAGAAGCTCGGCCGCGGCGACATGCTGATCGTGGCCGGCGGCGTCATCCCGCCGCAGGACTATGATGCGGTGCTGCAAGCCGGCGCGGCGGAAATCTTCCCGCCGGGCACGGTCATTCCGGAAGCGGCGGAGCGGCTGCTGGATCGGCTGCTATCGTCGTGACGAATCTGTTATAATATCTGTTGCAACGCCCGGCGCACCGCGTTATAATTAGCGTTGCAACAGGATGTTTCATCATGAACACCACAATTCGCAAGATCGGTAATTCGGACGGCCTGATTCTGCCGAAAGAGCTTCTCGATCGATTGAATCTCAAGACAGGCGACAACGTGGTCGTCGTCCAGGAAGGTCAAGAGCTTCGCTTGCGCCGATTGGAAGATTCTGCCGAAGAATTCGAGCGCAAGATGAAGATAGCGCGCGAGCGGATGAGGAAATACGAGGTTGCCTACCGCGCGCTCGCAAAATGACGGCACATCATTCGCGAGAGTTCGTGGAGGCGATGCATGCCGAGCAGTTGCGTCTTCACGGCGGCGCGTCGGGCATCCGCGATGAAGGCCTGTTGGAATCGGCGCTCGCACGTCCGCAACAGAAAGAAGCATATGGCGAGCCGGATCTGAGCGAACTCGCTGCCGCCTATCTCTTCGGCATCGCAAAGAACCATCCGTTCGTCGATGGGAACAAGCGCACGGCTTTCGCTGCGGCCGACTTGTTTCTCTATTTCAACGGATTAAGCATCGAAGCCGAACAGGAGGAGGTCATCCAATTGGTGATGATGGTCGCTGCCGGCGAGATCGACGAAGCGGGTGCGGCCGCATTCTTCCGCGACCATGTCGTCAAGCTTGAAGACTAACTCTCCGAGAGCTTGACGATCTCCCACTCCTTGCCGTTGACGCTGGCCACGTCGCCAACCTTCTTGCCGAACAGCGCGACCGCCATAGGCGAGACGTGCGAGATGCTGCCCTTGGCCGGATCGGCTTCATCCTCGCCGACAATCTTCCAGTGCACCTTCCTGCCGTCGTCACTTTGCAGCGTGACACCCATGCCGAAGCGGACGACATCGCTGCCGGGCTCCGGCACGGAAAGCTCGGCACTCTCGCGTCGCGCGGTCCAGTAGCGCAGATCGCGCGACACGACCGCGATGCGCTCGCGGTCGGCTTTCCGCTCCGCTTTCGCCATGATATCGTGCAGATCGGCCAGATTGTCGTCGATCTGCGCCAGGCCGCGCTCCGTCACCAGGTTCCGGTGCGTGCTGATCGGCCGCTCGCCAACACCGGCGATCGCGTTTTCGCTGTCTTCTTCGCGGGTAAAAGCTCTGCTCATCCCCTGAACTTAGGCGCCGAGTGGCTGCCCGACAAGTCATTGCCGCCAAGAAGAGGCGCGTTGAACGTCTGGCATGATTCCTGCGCTGTCGGGGCGGAACACTGGGATTCTGTGCCGATGTTGAACAGACGAACCCTGCTGACGCAGACCACCTGCTTTGCCGTCATGGGCCTCGCGCTCGGCAAGGCGGCGGCCGCCAGCCTGACCGGCATCGAGAAAGCCTCGATGCGCGGCTCGATCAACGCCACCGAACTTGGCGTCCAGCCCGGTACGTTTGACGACCAGAGCAAGGCCTTCGCCAAGCTGCTGCGCGACGCGAATGGCCGTGACATGCCGGTCTTCCTGCCGCCCGGCACCTATGTGGTGTCCAATCTCTCGCTGCCTGGTCGCGTGCGTCTTTCCGGCGTGCCGGGCGCGACGCGGATCGTCTATGGCGGCGACGGCCATTTGTTCATGGCCGAACAGGCCGACCATATCGAACTCAGCGGACTGGTTTTCGACGGCGCGAACCGCTCTATGGGCGACTACGCGCAAGGACTGCTCGATCTGCGCCGGGTGGCGCATCTCGTGGTTGACAACTGCCAGATCACGGGCAGCGGCAAGAACGGGCTGGCGCTGGAACACGCCGCAGGCCTGATCGAGCGTTCGGACATATCGGGGGCGGCGGACGCCGGCATCTATTCGGTGGAGGCCGCAGGGCTGGCGATATCAGGCAACACCGTCTCCGATTGCGCCAATGGCGGCATCCTAGTGCACCGCTGGCAAGCTGCGGAAGACGGCACCATGGTCACCGGCAACCGCGTCGAACGCATTGGCGCGCGCAGCGGCGGCACCGGCCAGAACGGCAACGGCATCAATGCCTTCCGCGCCGGCAATGTCGTCATCTCGGGCAATGTGGTCTCCGACTGCGCCTTCTCGGCGATCCGGGCCAACAGTTCCAGCAATTTGCAGATATCGGGCAACACCTGCTCGCGCTCGGGCGAGACCGCGGTCTATTCCGAGTTCTCGTTCGAAGGCGCCGTCATTTCCAACAACATCGTCGACGGCGCGGCCAACGGCATCTCGATCGTCAACTTCAACGAAGGCGGCCGCATGGGTATCTGCTCCGGCAACATCGTGCGCAATCTGTCGACATCAGGCCCCTATACCGCGGATCCACCCGGCTTCGGCGTTGGGATCGCCGTCGAGGCCGACACCGTCGCTTCCAACAACGTCATCGAGAACGCGCCGCTCTACGGCATGTCGATCGGCTGGGGGCCGTATCTGCGCAACGTCGTGGCCACCGGCAACATCATTCGCAAGGCAGGCACCGGCATCGTCGTCAGTGTGGTCGAAGGTGCCGGCACGGCCGTCATCTCCGATAACGTCATTGATGGCACGTCGAACGGAGCGGTTGTCGGCCAGCGCTGGGCCGAGCCGGTGACATCAGACCTCACCCAGACCAGCAGCAGCGGCTATGCGCACCTGACCGTCGAGCGCAACCGCGTCAGCTGATTGCCACCTTCAATTCAGGGCCGGCGTCGGCCTCAGCGCCCCGACCTTGGCGCCAATCCGGCTTTCGATAGGCGCATTCGCCAGTTCGAGCAGCTTCGCCGCCAAGGCCTCGTCCGCCCGCAGCAGCCTGGCGAGGACCGCGGCGGCGATTGCATCGCCGGCGCGCCCGGCACCGTCATCGCATTTGACCGCGATGCCGAGGCCGAGTTCGGGAATTGCGGCACAGTGGACGCCCTCGGCCCCGCCTTTGGCAAAAATTCGTCCCGGAGCGGCTTCCATCAGCAACAGATCTACGCGGCCGGTGCCGGCGACGAAGAACGGCTCCGCCATGCAGGCCGAAAGCAGCCGCTTCGCGGCCTTCGCCCGCTCCGGGCCAAAGCCTTGGGCCGTGGCCATGCGAGCAAAGCCGAGCGCGAAACTCCTGAGCGGCACCGCATAGGTCGGGATCGAGCAGCCGTCGACCGCGCGTTCGTCGGGGCCGTGGACAGCGCCGGTGACTGCCTGCATGGCGTCGCGCACCATTTCCTGCAGGGCGTGATCCGGTCTGACATAGCCGCGATGCGCGATGCCCGAATGGACGCAGGTACAGAGGAAACCGGAGTGCTTGCCGGAACAATTGTTGTGCAGCGCATTCGGCAAACCATCGGCACGCGCGAGCGCAATCTCGGCGTCATGGTTCGAGGGCCAGTGGACCCCGCATTCGAGCGCCGACCCGTCCAGCCCGGCCCTGGCTAGCATGGACCGCGCCAGTTCGACATGCGCCGGCTCGCCGGAGTGGGAGGCACAGGCCAGCGCCAGTTCGCGATTGCCGAAGCCATAGGCGTCCGCGGCACCCGTTTCAACAAGCGGCAGGGCCTGGATCGCCTTTACGGCGGAACGCGGAAAGACCGGCTTCGACGTATCGCCGATCTCCAGCACCGGCTTGCCGTCGGCATCGAAAACGGCAACGGCGCCGCGATGGGCGCTCTCGACAATGGCGCCGCGCAAAACCTCGATCAGAACCGGATTTGCCATGCTACCTCCCGCGAATGCCGGGGCGGTTTACCTGATCCGGTCGAGAATGGAAACGTAGTTGGCGACCGCCGCACCGCCCATGTTGAAGATGCCGCCGAGTTTCGCGCCCGGCACCTGGATGCCGCCGGCTTCGCCGACAAGCTGCATGGCGGTCAAGACATGCATGGAGACGCCGGTGGCGCCGATCGGATGGCCCTTGGCCTTCAGTCCGCCGGAGGGATTGACCGGCAGACGGCCGTCTTTTGCCGTTGTGCCATCCAGCGCCAGTTTGGCGCCCTCACCCGGCTTGGCCAGTCCCATCGCTTCATACTCGATCAATTCGGCGATGGTAAAGCAGTCATGCGTTTCGACGAAGGAGAGATCGTCGAGCGTTACGCCTGCGTTCTTCAGCGCGCGGGTCCAGGCCTGTTCGCAGCCTTCGAAGGTCAGGATGTCGCGCTTCGACATCGGCAGGAAATCCTGCACATGCTCGTTGGCGCGGAAGGCGACCGCGCGGCGCATCTTCAGCGCCGTTGCCGTGTCGGCAAGGACAAGGGCAGCGGCGCCGTCGGAGACCAGCGAGCAGTCGGTGCGCTTCAAGGGTCCAGCGACGAACGGGTTCTTCTCGCTCTCCTGCCGGCAGAAGTCATAGCCGAAATCCTTGCGCATCTGCGCATAGGGATTGTCGACGCCATTCTTGTGGTTCTTGGCAGCGATCATGGCGAGCGCATCCGACTGGTCGCCATAGCGCTGGAAATAGGCCTGCGCGATCTTGCCGAAGACGCCGGCGAAGCCGGCTGGCGTGTCGCCGTCCTCGGGCAGATAGGAAGCTTTCAGCAAATTCTTGCCGATTTCGGGCCCGGGCGTCGTCGTCATCTGCTCGGCGCCAACCACCAGCACGATGCGGGCGGCGTTTGCATCAATGGCGCGGATACCTTGCCTGACCGCCGCCGAACCGGTGGCGCAAGCGTTCTCGACGCGTGTCGCCGGCTTGAAGCGCAGCCGGTCGTCCGCCTGGAGAACCAGGCTTGCCGTGAAATCCTGCGCCGAAAAACCGGCATTGAAATGGCCGAGCACGATCTCGTCGACCTCGTCCGGGCCAATGCCGGCATGGTCGAGCGCGTCCGTCGCGACCTTGACGATCAGGTTTTCGAGCGTCTCGCCCTCAAGCTTGCCGAAGCGCGAATGCGCCCAGCCAACGATGCATGCGGTCATGGCGGTCTCCATCCTTGGCGCCAGCGCCCATGGCTCGTGACGCACTTCGCCTTTATTGTTCAAATGTAAACATTCTCGCCCGGGCCGTGAAGGGCCGCAACGCAACAATCGCTTGGTACAGGTCGCGTCGAGGTCGATTTTTTATTGATTGACGCGTCAATAAAAAATAATCTCCCACAAAAATCGGGAACGGCATGCCAAAAGTCGGAATGGAGCCATTGCGCCGCAGGGCGCTCATCGACGCGACGATCTCGGCGATCGGCGAGCGTGGCTCGCTTGACGTGACCATGTCCGAGATCGCCGGACGCGCCGGTGTGTCTTCGGCGCTTGCGCACCACTATTTCGGCGCCAAGGACGAGCTGCTGTTCGCGACGATGCGGCACATCCTGGCCGAACTGACCATCGATATGCGCCGCGCCCTGCAGTGCGCCTGCACCGCGCGCGAGCGCGTCTCGGCCGTGGTCGCCGTCAACTTCTCCGATGTCCAGTTCCAGGCTGAAACCATTGCCGCCTGGCTCGCTTTCTATGTCGAGGCGCAGCAATCGTCTTCGCTGCGCCGGCTGCTCAGAATCTATGCCCGGCGGCTGCATTCCAACCTGATGAGTGGATTGACCGGTATCCTGCCGAGGACCGAAGCCGACCGCGCCGCGGAAGCGACGGCGGCGATGATCGACGGGCTCTACATCAGGCGCGCGCTGAAGGATGGCGTGCCTGACGCCGCGACCGCGATCGCGCTGGTCGAGGATTATCTCGAAACCAAACTTGGCGGACGGCACAAGCAGTGACAGCGAAGCGACCCAATTTCCTGATCGTCATGGTCGACCAGCTCAACGGGACCTTGTTCCCGGATGGGCCGGCGGAATTTCTGCACACACCGCATCTGAAGGCACTGGCGGCGCGTTCGGCGCGCTTTGCCAACAACTACACCGCCTCGCCACTCTGCGCGCCGGGCCGTGCCTCGTTCATGAGCGGCCAGTTGCCGTCGCGCACCGGGGTCTATGACAATGCCGCCGAGTTCGCCTCGTCGATCCCCACCTTCGCCCATCATTTGCGTGCGGCCGGCTACTACACCTGCCTGTCGGGCAAGATGCATTTCGTCGGACCGGATCAGCTGCACGGTTTCGAGGAACGGCTGACCACCGACATCTATCCGGCGGATTTCGGCTGGACGCCGGACTACCGCAAACCCGGCGAGCGCATCGAGTGGTGGTATCATAATCTGGGTTCGGTGACCGGCGCCGGCGTCGCGGAAACAACCAACCAGATGGAGTATGACGACGAGGTCGTGTTCCTCGCGTCTCAGAAGCTCTATCAGCTTTCGCGCGAACAGGACGATGCGAGCCATCGGCCCTGGTGCCTCACCGTCTCGCTGTCGCATCCGCACGATCCCTATGTCGCGCGCAAGCAGTATTGGGATCTCTATGAGCATTGCCAGGTGCTGGATCCGGAAACCGGGTACATCGCTGAAGACGAGCAGGACCCGCATTCTCGGCGGCTGTACCATGCCAGCGACTATTCCTCTTTCGAGATCACGCCTGAAGAGGTGCGTCGTTCGCGGCGCGGCTATTTCGCCAACATCTCCTATGTCGACGACAAGGTCGGCGAGCTCCTCGACGTTCTCACGCGAACGCGCATGTCCGACGACACGATCATCCTGTTCTGTTCGGATCACGGCGACATGCTCGGCGAGCGAGGCCTGTGGTTCAAGATGAGCTTCTTCGAAGGCTCGGCGCGGGTGCCGTTGATGATTGCCGGCAAGGGCATTCGTGCCGGGTTGATCGAGGCGCCGGTCTCCAATCTCGACGTGGCACCAACGCTTTGCGACCTTGCCGGCATCGACATCGGGGCGATCGCGCCGTGGACCGACGGCCAGTCGCTGCTGCCGCTCACCAAGGGCGGGCAGCGCACGACACCGGTGCTGATCGAGTACGCGGCGGAGGGCTCCTATGCGCCCTTGGTGGCAATCCGCGAAGGCAGGTACAAATTCGTCCATTGCGAACTCGATCCGCCGCAATTGTTCGATCTCGAAGCCGATCCGCTCGAGCGGGACAATCTGGCCGACGACCCCGCCAATGCGGGTCTTGTGGCGGCATTCCTGGAAAAGGTCCGGGCGCGTTGGGACATGGCCGGCTTCGATGCCGCCGTGCGCGAAAACCAGGCACGCCGCTGGGTCGTCTATCCGGCGCTGCGCAACGGCGCCTACTACCCCTGGGATTTCCAGCCGTTGCAGAAGGCGTCAGAGCGGTACATGCGCAATCACATGAACCTCGACAATCTCGAAGAGAGCAAAAGGTATCCGCGAGGCGAATGATGGCAGACCTTCTCGTTCCCACTCTCGACCATCTCAGGCAGGCCTATGCGGTAACGTCACGGGCGACACAGGTCACGCCGCTGCTGGAATCGGCGGCGCTCGCAAGGGAAACCGGCGCGGCCCGGGTCTTCATCAAGCCGGAATCGCTGCAATGGGCCGGATCCTTCAAGGTTCGCGGCGCTTATTGGCGGCTGAAGCGACTTTCGCCCGACGAGGCGAAGAAGGGCGTCGTCGCCTATTCCTCGGGCAATTTCGCGCAAGGGCTGGCCGCGGCCGGCCAGGCGCTCGGCATTCCCGTGACCATCGTCATGCCGATCGACGCGCCGGCCGCCAAGCGCGATGCTACCGCGGGTTATGGCGCGCGCGTCGTGCTGACCGACCATGGCGATCGCGCGCGTGAAGAGGTCGCGGCGGCCAAGGCGCGCGAAATCGCTGAAACAGAAGGGCTAGCGCTCCTGCATCCATTCGACGATCCCGAGATCGTCGCCGGTCAGGCGGGTGCCGGCCTCGAAGCGCTCGACCAGCTGTCGGGTAAGGATGCCAGCGCCGATCTCTTGTTCTGCTCGGTCGGCGGCGGTGGGCTGATCGGCGGCGTTTCGCTCGCCTTCCACTATCTGTCGCCGGCGACCGAGATCATCGGCGTAGAGCCCGAAGGGTTCGACGGCATGGGCTCTTCACTGGCGCATGGCAGCATCGAGACCATGCCGATCGGTCCGAAATCGATCTGCGACGGACTGATGTCGCGCCGGCCCGGCGACGCGCCGTTCGCCGCGGTCAAGACCGCTGGCGTGCGCGGCATCACGGTCGACGATCAGTCGGTGCGGCGCGCGATGCGGATCGCTTTCGAGCGGATGAAGCTGGTGCTCGAACCGTCAGGTGCGGCGTCGCTGGCGGCATTGCTCGGTGGCAAGGTGGATGTGGCGGGAAAAACCGTCCTGGTGGTGGCTACCGGCGGCAACGTTTCGCTCGCCGATTTTATGGCGCATATGAACCATGCTTGAAGCGGATTTCGTTATCATCGGCTCCGGCTCCGCCGGCTCGGCCATGGCCTATCGCTTGTCGGAAGACGGCAAGCATTCGGTCATCGTCATCGAATTCGGCGGCACTGATATCGGGCCGCTGATCCAGATGCCTTCGGCGCTGTCGATACCGCTCAACATGAGCCTCTACGACTGGGGATTCGCCAGTGAACCGGAACCGCATCTGGGTGGCCGCGTGCTGGCGACGCCGCGCGGCAAGGTGATCGGCGGCTCGTCCTCGATCAACGGCATGGTCTATGTGCGCGGCCACGCCCGCGACTTCGACCATTGGGCCGAACAGGGCGCGGCCGGCTGGGGCTTCGCCGACGTGCTGCCCTACTTCAAACGCATGGAGGATTCAGATGGCGGCGAGGATGGCTGGCGCGGGCACGGCGGCCCGCTGCATGTGCAGCGCGGCTCCCGGCGCAATCCGCTCTATGGCGCCTTCGTCGAAGCGGGCCGCCAGGCAGGGTTTGAACTGACCGACGACTACAATGGCGCCAAGCAGGAAGGCTTCGGCCCGATGGAGCAGACCATTCTGGGCGGCCGCCGCTGGTCGGCGGCATCAGCCTATCTGAAGCCGGCGCTCCGGCGCAAAAACGTCAGACTGGTCAAAGGCTTTGCGCGCCGGGTGATCATCGAGAATCAACGCGCCATCGGCGTCGAGATCGAAGCTCACAAACAGATTCAGGTCGTTAAGGCGCGACGTGAAGTAATCGTCGCGGCGTCGTCGATCAACTCGCCGAAGATCCTGATGCTGTCCGGTATCGGCCCGGCCGGGCATTTGCACGAAAACGGCATTGCCGTCGTGGCCGACCGGCCTGGCGTCGGCGGCAACCTGCAGGACCATCTGGAGCTCTACATCCAGCAGGAATCGACGAAACCGATCACGCTGAATTCAGTGCTGAACCCGTTCTCCAAGGCGATGATCGGGGCGCAGTGGCTGTTCTTCAAATCGGGCCTTGGCGCCACCAATCATTTCGAGGCGGCCGCCTTCGTGCGCTCGCAGGCAGGCGTCGACTATCCCGACATCCAGTACCACTTCATCCCGGCGGCGGTGCGTTATGACGGCAAGGCGGCGGCGAAGTCGCACGGTTTCCAGGCGCATGTCGGACCGATGCGCTCGAAGTCGCGCGGCTCGGTGACGCTGCGCTCGCCGGACCCGAAAGCGAAGCCGGTCATCCGCTTCAACTACATGTCGCATCCGGATGACTGGGCGGAGTTCCGCCACTGCATCCGCCTGACCCGCGAGATCTTCAGCCAGTCGGCCTTCGATGCCTATCGCGGACAGGAACTCTCGCCGGGCAGCCATGTCCAGTCGGACGACGATCTCGACGTGTTCATCCGCGACCATGCCGAAAGCGCCTACCACCCCTGCGGCACCTGCCGAATGGGCCGCGTCGATGATCAATCGAGCGTGGTCGATCCGGAATGCCGGGTCATCGGCGTCGACGGATTGCGGGTCGCCGACTCCTCGATCTTCCCGCGCGTGACCAACGGCAACCTCAACGCGCCATCGATCATGACCGGCGAAAAAGCGTCCGATCACATCCTTGGCCGCACGCCGCTCGCGCCGTCCAACCAGGAGCCATGGATCAATCCGCGCTGGCAGGCTTCCGACAGATAGGCCATGATCCGCCGATAGAGTGAGCTGCCCGACAGGCGCCCGCCCAATAGCCGTCTTGGGCACAACGATTGGAGACCTCCCATGCGCGCCCAGCCCACGGCTTCGCACTATGTCAACGGACGCTATATCGAGGACGAAGGCGGCGCGCCGCTGCCGGTGATCTATCCGGCCACGGGCGAGACCATCGCCATGCTGCGATCGGCGACGCCGAACGTGCTGGAACTGGCGGTCGAGGCCGCCCGCGCCGCACAGCCGGCCTGGACGCGTCTTAAGCCGGTCGAGCGCGGCCGCATCCTGCGCCGAGCCGCCGACATTTTGCGCGCCCGCAACGCCGATCTTGCCCGCATCGAGACGCTCGACACCGGGAAGGCGATCCAGGAGACACTGGTGGCGGATGCACCTTCCGCCGCGGACTGCCTTGAATATTTCGCCGGCGCGGTCGCTGTCTTCAACGGCGAAGCGGTCGACCTCGGCGGGCCGTTCGCCTATACGCGCCGCGAGGCGCTCGGCGTCTGTGTCGGCATCGGCGCATGGAACTATCCGATCCAGATCGCCGGCTGGAAATCCGCACCCGCACTCGCCATGGGCAATGCCATGGTGTTCAAGCCATCGGAAAACACGCCGCTTTCGGCGCTGGCGCTGGCCGAGATCTACTCGGAAGCCGGCCTGCCCGACGGGCTGTTCAACGTCGTGCAAGGCTATGGCGACGTCGGCGCCGGCCTTGTCGGCCATGATGTCGTGGCCAAGGTCTCGGTGACCGGCTCGGTGCCGACCGGGCGCAAGGTGCTGTCGCTAGCGGGCTCCAGGATGAAGCACGCGACGATGGAACTCGGCGGTAAGTCGCCGCTGATCGTCTTCGACGATGCCGATCTCGAAAATGCCATTGGCGGCGCCATGCTCGGCAACTTCTATTCGACCGGCCAGATCTGTTCCAACGGCACGCGCGTCTTCGTCCAGAGTGGCATTCACGACCGCTTTGTCGAGCGGCTGATCGAACGGACCAAGAAAATCCGCATCGGCGATCCGCTCGACCCGGAAACGCAGATGGGGCCGCTGGTCTCCAAGGCACAGCAAGACAAGGTCGTCGGCTATATCGAGGCCGGCAAGCACGATGGGGCGACGCTGGCCTGTGGCGGCAATGTGCCGTCGCTGCAGGGCTTCCAGGGCGGCTTCTTCGTCGAGCCGACCGTGTTCACCGCCGTTACCGACACGATGCGGATCGCCCGCGAGGAGATTTTCGGCCCGGTCATGAGCGTGCTGAAATTCGACAGCGAGGACGAGGTGATCGACCGCGCCAACGACACCGAGTTCGGTCTTGCCGCCGGCGTCTTCACGCGCGACCTGCCGCGCGCCCATCGCGTCATCGCCGAGTTGCAGGCCGGAACCTGCTGGATCAACGCGTACAATCTGACACCGGTGGAAATTCCCTTCGGCGGTGTCAAGCAGTCCGGCATCGGGCGGGAGAATTCGCTGGCGGCGCTGGCGCTCTATTCGCAGCTGAAGTCGATCTATGTCGAGACCGGGGACGTCGCCAGTCCGTACTAATCCCGCCTACTTCTCCGCCGTTCCATCCAGATACTGCGTCAGCGCACAGACCAGATGGTAGAAGATGCTCGCCGGCACGTCAGATGCCAGCGAGCGGCCGCGCTCGTCGATGCGATCGATCCAAAGACCCAGCGGCGCCGGGTCGATATGCCAGCGGAACAGCCGGCCGACCCTCGCCTCGATCTCCGGCTTCAGATCGGGGCCGCCCGAGCCATCCAGCGCGATCGCCGCCTTGAGCGCCTCGGCCTGCGGCCAGCTGCGCGATATCAGGTCGAGCGGCAGTCCTTGCCCCGAGACTGCGCCATAGGCAAGGCCAGTGGCCCGGTTGAGGCCATTAGCGATTGCCGATGCGTAGAGTTTTCGGGCGAAGACGCTCAGCTCGGCCTGGCCGCTGCGGCCGGCGAAATCGACCAGCAGCGATGCCCATTCGAAGTGATGGCCAGGTTCGGTCCATCTCCCCTTCTCTCCCGGTACCGGTTTCCATTCTGCATCGAAATACTCGCCGAGCGTCCAGCTCTCGGCGTCGAAGAAATGGCTGCGGAAGAGGTCGATGATGCGCGACGCGCGACGCAGATGCGCACGCTCACCGGTTGCCTGGTGCCAGGCCAGGAAAGCTTCGAGCAGATGCATGTGCGGGTTGGAGCGTCGCTCGCCCGCCCCGTCCGAGGTGTCGAGGAAGCCGGTCATGCGGCTGTCCTCCAGATGCGCATCGAGGAAGGTGAAGGTCTCTTGGCCGAGCCGCAAGGCATCGGCATTGCCCGACATATGCGCATGCGCCAGCGCCAGCAGGATGCAGGAATGATCGTAGGCGTCCTCGACGGGATCGGCGACGGAGCCATCGACATTCAGCGTGCGCACCCAACCGCCCCGTTCGGTGCGGCCCTGCCCCGCCATGAAGTCGATGCCATGCGCGATCAGCCGGTCGGCCGGCCCGGTCCAACCGCGCTCCTTGGCAACCGCGAAGGCATAGACCTGCCTGGCCTGGGTGCGCATGCGCTTGGGCTTGACGAGCGGCTTGGCGTCGAAACCCAGCGCCTCGTGGAAGCCACCGTGGCGCTCGTCGACGCCTGATGTCGACCACAACGGCAAGGTCTCCTGGAACAGCCAGTGATGAACGCGCCGCCGCCAGGCGCCACTTTCGATGACGCGGTCATGCGCCGGCGTGAACCTGGTTTCCAGCCGTCCCGATTTTTCGAGTTGTTCGACGATCTTCTTGACGTGCTGGCTGTGGCTCACCGGGGCAACGAAAGTGGCATCCGCCGTCGAGACAATGGCAACGTCCTTCATGCCGATCGCCGACAGCAGCCGGCCGTCGCTGCGGATATAGGAATTCTCGCAATCTATGGCGACGACATCGCCGACAACGACGTTGCCCCGGTCGTCGGCGGGACCGACATCGAGGAGCGATTGCCAGGAGCCGAGATCGTTCCAGCGGAAGCCGGCCGGCACCATGGCTATGTCTTTTGCCCGCTCCATGATGGCATAGTCGATCGAGTTCGACGGGATCGCCGCGTAAAGTTCCAGCGGCATATAGAGGCCGGACAGGTCCGTCGTGGCCGCCTCGTAGGCCGCTTCGGTGGCGTGCCAGATGTCGGGCTGGAATGTCTTGAAGGCGTCGCGCATGGCACCGGCCCGAAACAGGAAGATGCCGGTGTTCCAGTAGAAATTTCCCGCCTTGAGATAGTCGTTGGCCGTCGCAAGGTCGGGCTTCTCGACAAAGCGCGAAACGTCGAACACCCCGCCCTTCTCGGCCGATACCTCGATATAGCCGTAACCGGTTTCCGGCTGGGTCGGTTTGATGCCGAACACCACCAGACGGCCGGCGCGCGCCGCCTGCGATCCCGCCTCGATACTTTGCCAGAATTGCCCTGCCGTCGCTATTTCATGGTCCGAGGGCACCACCAGAACCAGGCTGTCGCCGAATTCCGACAGCGTGCGCAGGGTCGCCAGTGCGACGGCGGCGGCCGTGTTGCGTCCCGCCGGCTCGAACAGCGGGCCGCCGCCGGCAAGATCGAGACCGGCCAAGTCGGCATGGACACGATCGGCGTGACGCTCCGATGCGATCAGGAAGATCGGCGTCTCGCCAGCCGGTCTCGCCGTCAGGCGGCGCAAGGTCTTGGCGAGCATGGAACCGTCGCCCGACAGATCGTGGAACTGCTTGGGATTGTCCTCGCGTGACAGCGGCCACAGCCGAGAGCCGACGCCGCCGCTCATGACAAAACTGACGATGCGCCGGCCCATGGATGCCCTGTCAAAAAGTCTGGTTGTAAGCGCCGACTTCCGGACTGCGGCGCAGCACGGCGTCGACGGCATCGAACATCTGCCGGCGACGCTCGGACGAGACCGGACTTTCGACGACCACGACCAGTTCCGGCTTGTTCGACGAAGCGCGCACCAGACCCCAGGTACCGTCCTCGGCAACGACGCGCACGCCATTGACGGTGATGAGATCCACGATCTTCTGGCCGGCGAAACTGGAGCCGTCACGCTTCATCGCCTGAAAATCAGAGACCACTCGCTCGACCACGCCATATTTCACATCGTCCGCGCAGTGCGGGGACATTGTGGGCGTGCCGAAGGTCAGTGGCAGTGCCCCGTAGAGATCGGCCATCGAACTGGCGGGGTTACGGTCCAGCATCTGACAGATGGCGATTGCCGTGACCAGTCCGTCGTCATAGCCGCGCCCGATCGGGGGGTTGAAGAAGAAGTGGCCTGATTTTTCGAAGCCGGCGACCGCGCCGAGTTCGGCAACCCGGCGCTTGATGTAGGAATGGCCGGTCTTCCAATAGTCGGTAACGGCGCCATTGGCGCGCAGCACCGTGTCGGTGTTGAACAGTCCGGTCGACTTGACGTCGACGAGGAAGGTCGAACCCGGATGGAGCCGCGAAATATCCCGCGCAAGCATGACGCCGACCTTGTCGGCAAAGATCTCGTTGCCTTCATTGTCGACGACACCGCAGCGGTCGCCGTCGCCATCGAAGCCCAGACCGACATCGGCCCCTGTCTCCAGCACCTTGTCCCTGATTGCATGCAGCATCTGCATGTCCTCCGGATTGGGGTTGTAGTTTGGAAACGTATGATCAAGCTCGACATCGAGCGGGATCACTTCGCAGCCGATGCGCTGCAGGGCTTCCGGGGCAAAGGCGCCAGCAGTGCCGTTGCCGCAGGCGGCGACCACTTTCAGCTTTCGTGTGATGCGCTTGTCCCTTGTCACATCGTCGAGATAGGTGGCGCGAAAATTGTCGACGAAATCATAGGAGCCGCCGCCGGTAAGGTCGAAATCGGCGGCCAGCACGATCGCCTTCAGCGCGCTCATCTCCTCGGGGCCGAAGGTCAGCGCCCGCGCCGCTCCCATCTTGACGCCGGTCCAGCCATTCTCGTTGTGCGATGCGGTGACCATGGCCACCGACTGCGTCTCCAGCGCGAATTGCGCGAAATAGGCCATCGGCGACAGCGCCAGACCGATATCCTTCACCCGTGCGCCGGCCGCCATCAGCCCGGAAACCAACGCCAGCTTGATGCCGAGCGAATAGGATCTGAAATCATGCCCGGTGACGATGTCAGGCCCAGCGCCGAGCCGCCGGATCACCGTGCCGAGCCCCATGCCAAGCGCCTGGACGCCGATCAGATTGAGTTCAGGCGGCACTGCCGAACCGGGATGGCCGAACCACCAGCGCGCATCATATTCACGAAAACCGGATGCCTTGATCAGCGCCGCGGTTTCGAATTCGAAGCTGTTTGGCCACGCTTCGCCGACAATATTTAGGGGCAAGACGGCAGGGCTCCAAGCGGCAGAAATACGATCCATCAAGGCAGCGGCTTAGCACACAAGGCTTTAAGCCGCGTTTATCCCGGACGGAAATTCGGGCCTTCCGGCAATGCCCGCAGAAAGCGGACGAAATGCGACAGAAGGGCTGCCATTGCCGCTTGCAGGAACGATGTGTGGCGGCTATAAGCCCGCGATCTGGTCACGGAGTGTAGCGCAGCCTGGTAGCGCACCTCGTTCGGGACGAGGGGGTCGCAGGTTCAAATCCTGCCACTCCGACCAGAAAAAACAATGTGTTAGCGCATCCCGACTTTGGCGCCCCACCCGAGATTCACCAGAGATAGAGCCTTGTCCAAGATGATGCCTGTTCCTAGGGAACGGACACGAGATTCGTTCCTCTTTGGGGGCATGGGCCACGAAGTCCCTGCCCCCATATGCAGGCGTTTAACGGAGGCCGAAAAAGCTCAATACCGCTATGACGACGACCACCGCTCCCACAAGCCAAATGATGTTGTTCATAATCTCACTCCTGTTGCCTGGTGAAGCCCGCGCCTCTGGCGGAGGACGCGGGCCGATCAGCCTTTGCCTGCTGATCTTCAGCGAACACCAAACCGTGATGTCCGCTGCGGGAAGAACTGTTAGGCCGGCCTAATGTTCCGTCGCCTGACGGGGATCTGGCGACAGGTGGGCGAACTGTCTTAACAATTGCGGCAGAGCGTTCCTCCCTGGCAGTGACGGAACGCGGGTGATGTTTGCCGCCGCCTGCGCAGGTGGCCGGAAGCAAGCCCCCTCTTTGCCAATCGTGGCGACGCGATAGCCAGCCCTTCGCTTGCGTCCGGCTGCCCCCCGGGAACCGGAACCAAAGGGATCAGCAGCAGTTGTATCCAACGAAGGGCTAATCAAAGCAGTTGGAGAACTTGCAATGAAAACAATGATCATGTGCGCTTTGGCACTTTCGATGGGGTTGCCCGCTTTGGCTTCGGCAGCCGAGGCCGACGTCGTCATCAGGACCCATCATCGGCACCACCACAACGTCAGGATCATCAATGAGGAAGGCCAGCGCCTGCATCACCGACACCACGGGACGGTGGCGTTCTATGATCATGGCCGCCGGCACCACGACCGGAATACAGTCGTCGTCACCAGCTCCGTTTCCACCCATCACCGTCACCATCATCCGGTGGTGATGGAAAACGGCGGTTACTGATGCCCGACTGGGGGCCGGGCTCTCGCGAGCCCGGCCACCAGGTGACTTTGCCCAGCACGCTGCGCGCGCGTTTCATGCGAATAGCTTCGAGTTCTCGCCCGCGGCTGAAATGCAACCATGCGAAGCGATCGTTTCAACTTCGAATCTCCCATACCGCTCGGAAGCGTGGGAATTCTGCTGGTTGACCAGGTCATTGAGCTGGCCTGGCCAAGACTTCAGGGTTCGCCAGATCCATGCTCGCTCACACTTGCATGCGACGGACGAAGCCTATCGGCCTAGGAAAGAACTGGGCTGCGCCAATGTGCCAAGAGACTAGCTGAGGACTATTCCAGCCACCATGAAGGTGATGGCAACCGCGAAAATCGGTGCGAGCAACCAGCGCGCCTGACCAACACTCTTCTCCATCAAATTCCTCCGGTATTTGCAGCAGACAACGGTGGCGAAGAGCGACTGTTCCGGCCGGCCCGCTTGGCAAGACCAATGCGTTCCAGGCCCAGACTTAGGTCCGACCTCCGCCCGACCGAAGCCCTGCCCTGGGAACGTTTCCGCTCGGCCCAAGTTCGAGATCGGGCGCGGGAAAACCAAGCGAAGCGGGAACGGATGAGCACCACCATGTCGAACCATGAGACTGTAACATCCCATGTGTTGGGGATGCGCATAGATAGCCTCAAAACCAGAATGCAACACGCTCAGATCACCGAGGGTGAAATGAAGACCTTCCAAAAGGTAGCGGCCGTGATTGAAGGCGGGCGAGGCCGCATCGACGGCGACGATCTGATCGCCGCATCCTTCGTTACCGACACGCTGACGGACGCGATGTCCGAGTAACCATGCCAACAATCAGTAAGCTTTTCGAATCCCATGCCGAAGCGGCGCGGATTGCCGGCGACCTGTTGGCGGCCGGGGTTCCGCGCGTACAGGTCGCCATTATCGGGCCCTATCGTGACGAAATCGATGTCCTGAGGTCTCCGGGTGTCATGCTGGGCGCTGCCGCCGGGCTGTTGGCGTGCCTCGGCGCCGTTGCTGTTTACGACATCAACCTTTTCCCGACCGGTCTATCGGCAATAGCCTTGGCCAGCGTGTTCTGCGGCGGCCTTGGCGGATTGCTCAAAGCCATTGTCGCGGCCGCCAGAAGACCCGAGCGGCCAAGTATTGGCGGGGGGATTGTGCTGGTGACGGCGCATGTCGACGACAATGCGACCGACATTGCCCAGATGATGCTCGGCGGTTGTGACTCCATGACCGAATTGGCCGCCCAAGCAGCGTAAAAATTCCGACAGCGATAATTGGCCGATAGCCAGTGCAGAACGCGAGCACTGGCCGGCCGGTGAAACTTTGACGAATTGGCTATCAGCGCTAGGTTGATCGATGAAGATCAGGGAGGCGGCAAAAACGGCCGGGCCGGATGCGCGCATGAGTTTGATTTCAAGGACAAGGTCGGCACCCGCTCTTCTGGCTGCGGCCTTCATGGCTGCCGGATGCTCATCGATCGGCAGGACGGCCGATCCGGCCAAATACGAGAGAATGAGCTGTAGCGACCTCAACAGTGCGCTGGGAAGCAGCGCGCGCGACATCTCGCAGACGGCGATCACCCGCGGCAAGGTCGCCAACACCAGCGTGCCGCGCTGGCTGCTGGGCGGATCGCGCGTCAAGACCGCGGTCGCCAACCGTGAAACGGCCAGGATCGACCGGCTGAAGCGACAGCAGGATGCCATTGTCGCTATGCGCGCACGCAAGTGCGCGAGCTGAGCGACAGACGACGCCACGACAATTGCCCCTGCCGGCGCCTTACGCGCTCAGTCGAAACCGTGTGACGTCGATCGCGGCGTTCATCAGCGTCTGCGTATAAGGCGCCCGTGGATTGCTGAATATCTCTTCCGTCGGCCCCTCTTCGACGATCTTGCCTTGCTTCATGACGATGATGTAGTCGGCCATGGCGCGCACGACCGACAGATCGTGGCTGATGAAGAGGTAGGACAGTTCGTGGTCGGCTTGCAGCTTGCGCAGCAGTTCGACGATCTGTTTCTGCACCGAGCGGTCAAGCGCCGATGTCGGCTCGTCCAGCACGACCATCTTCGGCTTCAGAATCACGGCGCGGGCAATGGCGATGCGCTGCCGTTGTCCGCCGGAAAATTCGTGCGGGTAGCGGTTGCGGGCATTGGGGTCGAGGCCGACCTCCCGCAGGGCCTCGACCGCGCGCTGGTCGCGCTGCTTTCCTGAAAGGTTGGGCTCATGCACCAGCAGCCCCTCGGTGACGACCTGACCGACGGTCATGCGCGGCGACAGCGAGCCGAACGGGTCCTGGAAGACGAGTTGCATCTGGCGCCGCAGTGGCCGCATCTGCTGCCGGTCGGCAGTGGAGATATCGCGATCGCCGAACCGAATGAGCCCATCGCTCGGCAGCAACCGCAGCAAGGCGCGGCCGAGCGTCGACTTGCCCGAGCCGGATTCGCCGACAATGCCGATGGTCTGGTTGCGCTGCAGCCGGATCGAGATGTGATCGACGGCCCGCAGCATCAGCGGTTCGCCGGCCAGAAACCCACCGCCGATCCTGAATGTGACTTCGACATTCCTACCTTCGAGCACCACCGGCGCATCGGCTGGCGGCGGCGCCTTGGTTCCCGTCGGCTCGGCCGCCAGCAGCATTTTGGTGTAGGCGTGCCGCGGATTGGCAAAAATGGCTTCCGCCTCGCCTTCCTCGACCACCTCGCCCTGGCGCATGACATAGACACGGTCGGCAAAGCGCCGGACGATACCGAGGTCATGGGTGATGAAGACGATCGCCATGCCGAGCTTGCGCTGCAGTTCGGCCAAAAGCATCAGGATCTGCGCCTGGATGGTGACGTCAAGCGCCGTCGTCGGCTCGTCGGCGATCAGGATGTCGGGGTCATTGGCGAGCGCCATCGCGATCATCACGCGCTGGCGTTGGCCGCCGGACATTTCGTGCGGATAGGATTTCATCCGCCGTTCCGGATCGGGAATATGCACGAGCCGCAGCAGCTTGAGCGCCTCTTCATGCGCTGCGGCAGCGCTCAGGCCCCGATGGCGGCGGATCGGCTCGATCAGCTGGTTGCCGATCGAATAGAGCGGATCGAGCGAAGTCATCGGTTCCTGGAAGATCATGCTGATCTTGCGGCCGCGGACCTTGTTCAGCTCGGACTTGCTCAGGGTCAGCAGGTTGCGGCCGCGATAGTCGACATGGCCTGACGCTTCGCCATTGGAGGCCAGCAGGCTCATCGCCGCCATCATCGTCTGGCTTTTGCCGGAGCCGGACTCGCCGACCACGGCAACCGTTTCACCCGCGTTGACGTGGATGTTGATGCCCTTGACCGCTTCGACCGTACCGTCGAGCGTGCGGAAGCGGACGCGAAGGTCCTTGACGCTGAGGATCGTTTCGGAAGCAGCCATTTCAGCGGTCCCCATCTTTATCGATCCCGTGGGTCGAGCGCGTCGCGCAGGCCGTCGCCGACGAAATTCAAGGCGAACAGCGTCGAGACCAGAAAGAAGGCGGGAAACAGGAGCAGCCAGTTGGCGGTGCCGATGTTCTTGGCGCCGACCGAGATCAGCACGCCCCAGCTGGTCATCGGCTCCTGGATACCAAGCCCGAGGAACGACAGGAAGCTCTCCAGGATGATGACCTGCGGCACCAGCAGTGTCATGTAGATCACCACTGGGCCAAGCAGGTTCGGGATGACATGGCGGATCAGGATGCCACGCTGGCCAATGCCCATGGCTTCCGCCGCCTGGACATATTCCTGCCGGCGAATCGACAGCGCCTGGCCGCGCACGATGCGCGCCATGTCGAGCCACAGCACGGCACCGACCGCCAGGAACATCAGCACGAAGTTGCGGCCGAAGAACACCACCAGCATGATGACGAAGAAGATGAACGGCAAGGAATAGAGCACGTCGACGATGCGCATCATCACTTCATCGACCTTCCCTCCGGAAAAGCCGGCGGCGGCGCCGTAGATCACGCCGATCACCACCGCCACGACACCGGCCAGCAGACCGATGGCCAGCGATATGCGCCCGGCCATCAGCGTGCGGGAGAGAAGATCGCGGCCGGTATTGTCGGTGCCGAACAGGAAATACTGCTGCTTGACCGATGCGCTCATCGTCACTTCGAGGCCGTCGGGCGACTTGTTTTCGATCTTGGTGTCGTCGAAGGCATCGGACCGGTCGAGGTAGCGGATGTTGCGGTCGTCGATCG
The DNA here is from genome assembly GCF_020165375.1 of Mesorhizobium sp. BR1-1-4. Taxonomy (NCBI): domain Bacteria; kingdom Pseudomonadati; phylum Pseudomonadota; class Alphaproteobacteria; order Hyphomicrobiales; family Phyllobacteriaceae; genus Mesorhizobium; species Mesorhizobium sp. BR1-1-4. The sequence goes on along the minus strand of NZ_JAIUIB010000011.1, from coordinate 100,929 downwards.
GCTTGGTCGACTTGACCGTGACGAAGACCTGGCTCCCCTCCTGATGCCACTCCTTGATGTCGACCCGCATGCGCTTGATCGCTTCAGTGAGCGCGGTCTCGATCATATCGGGTTTCGGATAGGCCGAGAGGCTTGGCGGCATGCGCACATAGTCGGCGTAGATGGTCGTGTATTGATGGGGCACGAACCACGGGCCAAAGACGCTGATGATCCCAATCAGAACGAGGTAGTAGAGGCTGAACATGGCGGCGCGATTGGCCTTGAGGCGCGCCCAGGCATCGCCCCAAAGCGAGCGACCAACGATTGCGGGGGCCGTGGCTGCGATGTCAGTCATAGCGCACCCTCGGGTCGACGACCGCGTACATGACGTCGACGATCAGGTTGAAGACGATAGTAAAAATGGCGATCACCACCACCGTTCCCATCACCAGCGTATAATCGCGGTTGAGCGCGGCATCGACGAAATAGCGGCCGACGCCGGGAATGGAGAAGATCGTCTCGACGATGACCGAGCCGGTCAGCAGTGCCGCCGCCGCCGGGCCGGTGAAGGAGACGATCGGCAGGATGGCGCCGCGCAACGCGTGCTTGACCACCACCGACCAGTCGGAAAGGCCGAGCGCGCGCGCCGTTCGGATATGATGGGATCGCAGCGATTCGATCATCGAGCCGCGCATCAGCCGGGCAACGATGGCGATTTGCGGCAAGGCAAGTGTCAGCACCGGGCCGACCTTGTTGATGAAGGCGCCGTCACCCCAGCCGCCGATCGGCAGCAGCCTCCAGGTCAGCCCGAAGACAAGCTGGATCACCGGCGCGATGACGAAGGTCGGGATGGTGCTGCCGGCGGTCGCCAGGGCAATCACCGTATAGTCGCCAAGCTTGTTCTGGTTGAGCGCGGCGATGGTGCCGAGCACGCTGCCGAGCAGCAGCGCCAGGATCAGCGCCGAGGCTCCGAGCTGCACGGAAATGGGCAGGCCCTTGGCAAACAGTTCGGTGACGGTGAAATCCGGCATGTTGTAGCTCGGGCCGAAATTGCCGCGCAGCAGATTGCCGAGATAATGGACATATTGCAGCCAGAGCGGATCGTTGAGGCCGAACTGGGCTTCCAAGTTGGCCTTGATCTCTGGGCTCAGCCCCCGCTCCTGGTTGAATGGACCGCCCGGCGCGACGCGCATCAGGAAGAACGCCATCGTCACGATGACGAACAGCGTCGGGATGGCGGTCAAAAGCCGCCGGAATACGTATCGCAGCATCGGTGCCCCACTTGATCCAGAGCACGCCCTTCCACTCGGACGATTGCGCTCCAGCCTTCAAATCTTCACACCGGATTCTTCCGAAAATCGATTTCCGCTTCCCGGGCCGATGCGATGGCAAACCAGCACCGCCGCGCTCTTTAGAGCGCGGCGGCTTGGCCAGGGATCAATCCTTGCTGACGAAGCGCGACGGATGCACGTCCATCACATTGTCGACGAAGCCATGCAGCTTCGAGGAAACGATGTCGTGGTAGCTGTAGTAGAGAAGCGGGATCTGGCCGACATCGTCGATGAGGATGCGCTCGGCCGCTGAGAGGTCCTTCATGCGCTCTTCGGGCTTGCCGCCGGCGGCCGCGGCCTTGTCCATTGCCGCTTCGTATTGCGGGCTGTTGTAGTTGGAATAGTTGTTGCCGCTGGCCTTGCGCGTGATACCGAGGAAGGTCTCTGGATCCTTATAGTCGGCAATCCAGGCGGCACGCGCCACGTCATAGTCGCCCTTCTGCTCGAGGAAGGAGTAGTGGGTCTTGGTGTCGGTGTTGAGCAGCGTGACGTCGACGCCAAGCGGCTTCAATTGTTCCTGGATCGCCACTGCCGTGTTCTTGTGGTTTTCCGAGGTGTTGTAGCGGATTTCCATCTTCAGCGGATGTTCGGGGGTGTAGCCAAGCTTCTCGAGGATCTTCTTGGCCGCGTCCTCGCGGTCGATCTGCGGCATGTCGGCGTATTTGGCCATTGCGGGCGTATAGCCCTCGATGCCGGGGGGCACCATCGAATAGCCGGGCAGCATCGAATTCTGCCAGACCTTCTCGGCGATGAAATCACGGTCGATCGCCATCGAGATGGCGTTACGCAGTTCGGGGTTGTTCCACGGCGCCTTGTCGGTCTTGATGGCATAATAGTAGGTGCCGAGATACGGCCCGACATGGATCTGGTCGCCGAACTTGGTCTTGAGGTCGGCGAGCTGTTCGGTCGGCAGATCGTCATAGCTGTCGAGTTCGCCGGCCTCGAAGCGCTTCATCGCCGACGAACGATCCTCGGTCGGAATGTAGTTGACCACGTCGAACTTGACGGTCGCGGCGTCCCAGAATTTGGGATTCTTGACCAGTTTCATGTGGTCGTTGGGAACCCATTCGGCCAGCGTATAGGCGCCGTTCGAAACCAGATTGCCGGGCTTGATCCAGTCGGCGCCAAGCTTTTCAATCGAGGCCTTGCTGACCGGATAAGTCGCCTGATGGGTCAGCATCTCCAGGAAGTACGGCGTCGGCGCCTTCAGCGTCACCTCCAGGGTGCCGGCGTCGATCGCCTTGACACCCATGTCCTCGGGCTTGCCTTTCTTGGTGTTGACGTCCTCCGCACCCTTCACCGGATACAGCATCGAGGCGTATTCGGCGCCGGTCGCCGGATCTTCCAGCCGGTGGAAGGCATAGACGAAGTCGTCCGCCGTCACCGGGCTGCCGTCCGACCACATGCCGTCCTTGCGCAGCTTGAAGGTGTAGACGGTGCCGTCATCCGATACCGTCCAGCTTTCGGCCGCGCCCGGAATGAGGTTCGCCTTCTGGTCCTGCATGACCAATCCCTGGAACAGGTCACGCAGCACATTGGCTTCATAGACCGTCGAGGTCTTGTGCGGATCGACCGACTCCGATTCAGCGGCGGTGCCCCTGTTATAGACACTCTCCGCGAAAGCCGGCGTGTAGAATGCGCCGGCGGTTACGGCCATGGTGGTGGCGAATACCGTCGCCTTCAGCATGTTTTTCAGCATGAAGTTCTCCCTGTCGGCGCTGCCATCGGCGCGCCTTACGTGTTGACGCCCCGAAGCCGATGACTGGCTCCTTTGAGCGCGCCCCCGGTTCCCTCCGGCGGCTGGTGGCAGGAGACTAGACAGGAGGTAAGCTCTTTTCAACCGAGTACTGATTGACCCTAAGTCAATCCCCATTGTTGAGAAAGCAACGGCTAAATTAGAGATTCGTTTTCAATCGACCGCACCCTTTGGTTGCACCCAGAGTTTTCGCTTTCTGCATGCGAATTTGGGCATGCTGGTGCCATGGTTCACCACCCCATTTTCGAGGCCCGAAGTCGCCGGTTCCGATCAAACAATTCGGGAACTTCAGCGGTCGAGTTCGCTTTGCTGTCCCCGCTTTTCATCCTTCTTCTGCTCGGAATGGTTGCGTACGGCATCTATTTTGGCGCCGCCAATTCGATCCAGCAAATTGCAGCCGACGCTGCCCGAACAGCCATCGCTGGGGTGAACCAGACCGAGCGGCAGACGCTCGTGGCCAGCTATCTCACCAACAATGCCGGCGGCTACCCCTTCGTGGACGCCAGCAAACTGACCTACCAGGCCAACGACAGCATCGCCGACGGAAGCCAGTTCGTGGTGTCCATCTCCTACGATGCCCGCAACCTGCCGATCTGGAACCTGTTCCCCGGCATAGCCATGCCAGGGACGACCATCAAGCGTCAGTCAACGATCAGGGTTGGGGGTATCTGAATGCTGCGGCGGGCGGGCAAGGGTATGGGTCGGCTTGCACGGTCGATGATGGGAGACAGGAAGGCGAACTTCGCCGTCATGACCGCATTGAGCGCGCCGGTTGCATTGGCGCTGGCAGCGGTGGCCATTGACGAAGCCTCCATCTATACCGAGCGCCGGGAAGCCCAGGCGATGGTCGACCTGGCGGCGATTACCGCCGCCTCGAACATCAACAACGTCAACACCGCGGTCGTCACCACACTGACCGACAACGGCATGCCGGGCGTCGTCGTTCAAGCTTCGGGCCAGACCATTGCCCCGGCCACCGGCAAAACGGTGGTGACGGTCACGCAGGGCCGATATGCCTCATCGACCGCCAATGTCAGCCAGCGCTTCCAGGCGGGTGTGACGCCTTACAATGCCGTCCGCGTCACTTTGGCAAAGATTCCGAACCGCTATTTCGCAAGTTCGCTGATCCCCACTCCCGTCATCGGCACCCAGGCCACGGCCAGCATGACGCCGCTGGCGACGTTCTCGGTCGGATCGCGGTTGCTCAGCGTCAATGGCGGCATCCTCAACGCACTTTTGAGCGGACTTCTCGGCGGCAACATCTCGCTCAGCGTCATGGACTACAACGGGCTGATCTCGGCGGATGTGAGCGTGCTTTCCTTCATCAGTGCGCTCGCCACGCAACTGAACATCACGGCCGGTACCTATTCCGACGTTCTGGCATCGAAGGCGACGGTCGGCCAGATCGCTACCGCCATGGCCAATGTTCCCGGCCTCGGCAATACGGCCAAGGTCGCCCTGCAGACCATCGCCTCCAAATCGACCAGCACCGTCAAGATCCCGCTCAGCAGCCTTGTCGACCTTGGTTCGGTCGGCAGCCTGGGCCTCGGCCAACAGCCGTCCGGGCTTGGGGTAGACGCAAGCGCCATGGGCATGCTGACGGCAGCCGCCGTGCTCGCCAACGGTACCAACCAGGCCGCGATCGATCTCGGCGCCACCATCCCGGGGCTGCTCTCCACCAAACTCAGCATCGCCATCGGCGAGCCGATGCAGTCCTCGCCCTGGCTGGCGATCGATGGTATCGGCACTGTCGTGCGGACCGCCCAGACGCGCATCAAAGTAGCCGCGACAGTCGGCGGCGCAGGCGGCAATGTCGGTGGGGGCATTACTCTGGTGTCGGTCAACCTGCCACTGCATGTGGAAGTCGCCTACGCCGAAGCCAAACTCACCGACATAAGCTGTCCTACGGGTCCCGACAGCATCAAGGTCACCGTTTCTGCCCGCCCCGGTGTTGTGGAAGCGCATTTGGCCGACAGCAGTAGCTCCGGCTTTGCCGATTTCACCAAACCGGAATCGTTCTCCGACACTGAAATCGCAAAGGTCAGTCTTCTGATCAATCTACTTTCAGTGACGGGCTCAGCGGCATTTGAAATGGCCAACAACGCGCCGACCGCATTGACCTTCAACAAGGCCGACATCGACGCCAAAACGATAAAGACAGTCTCCACGCAAAACCTGACACAGTCTTTGACGACCTCCCTGATCACTGATCTGTCGCTGACGACCAATTTGCTGGGCTTGCCGCTGCTGAATCTGAATACCTTGCTTTCCACCGTGCGGCCGGCAGTGGTTGCGCTCTTGAACGGCGTGGCGGCGCCGGTCGACGAGTTGGTTTACAATTTGCTCGGAGCCCTTGGTGTGCGTGTCGGCCAGGCCGACGTGCGCGTCACCGGCGCGACCTGCGGCCGGGCGGTGCTCGTTCAGTAGGACCGCCTAGCCACAACCGAAGTGCCAATCAGTCGAGCCGACCGAGAAAGCAGCCGAGAGTTGGCAGCGAGAGGGTGTTTTCCTCGACAGAAGCGGTCCCGCCGAAGATAGCCGTGACGGGTCCGATATTACCCACCAACGGCAAGGTCGCCGGCTCCTCAGCGAAATTGAAGACACAGATCAACCTCTCCCCGCCACCTTCGCGGATGAAGGCGAGCACGTCGCCCTCGGTATCGAGAAAGCGGATCGAGCCGCCGACCAGCGCCGGATGCTGTTTGCGCAAGGCAAGCGCCGAGCGGTAGGCCGACAGCACCGATTGCTCGTCGCCGATCTGCATATCGACCGCGCGGGCGCGATGGCTTGCCGGCACAGGCAGCCAGGGTTTTGCAGTGGAGAAGCCCGCATTGTCGGCGTCGGCCTCCCAGACCATCGGCGTGCGGCAACCATCCCTGCCCTTCACGCCGGGCCAGAAGCGGATGCCGACCGGATCGCGCAGATCCTCGTAGGCAAGCTCCGCCTCTTCAAGGCCGAGTTCCTCGCCCTGATAGAGGCAGATCGAGCCGCGCAAGCAGGCGAGCAGCATGATTGAGAATTTGGCCACAAGATCGGGATCGCCACCAGGCCGCATCCAGCGGCTGACATGGCGCACCACGTCATGGTTGGAAAACGCCCAGCAAACCCAGCCGTCGGCCACCGCGCTTTCGAAGGCCTCGACGCAGCCACGCACATGCGCCGCCGAAAACTGCGAACCGAGCAGGTCGAAAGTGTAGCTCATCTGAAGCTTGTCGCCGCCGGAGGTGTAGGCGGCGAGCGTCTGCAGCGAGCGACCCTCGTCGCCGATTTCGCCGACGGCTGCGCGGTCGCCATATTCGTCGAGCAACGCACGGAAGCGCCGCAGGAACGCCAGGTTTTCGGGCTGCGTCTTGTCGAACAGATGCTCCTGATAGAGGTAGGTGTTGGTCTCCGTGTTGGTGCCGGCGACGCTCGAGGCCAAGGGCGGATTGCCGCGTAGCCAGCGGTCGTGGACATAGTAATTGACCGTGTCGAGCCGGAAGCCGTCGACACCGCGATCGAGCCAGAACCGCACCGTGTCAAGCAACGCATCCTGGACTTCCGGGTTGTGGAAATTGAGGTCTGGCTGCGAGGCGAGGAAATTATGCATGTAATATTGGCGGCGGGTCGCGTCCCATTCCCAGGACGGCCCCCCGAAGACCGACAGCCAGTTGTTGGGCGCGCCGCCGTCGGGCTTCGTATCGGCCCAGACGTACCAGTCGGCCTTGGCATTATCGCGGCTGGCCCGGCTTTCGATGAACCATTCATGCTTGTCGGATGAATGCGACAGCACCTGGTCGATGATGATCTTCAGGCCGAGCCGGTGGGCTTCGGCGACCAGCGCATCAAAATCGGCCAATGTGCCGAACATCGGGTCGACGTCGCGATAATCCGATACATCATAGCCCATGTCGGCCATCGGCGACTTGAAGAAGGGCGACAGCCAGACAGCGTCGACGCCGAGCGAGGCGATATAAGCGAGCCTTGACGTAATGCCGCCGAGATCGCCGCTGCCATCACCGGTCGTGTCCTGAAAAGAGCGCGGATAGACCTGGTAGATGACGCAGCCGCGCCACCATTCGGCTCCCTGCCCCAAACTCTCACCGGTCATCACGAACCCTTCCTGACGCCGCCGTTTCCGGTTCGGCTCTCGATCATGAAATTGACGCTGCGCCCCGGCAGCGGGCGCGCAAGGTCAGTCACGTGCGTTTCGATCGCCGGATGCCATCGAAAACCTTCCCGCGCCGGCAAGGTGAAGACGCATTGGCGGCGGTCGCCATTGATCAGAACGGCAAGCCTGCCTTCCTCGCCGCCAAGCAGCATGACGAGGCGATGCCGGCTGGTATCGTTCCAGTCGGTCGCGTCGAGCAGCTCACCGGTCTCGGTCAGCCAAGCAACGTCGGGAACGCCTGATGCCGCAATCGGTTCTCCGGTCAGGAAACGCGTGTCCGACAATGCGGGCACCGCCTGGCGAAGTGCCGCGAGTAGGAATGCGTAACGCTCCAGCTTCTGATCGCGGCCTGCCCAGTCAAGCCAGGTGGTGGGGTTGTCTTGTGCGTAGGCGTTGTTGTTGCCCTTCTGGGTGCGACCGAATTCATCGCCCGCGGTCAGCATGATAGTGCCGCGCGAGGCGAAGAGCGTGGCGAGCAGAGCGCGCTGGTCGTCGAAACGGGCCTTGACGATTGCCGCGTCGTCCGTCTCGCCTTCGACGCCATTGTTCCAGGACAGGTTCTCGTTATGGCCGTCGCGGTCCTGCTCGCCATTGGCCGCGTTGTGCTTGCGCTCATAGGCGACGATGTCAGCCAGCGTCATGCCGTCATGGGCGGCGATAAAGTTCACGCCGCGGCTTGCCGGCTCCCCTGCCCTGTTAAACACGTCGGACGAACCGGCAAGGCGCGTTGCGAGAGCACCAACCATGCCGGCATCGCCGCGCCAGAAGCGTCTGACATCGTCGCGATAGCGGTCGTTCCACTCAAGGAATGGCGGCCGGAAATTGCCGAGTTGATAGCCGTTTGCCCCGATGTCCCAAGGCTCGGCGATCAGCACGCGGTCGTAAAGCACCGGATCATGGGTGATGGCCTGGAGCAGCGGCGCTTCCGGATCGAAGGCACCATCGACCCGGCCCAGCACCGGGGCCAGATCGAAACGGAAGCCGTCGACACCGGCCTGGCGAACGAAGTGACGAAGTGTGTCGAGCACCATTTCCCGCATCACCGGATGGTCGCAAGCGATCGTGTTGCCGGTGCCCGTGTCATTGACCAGCCCGCCATCCGGCCGGTGCCGATAGTAGGCCTTATTGTCGAGGCCGCGCAGCGAGAGCGTCGGCCCCAGCCTGTCGCTTTCGCCGGTGTGGTTGAAGACCAGGTCGAGAATGGTGCCGATGCCGGCCCGGCGCAACGCGGCGACCGTGTCCTGCAATTCCGTCAGGCCGCCGGGCGCGAGGCGCGGGTCGAGCGCCATGAAGGTGACGGGATTGTAGCCCCAGGCGTTGCTCAGGCCCAGCGGCGGCAGATGCCGCTCGTCGATGGAGGCCGTGATCGGCATCAGTTCCACGGCGGAGACGCCGAGCCTTTGCAGATGCTCGATGATGGCCGGATGGGCAAGAGCGGCGATCGTGCCGCGCTTTTCTTGCGGTACATCCGGATGCAGCTTGGTGAAAGCGCGGACGTTCAGTTCGTAGATCAGGCCGCCCGGGCGAAACAGGGGCGGCAGGATCGGTGGAGCCGTGGGCGAGGCCTTGGTCACGGCCTTGGGCATCAGCGACGCGGTGTCGGCGCCCTCATTGCGCCGCGCGGCGAGCCGCCAGTGATAGGCGTAGGCCCGGTCGATTTCGACGGCGTAGGGATCGGTGAGCAACTTGTCGGGGTCGAACCACAGCCCCCGCTCGGGCGCATAGTCGCCATCGGCGCGCAGGCCATAGCGCGCGCCCGCGGCCAAGCCGGAGACAAAGAGTGAATGGACGCCGTTGCCTTCCGACGCCAGCTCGAGACGATCGAGTTCGCGGTTTCCCTGCTCGTCAAAGATCGAAACCCAGAGCCGTCTTGCCGACGAGGACCATGCGGCGAAGCGGATGCCTTCGCTGGTGATGGTGGGGCCGAGCTGGGTCAAGAGCGCTCCACCGCCCTCAAGTAATGACGCTCGGCTTGTTGCGCCCGGTGTGGCTCTTGATCCCGGCAATGTCGTCGGCCGCCGAAATCAGGTCGGCGAGCGCCTCCTGCGTGTCGAGGTCGTGCCTCGACTTGTCCGGCTCGTAGCGCTCGATATAGACGCGCAAGGTCGCGCCAGACGTACCGGTGCCCGAAAGCCGAAAGACCACGCGCGAGCCGCCTTCGAACAGCACCCTTATGCCCTGGTGCTCGCTGGTCGAGCCGTCGACCGGGTCGTGGTAGGCGAAATCATCGGCATTGGCGATCTTCAGGCCGCGCACGCTGGTGCCCGGTAGCGAGCCGAGCTTGGCCCTGAGTTCGTCGACCAGCGCATTGGCGCGGTCGCTCTCAACCTCCTCGTAATCATGGCGCGAGTAGTAGTTGCGGCCATAGGTCTCCCAATGCTCGGTGACGATCTGCTTGCAGCTTTCGCCACGGGCGGCGAGGATGTTGAGCCACAAGAGGACCGCCCACAGACCGTCCTTTTCGCGGACATGGTTTGAGCCGGTGCCGGCACTTTCCTCACCGCAGATCGTCGCCATGCCGGCGTCAAGCAGATTGCCGAAGAATTTCCAGCCGGTCGGCGTCTCGTAAATCCCGACACCTAGCTTGTGAGCGACGCGGTCGGCCGCGCCACTGGTCGGCATCGAACGGGCGATGCCTTTCAGCCCATCCTTGTAGCCCGGCGCCAGGCGGGCATTGGCGGCGAGCATGGCGACCGAATCCGAAGGGGTGACGAAAATGCCCTTGCCGATGATCAGGTTGCGGTCTCCATCGCCATCGGAGGCGGCGCCGAAATCGGGCGCGTCCGGTCCCATCATCTCATCATAAAGGTGCTTGGCATGGACCAGGTTGGGGTCCGGGTGATGACCGCCGAAATCGGGCAGCGGCTTGAAATTGCGGCAGGTGCCGTTCGGTGCGCCGAGGCGGTGTTCAAGGATTTCCTTGGCGTAGGGCCCGGTCACCGCATGCATGGCGTCGAAGCGCATGCGGAAGCCCGACTTGAACAGTTTGCGCAGCGCATCGAAATCGAACAGGCTCTCCATCAACTCGGCATAGTCGGTAACCGGATCGATGATCTCGATGGTCATGCCGGCAGCCTCGACTGTCGCGACCGTATCGATGTCAATCGGGTCGATGTCGGCGATCTTGAAGCTCGAAATCGTCTTGGTCTTGGCAAAGATGGCGTCGGTCAGCTTTTCCGGCGCCGGGCCGCCATTGCCGGCATTGTACTTGATGCCGAAGTCCTCGTGCGGGCCGCCGGGATTGTGGCTGGCCGAGAGGATGATGCCGCCGAAGGTCTTGTATTTGCGGATGACATGCGAGGCCGCGGGCGTCGACAGGATGCCGCCCTGCCCGACCATCACCTTGCCGAAGCCATTGGCGGCGGCCATGGCGATGGCCTTCTGGATGACCTCCCGGTTATAAAAACGGCCGTCGCCGCCGATCACCAGGGTCTTGCCCTTGAACCCGTCGAGCGCATCGAAAATCGACTGGATGAAGTTCTCGGCATAGTGCTCCTGCTGGAACACTGGCACCTTCTTGCGCAGGCCCGACGTGCCGGGCTTCTGGTCGGAATAGGGCTTGGTGGAAACGGTGCGTATCATGCTTCAGGCAACCCTTTTCGAAAGCAGCAGGCGATAGAGTTCGACGTATTTTTCGGCGCTTCGATCCCATGACACATCGGTCTTCATGCCCTGGCGCTGGATGGTTTCGAAGATTGCGGGACTGGCGTGGGCGTCGGCCAGGCGTCGGATCGCGTGCAGCAGCGCGCCGCCATTGTTGGGGGCGAACTGGAAGCCGGTCGCCACGCCGGCGGCAAACGCTGCTTCATTGGCATCGATGATGGTGTCCGCCAGGCCGCCGGTGCGGGCGACGACCGGCACGCAGCCATAGCGCAGGCCGTAAAGCTGCGTCAGCCCGCAAGGCTCGAAGCGCGACGGGATGACGATGGCGTCGCAGCCGCCCTGCATGGTGTGCGACAGCCCCTCGTCATAGCCGACGACCACGCCGATGCGGCCACGATGGCGTGCGGCCGCGGCCAGCAGCGCGCCTTCGAGGCCGGCGTCGCCCGAGCCGAGGATGGCCAGCCTTGCGCCTGTCGCGACGATGCCGTCGACCACCGTCGCCAATATGTCCATGCCCTTCTGCCAGGTCAGGCGGCTGACGACGCAGACAATCGGACTGCCGTCGCGGTCGAGGCCGAAACGGTCCTCGACAGCGGCCCTGTTCGGCGCGCGGGCCTTCAACGTCTCGGCCGTATAGGTCGATACCAGATGCTTGTCGGTTGCCGGATCCCAGATGGCGGTGTCGATGCCGTTGACGATGCCATGGAGATCGCTGGAACGCATGTTGATAAGGCCGTCGAGGCCCATGCCGAATTCCGGCGAACGGATTTCCTGCGCATAGGTCGGGCTCACCGTGGTGATCGCCCAGGCGGCCTGCAGGCCAGCCTTGAGGAAGCCGACGCCGCCATAATATTCGACGCCGTCAAGCGCCATCGCCGCGGCAGGCAGGCCGAGCTCGCCGAAGATACCGGCCCCGAACTGGCCCTGGAAGGCGAGATTGTGGACGGTCATCATGGATGGGGTGCCGACCGCCTTGCCATAGCGCATATAGGCCAGCGTCATCGCCGACTGCCAGTCATGGGCATGGACGATGTCGGGGAGATAGCCCGAGATGGCGCCCCCGGCGATATCGGCGCCGGCCTGGCTCAGCGCCGCGAAGCGCCGCCAATTGTCCGGCCAGTCCGCGCCCGAGGCGTTGCCGTAGGGCCCCCCGGGGCGGTCGAACAGATGCGGCGCGTCGAGCACGAACAAATCGAGCCCGGCGACCTGGACGGCATGGACCGACGCCTTGCCGCCTTGCAGTAGGGGATACTGATAGACGGCCTTCTTTTTCTTGAAGGCGCCCATCACCACGGGAAAGCCCGGAACGAGCGTACGCATGGCCACGCCCTTCGCCGCGAGCGCAATGGGCAGCGCGCCGGTTACATCGGCAAGCCCGCCGGTCTTGATCAGCGGGAAGATTTCGGGAGTGACCGACAGAACCTGCATGCGCTTAACGATCCGCTTCCCATCCATGCCGCCCAAACCGTGTGCGGTTTGGACCACGACATGCACAAAACACCCTAAAGTGACAGCTTGTTGATCACCTGTTCAGGTTGACAACTTGTTGATCATGTCCTGTGTGATCAGGCAGATACCCTTTTCCGAAACCCGGAAGCGCTTGGCGTCGAGGACGGGATCCTCGCCGACCACCAGCCCTTCGGGTATCCTTACGCCGTGGTCGATGACGACGCGCTTCAACTTTGCGTTCCGGCCGACATGAACGTCGGGCAGCATGACAACCTCTTCCAGCGTCGAATAGGAATTGATGCGCGCGCCGGTGAAGATCAGGCTTTTCTTCAGCGAAGCGCCCGAGACGATGCAATCGCCCGACACCAGTGACGAAATGGCGGAACCGCGCCTGCCGTCCTCGTCATGCACGAACTTTGCCGGCGGCTTCAGTTCGGCATAGGTCCAGATCGGCCAATCGCGGTCGTAGAGGTCGAGTTCGGGCGTCACGTCGGTCAGGTCGATGTTGGCCTCCCAATAAGCATCAACCGTGCCGACATCGCGCCAGTAGGCCTCGTTTTCGGCGGTCGAACGCACGCAGGACTTGGTGAAGCGGTGCGCGATCGCCTTACCGTGCGTGACGATATAGGGGATGATGTCCTTGCCGAAGTCGCGGCTGGAGCCCGGCTCGGCGGCATCGCGGCGCAGTTGCTCCATCAGGAACTTGGTCTTGAAGACGTAGATGCCCATCGAGGCCAAGGCGAATTCCGGGTTACCCGGAATGCCGGGCGGGTCAGCGGGCTTTTCGACGAAGGCGATGATGTTGTCCTTGGCATCGACATGCATGACGCCGAAGCCGGTCGCCTCCATGCGCGGCACTTCGAGGCAGCCGACCGTGACATCGGCGCCGGCATCGACATGCTGGCGCAGCATCATCTCGTAGTCCATCTTGTAGATGTGATCGCCGGCCAGGATTACCATGTATTCCGGGCCATAGGCCTCGATGATATCGATGTTCTGGTAGACGGCGTCCGCCGTGCCCTCATACCACTGCGTTTCCGACACACGCTGGCTGGCCGGCAGGATGTCAAAACTCTCGTTTCGTTCGGGCCGCAGGAAGTTCCAGCCGCGCTGCAGGTGGCGGATCAGCGAATGCGCCTTGTATTGGGTGGCGACGCCGAGGCGGCGGATGCCGGAGTTGAGCGCATTGGAGAGCGCGAAATCGATGATGCGTGTCTTGCCGCCGAAATAGACCGCGGGCTTGGCGCGCCGGTCGGTCAGTTCCTTGAGGCGGCTGCCGCGCCCGCCGGCCAACACGTAGGCCATGGCGTCGCGGGCCAGCGGCTGCGTTCTCTTCAAGTCTGCCATTTATACCCTCCCAAGTTACTCGTATCGATGCGCTAACCAGCCTTAACGAGTTCAGTCGGCAGCGAGTTCAAGCATGATCGTCGACAGCGGAGGCAGGAGCATCGTTGCCGAGATGCCCTTGCCCTCCGCCCTTGCCTCGACCATGCCGCCATTGCCCATGCCGGAACCGCCATATTCGGAAGCGTCGGTGTTGATGATCTCGCGCCACTTGCCGGCCTTCGGCAGCGGCACACGATAATTGTCGCGCGGCACCGGTGTGAAATTGGAGATGACGGCGACCGGATCGCCGCCGGGAGCGCTGCGCACCCAGGCGAAAACCGAATTCTGGCTGTCGTCGACGATCATCCAGGAAAACCCTTCAGGCTCGCAGTCGCGGCCATGCAGGGCCGGGCGTGAACGATAGAGATAGTTGAGGTCGCGCACCGTCTGCCAGACCCCGCGATGCGGGCGAAAATCGAGCAGGTCCCAATCAAGCGCGCGCGCTTCGCTCCATTCGCGGCGCTGCGCGAATTCCTGGCCCATGAACAGCAGCTTCTTGCCGGGATAACCCCACATGAAGCCGTAATAGGCACGCAAGGTCGCGAATTTCTGCCAGTCGTCGCCGGCCATCTTGCCCAGCAGCGTGCCTTTGCCGTGCACGACCTCGTCATGCGAGAGCGGCAGCACGAAATTCTCCGAGAAGGCGTAGGTCAGGCCGAAGGTCAGCTCGTTGTGGTGATGCTTGCGGAAAATCGGCTCCTTGGAAAAATACTCCAGCGTGTCGTGCATGAAGCCCATGTTCCATTTGAAGCCGAAGCCCAGCCCGCCTTCATGGACAGGCGCCGAGACCTTTGGCCATGACGTCGATTCCTCGGCGATGGTCATGACGCCCGGATGGTGGCCGTACACCTCCTTGTTCATCTTCTGCAGGAAGCTGACCGCCTCGAGGTTTTCGCGCCCACCCTTCTCATTGGGGATCCACTCGCCGGCCTTGCGCGAATAGTCGAGGTAGAGCATCGAGGCGACCGCATCGACGCGAAGACCGTCGACATGGTATTTTTCGGCCCAGAACAGCGCGTTGTTGACCAGGAACGACACCACCTCGCGGCGGCCGAAATTGTAGATCGCGGTGTTCCAGTCCGGATGGAAGCCCTTGCGCGGGTCGGCATGCTCGTAGAGCGCGGTGCCGTCGAAATGGACCAGACCGTGCTCGTCGACAGGAAAATGCGCCGGCACCCAGTCGAGGATGACGCCGACGCCGGCACGGTGGGCGCCGTCGACAAAGCGGGCAAAGCCGTCCGGATCGCCGAAGCGGGCCGATGGCGCGTAGAGGCCGGTTGTCTGGTAACCCCAGGAGGGATCATAGGGATGCTCGGAGATCGGCAGGAATTCAATATGGGTGAAACCGGTCTCGATTACATAGGGGATCAGCCGGTCGGCCAGTTCATCCCATGACAGGAAGGAGCCGTCATCGCCAAGCTGCCAGGACCCGGCGTGGACCTCGTAGATCGAGATGGCCTCGCGGCGAGGGTCGGCGTTGCGCCAGAAATTGCGATGCGCCTCGTCACCCCATGCATGCGCCGGCGGCATCGCGGTCACCGAGGCGGTTGCCGGGCGCAGCTCTGATTTGAAGGCGAACGGATCGGCCTTCAGCGGCAACCTCACGCCATCGGGACCGATGATTTCATATTTATAGGGCCGGCCGGCACCGATATCGGGAATGAACAGCTCCCAGATGCCGGTGTCGCGACGGTCGCGCATCGTATGCTGGCGGCCGTCCCAGTCGTTGAAGTCACCGACCACCGAAACGCGCCTGGCATTTGGGGCCCATACAGCGAAATGCACGCCGGACGCGCCTTCGTGCTCGATGACATGCGCGCCGAGCTTGTCGAACAGCCTGAGGTGCGAACCCTCGGCGATGTAGTAATCGTCCATCGGACCGAGTACCGGACCGAACGAATAGGGGTCGGTCAGCCACCAGTCGCCGCCGGCATTGCGGGCGTGGTAGCGCAGCGGCTGGCGCTTCTTGATCGACAGCTTGCCTTCGAAGAAACCGGCATCGTCGCGCCTGGTCAATTCGCCGACCTCGACGCCGGTCAGGGTGTAGGCCGTAACCGACTCCGCGTGCGGAACGAAGCAGCGTGCGAACAGGCTCTTGCCGGCCTCCTGGACACCGAGAACCGCAAAGGGATTGCCGTGCGTACCGGCGACAATCGCCTCGACATCGCTGGCTGGCGCCAGTCCGTCCGGCCCGCTTGTCGCAGCGGTCGCGCGCGGCTTCCTCATCAGGCGGTCGCCCTCCCCGGGCACCAAGTGTTTGTTTTTGCGGCCATCGTTCGTGGCCTTATGCAATCATATCAGACGGGTACGTTCCAGATTTCTTTCGCATATTGACGGATCGTGCGATCGGAGGAGAACCAGCCGACGCGCGCGACGTTGCGGATGGCGCGCGCGTACCAGTCCGGGCTGTTGCGCCAGACAGCGTCCACCTCGCGCTGACAAGCGGCATAGGCGTCGAAATCCGCCGCGACCATGAACCAGTCGCTGTCATAGAGGCCATTGATGAGGTCGCGGTAGCGATTGGGATCATCGGGCGAGAAGACGCCCGACGAAACGGCCGCAACCGCCTGCGCCAGTTCGGGCGATGCCTCGATGACGCCGCGCGGATTGTAGCCATTGTTG
Organism: Mesorhizobium sp. BR1-1-4; assembly: GCF_020165375.1. Classification (NCBI taxonomy): domain Bacteria; kingdom Pseudomonadati; phylum Pseudomonadota; class Alphaproteobacteria; order Hyphomicrobiales; family Phyllobacteriaceae; genus Mesorhizobium; species Mesorhizobium sp. BR1-1-4. Next base: position 84,653 of record NZ_JAIUIB010000011.1, on the reverse strand, counting down.
CGCCGCTCGGCGACTTCTTCGGTGGTGAGGCCGAAGATGAAGATATTGTCGTCGCCGACATGCTCCTTGATCTCGACATTGGCGCCGTCGAGCGTGCCGATGGTCAGCGCGCCGTTCAGCGCGAACTTCATGTTGCCCGTGCCGGAGGCTTCCATGCCGGCGGTCGAGATCTGCTCGGAAAGATCGGCGGCTGGCATCAGCACCTCGGCCAGGCTGACATTGTAGTTCGGCACGAACACGACCTTCAGCAGGCCGCGCACCGAAGGGTCGCTGTTGATCACCCTGGCGACGTCGTTGGCCAGTTTGATGATCAGCTTGGCGTTATGGTAGCTGGGCGCGGCCTTGCCGCCGAAGAATTTCACGCGTGGCATCCAGTCGCGTTCGGGATGCGAACGGATCTGGTCATAGAGCGCGATCGCTTCGAGGATGTTGAGCAGCTGGCGCTTGTATTCGTGGATACGCTTGACCTGAATGTCGAAGAGCGCCGAAGGGTCGAGCTTGATGCCAAGGCGATCGGCGACCAGATTGGCAAGCCTCACCTTGTTCTGGCGTTTCACGGCGGCGAATTTTTCGCGAAAGGCGGTGTCGTCGGCTAAGGGATCGAGCCCTTTGATCGCTTCGATGTCATCCATGAAGCGGTCGCCGATCGCCTCGCGGGCAAGCGCGGTGAGGCCTGGATTGCACTGGATGAGCCAGCGCCGCGGCGTGATGCCGTTGGTCTTGTTGTTGATGCGATCGGGATAAAGTTTGTGGAGGTCGGCGAAGACCGTCTCCTTCATCAACTCGGTGTGCAGCGCCGACACGCCATTGATCGAATGCGAGCCGACAAAGGCCAAATTGCCCATGCGCACCCTGCGGTCGCCATTCTCCTGGATAAGCGAGATACGGCTGATCTGCTCGTCCGAGAACTGATCGGTGGCGCGCGCTTCGAGCAGCACCTGCGCGTTTATGGCGTAGACGATCTGCATGTGGCGGGGCAAAAGCCGCTCGAACAGCGGCACCGGCCAGCTTTCCAGTGCCTCTGGCAACAGCGTGTGGTTGGTGTAGCCGAAGGTGCGCTTGGTGACATCCCAGGCGAGATCGAAATCCATGCCATGGACATCCATCAAGAGCCGCATCAGCTCGGGCACGGCGATCGCCGGATGGGTGTCGTTGAGGTGGATCGCCGCCTTGTCGGGCAGAGACTTGAGATCGCCATATTGGCTGAGATGGCGCTGCAGGATGTCCTGCAGCGAAGCGGTGGAGAAGAAGTATTCCTGGCGAAGCCTGAGTTCCTGGCCGGCCATGTGGGAATCGGCTGGATAGAGCACCCGCGACAGCGCATCGGCCTTGTTGCTTTCGGCCAGCGCCCCGATGTGGTCGCCGGCGTTGAACTTGTCGAGCCGGATCGGGTCGATCGGCATACCGGACCAAAGGCGCAGCGTGTTGACGCGCTTGGCCCGCCAGCCAGCCACGGGCGTGTCATAGGCGACCGCAAGCACATGCTCCCTCGGCTTCCAGACATGGCGTTCGAGGCGGCCTTCCTTCGAGGTGATCGATTCGACCGAACCCCCGAAACCGACTTCGAAGGAGCGCTCGCGCCGCTCGAATTCCCAGGGGTTGCCGTGGTCAAGCCAGGTCTCGGGCAACTCGACCTGCCAGCCATCGTGGATTTCCTGGCGGAACATGCCGTTGGCATAGCGGATGCCGTAGCCATGCGCGGGGATGTCGACGGTGGCCATGCTTTCCATGAAGCAGGCGGCGAGCCGGCCAAGGCCGCCATTGCCGAGGGCCGCGTCCGGTTCCAGCGCCGCGATCAGGTCGAGATCGACGCCGAGCGACGACAGCGCCTCACGCATGTTCTCCATCAGGCCGAGGTTGGAAAAGGCGTCGCGCATCAGACGCCCAATCAGGAATTCGAGCGACAGGTAATAGACGCGCTTTTCCTGTTGGTCGTAGGCTTCCTTGGTCGCCTGCATCCAATGATCGACGACGCGGTCGCGCACGACCTTGATCGTGGCGGTCAGCCAGTCGTACTGGGTCGCGACGGTGGTGTCCTTGCCGACCCGGTACTTGAGCGACATCAAGACTTCTTCAGCAAGCGTCTTGGGATCGGGATTGTCGAGAGCGGGGGCTTCGATCGTCATGGCGGATGTCATATCGCCTCTCGTTCGGTTTGGCCTGATCATACCGGCTTTCACCGTTTCTCCCAGCCCATCCTAGTGCATTGCAACATGTTTTCAATCGATTTAGAGAATGCCCTCGTCTACTTACGCTGCGGCAAGTTGGCAGTCAGGCCGCCAACGCCGCCTCCGGGGGTGCTTTTGCCCCGGTCATGAAGGCAACGGCGTCGGACATCGTATATTGCTTGGGGTCGATGACGCACAGTCGACGGCCCAGACGGTGGATGTGGATACGGTCCGCCACCTCGAAGACGTGTGGCATGTTGTGCGAGATGAGCACGATCGGCAGGCCGCGCTTCTTCACGTCGAGGATCAGTTCAAGCACGCGGCGGCTCTCCTTGACGCCGAGCGCCGCCGTCGGCTCGTCCATGATGACCATTTTCGACCCGAAGGCGGCGGCGCGGGCCACCGCCACGCCCTGGCGTTGGCCGCCCGACAGGGTCTCCACCGCCTGGCTGATATTCTGGATGGTCATCAAGCCGAGTTCGGTGAGCTTGTCGCGGGCACGCTTTTCCATTGCCGGACGGTCCAGCATGCGAAGCCACTGGCCGACGAAGCCGGGTTTGCGGATCTCGCGGCCGAGGAACATGTTGTCGGCGATCGAAAGCGCCGGCGACAAGGCCAGGTTCTGGTAGACGGTTTCGATGCCGGCTTCACGGGCTTCCATCGGCGACTTGAAGGAGACGGGTTTGCCTTCAAGCCGGATTTCGCCTTCGTCCGGCACGGCCGCGCCGGAAATCGCCTTGATGAGTGACGACTTGCCGGCGCCGTTGTCGCCGATGACGGCAAGGATTTCGCCGGGGTAAAGGTCGAAATCGGCATTGTCGAGAGCGGTGACGCGGCCATAGCGCTTGACCAGACCGCGCGCGGTGAGGATGGGTTCCTGGGTCATGCCGAAACCTTTCTGATCCATTGGTCGATGGCGACGGCGCCGATGATCAGCACGCCGGTGAGCAGCACTTTCCATTGCGGATCGGCGCCGAGCATGTTGAGGCCCATCGAGACGACGCCGACGATCATCGCGCCGAACAGCGTGCCGAGGATGGAGCCGCGGCCGCCGAAGAGAGAAATACCGCCGATCACGGTCGCGGTGATCGCCTGCAGATTGTAGTCGGTAACAGCGGCGGACGGCGAGATCGAGCCGTTGCGGCCGATGGAGACCCAGGCCGCGAAAGCGGCGATCAGCCCGGCAAGGGTGTAAACCGTCATCAGCACCTTCTTGGTCTGGATACCCGACAGCTTCGCCGCCTCCTGGTCGTCGCCGACGGCGTAGACATGACGGCCCCATGCGGTGTGGTTGAGCACGTACCAAAGAACCAGCACGAGCACGACCGTGGCGATGACGCCGAGCGTCAGCACCGCCGTGCCGACCTTAAAGCTCAGGGCAAACAGGTGCAGCAGCGGTGCCTGGTTGTCGACGTCGGTGTCGCGGATCGTCTCATTGGCCGAATAGATGAAGTTCGTGGCCATGACGATGTTCCAGGTGCCAAGCGTCACGATGAAGGGCGGCAGCTTCATATAGGCGACCAGCAGCCCGTTCAGCAGCCCGCAAGCCGCACCGGCGGCAAGCCCGATCGCCACGGCGAGCACGCTCGGCATGCCGTAGCTGACCGCGCAATTGCCCATGATCACGGCCGAAATCACCATGATCACCCCGATCGACAGGTCGATGCCGGCGGTCAGGATGACCAGTGTCTGCGCGGCGCCGAGAATGCCGACGATGGCGATCTGCTGCAGGATCAGTGTCAGCGTGTAGGACGAGAAGAACCGCCCGCCGATCGTGATGCCGAAGATGACGATCGACAGAAGCAGCACGATCAGCGGCACCGCCGCCGGCGTCGAATGCAGAAAATGCTGGATGCGCTTGACGGCTGATTTGTGCTCGTCAAAAGCGGCTACACTTGTATCGCTGGCCGAGAGAACCTTCTCGAATTCCTGAGCTTGAGCCATGTTTCCTCCCCGTAGGGCTTCAGCCACACGCTGACGCCGTCCACGCCTTCCGGTCTGTCGCCGGGATTATTCGCGTTTACAGTGATGCATCGTCCACCCGATGCGACCGGGGATCAAGTCCCCCCGGTCGCATCGGTTCCGTTGCCGGTCAGGCCAGTATCAGCCCCAGCACTTGGCGAGGCCCTCCTTGGTGTCGATGGACTTGACGCCCGTCGCCGGCTTGTCGGTGACGAGGTTGACGCCGGTATCGAAGAAGTTCTTGCCCTCGGTCGGCTTCGGCTTGGTGCCGTCCTTGGCGAAAGCGGCGATCGCCTCGATGCCGAGTGCGGCCATCTGCAGCGGATATTGCTGCGAGGTGGCGCCGATGACGCCTTCGGCGACCGACTTCACGCCGGGGCAACCGCCGTCGACCGAGACGATCAGCACCTGCTTTTCAAGGCCGACGGCCTTGAGCGCCTGGTAGGCACCGACCGCGGCCGGCTCGTTGATGGTGTGGATGACGGTGATGGTGTTGTCCTTCTGCAGAAGGTTTTCCATCGCCTTGCGGCCACCTTCCTCATTACCGTTCGTCACATCATGGCCAACGATGCGCGGATCGGTCTCATCGCCGATCTTGTTGGGGTCCTTCACGTCGATGCCGTAGCCCATCATGAAGCCCTGGTCGCGCAGAACGTCCACGGTCGGCTGCGAGGGTGTCAGGTCGAGGAAGCCGATCTTGGCGTCCTTGGCCTTATCACCGAGCGTGGCGGCGGCCCAAGCACCGATCAGCTTGCCGGCCTCCAGATTGTCGGTGGCGAAGGTCGCGTCGGCGGCGTCGATCGGATCGAGCGGCGTGTCCAGCGCAATCACCAGCAGGCCCGCATCGCGCGCCTTCTTCACCGTCGGCACGATGCCCTTGGTGTCGGACGCGGTGATCAAAATGCCCTTGGCGCCGTCGGCGATGCAGCTTTCGATCGCCGCCACCTGGCTCTCGCTGTCACCGTCGATCTTGCCCGCATAGGTCTTGAGATCGACACCAAGTTCCTTGGCCTTGGCGGTCGCGCCCTCCTTCATCTTGACGAAGAACGGATTGGTGTCGGTCTTGGTGATCAGGCAGGCGCCGACGCCGGCCGCGGACGCAGACGAAGCGAACGCCATCAGACCCAGCGCGGCCGCCGCGAAAACGGTGGACTTCAACAGTTTTGTATTGGTCACGATTTCCTCCCAGTGGAACATTTTCGAATGCCGGCCAACCGGCACCCGCACGGCATCCAGGCGACTTCTCCCAGCGCGGATGCCCTCTCAAGGAACACCACGCCAGGGCATCTGTCAATAATTAAATCACTCTTATTTATTATTGACACCCTTGCGTCGTTCACTCATTCTGACCCAAAAGCATTATGGGGAAACGACGGGAGGAACAGGGTGGAGACGGCCACTGCGAGGCATGGTTCGCCCGAAGCGAACGAGAGCCTCATTCACCGCGGCACCAACCAGAGTGGCATGCGCGACCACAACGAGCGCCTGGTGCTTTCGCTGGTACGCCAGCACGGCAGTCTGGCGAAGTCCGACATTGCCCGCATGACCGGACTTTCGGCGCAGACGGTCTCGGTCATCATGCGCGAGTTGGAGGAAGAAAGCCTGCTCGTGCGCCAGGCGCCGTTGCGCGGCAAGATCGGCCAGCCCTCGATCCCCATGGCGCTCAACCCCGAAGGCGCCTTCTTCATCGGCCTCAAGATCGGCCGCCGCAGCGCCGAACTCGTGCTGATCGATTTCCTCGGACAGGTGCGCGCGATGCTGCAGCATTCCTACCGCTACCCTGCCCCCCGCGAGACGGTCGAGTTCGTCACGTCAGGCATGAAGGCGATGCGCGGCGAGCTGACGCCGGCACAGGACAAGCGCATCGCCGGACTTGGCATCGCCATGCCGTTCGAGCTCTGGAACTGGGCCGACACCGCCGGCGCGCCGCGCGACGTGATGGACGAATGGCGTCATCGTGACATCAGGACCGACATCCAGGCGCAGTGCGACTTTCCGGTCTATCTGCAGAACGATGCCACCTCCGCCTGCGGCGCCGAACTGGTCTTCGGCCAGACGGGCGCGGCGCGGGATTTCGTCTATTTCTACATCGGCGCCTTTGCCGGCGGCGGCATCGTGCTCAACGGCCGGCTGTTTGGCGGGCCGACCGGCAATGCCGGCGCGCTCGGCTCCATGCCTGTGCCGGGGCCGGATGGAAAACCGACCCAGCTGATCGACGTGGCCTCGATCGCCATGCTCGAAAAAACACTCAACGCGCGTGGCGTCGAGGCCTCGTATCTGTGGACCTCACCCGAGGATTGGGGGGAGATCGGCGCCGCGCTCGACGAGTGGATCGCCAGCGCCTCGCAGGCGCTCGCTTATGCCATCGTGGCAGCATCCTCGGTCATCGATTTCGAAGCCGCGGTGATCGACGGCTGGATGCCGAAGGCCGTGCGCCAGAGGCTGGTGGAGGCGGTCGTGACGGCAATCGGCGCGATCGACGGCGAAGGGCTGAAACTTCCGGCCGTCCGCGAGGGAAGCGTGGGTATCCATGCCCGGGCGCTCGGCGGCGCCAGCCTGCCGCTTTCCGAACGCTTCCTGATCGGTTCGACGACGATCTCCAGGGGCGCGTGAAATGCTGATCGGGATTCCGGCGCTGCTTGGTCCAGAGCTTCTGGCGACGTTGCGCGCCATGGGCCATGGTGACGAGATTGCCGTGGTCGACGGGAACTATCCGGCACAGGAGCAGGCAAGGCGCCTCATCAGGACCGATGGCCACGCCCTCATGCCCGTACTCGACGCGATACTGACGCTGCTTCCGGTCGACGATGTCGTGCCGGAGGCGCTGTTTCGCGCCTCGGTGAAAGGCGATCCGTCGCTTGCCGACCCCGTCCATCGTGAAATGGAGGCGATCTGCGCCAAACGCGCGCCGGGCCGCAAGGTGGTTGCACTGGCCGGCGCCGACTTCTATGCACGGGTCAAATCGGCGCATGCCATCGTCGCGACAAGCGAGCCGCGGCTTTACGCCAATATCATCATCCGCAAGGGCGTGATCTATCCGCCGGAGACCGAGAAGCCATGATCCTCTGCTGCGGCGAAGCCCTGATCGACATGCTGCCGCGCACCACTACGGAGAATGAGCCGGCTTTTGCCCCCTATGTCGGCGGCGCTGTCTTCAACACAGCGATCGCGCTCGGCCGCTTGGGCGCGCCGGCCGGCTTCTTCTCGGGCCTGTCGTCGGACCTGTTCGGCGGTCAGTTCAGGGACGCGTTGGGGGCGAGCAAGGTCAGTTCCACCTACGCGCACACCTCGCCCCGACCGACGACCCTGGCCTTCGTGCGGCTGAACAATGGCCAGGCGACCTACACCTTCTATGACGAGAACACGGCCGGGCGCATGCTGACCATCGAAGACCTGCCGCAACTCGGCAGCGAGATCGAGGCCATGCTGTTCGGCGCCATCAGCCTGATCTCGGAGCCGGCTGGGTCGGCCTATGAGGAATTCATGCAGCGCGAGCATGAGACCCGCGTGATGATGCTCGATCCCAACATCCGGCCGAACTTTATTCCCGACAAGGCCAAGCACCTCAGGCGCATCCGGGAGATGATGGCGATGGCCGACATCGTCAAACTGTCGGACGAAGACCTCCACTGGTTCGGCGAAGCCGGCTCGCACGAGGATGTCGTGCGCAATTGGCTCGACCGCGGCCCGAAGCTGATCGTCGTCACGCATGGCAGCGAGGGTGCCGTTGGCTACAGCAAACAGCATCGTGTCACCGTCATGCCGGAGACAGTGAAGGTGGTGGACACCGTCGGCGCCGGAGACACGTTCAACGCCGGCATCCTTGCCTCCCTGCATGAGCAAGGCCTGTTGACGAAGGCGGCCATCTCCAGCCTGTCCGAAGACGCTATGCGCAAAGCATTGACGCTCGGCGCCAAGGCGGCGGCAGTGACGGTATCACGAGCCGGCGCCAATCCCCCCTGGCGGCACGAGATCGGCTAATCGGCTCTCCAGCGCGATCACTTTATGTTTCCAGGCGCCGGAAAACCTCGATAAGAATGGGCTGAATTGCACCGCCAAGCCCGGATTCCCGGCTTTGTGGGACAATATGCCGGCAAAACGTGGTAACGGGCTGCGACACTTGCACCAAGTCCCCGATCCGCAGCTGGCTTTTTCAGCCGCGCCAAGTCTGGTACCAGCGGGCCGGTTATTGGCAGGTGTATTGAGGCCGACATGCAATTCATCGATCTTGGCGCGCAGCGCGAACGAATCCGCGATCGGCTGAAAGCCGCGATCGACCACGTGGTCGAGGATGGCCGCTACATCCTTGGCCCGCAGGTCGCCGAATTCGAGAAGAAGCTCGCCGCCTATGTCGGCGTCAAGCATGTGATTGCCTGCGCCAACGGCACCGACGCACTGCTTTTGCCGCTGTTCGCCGCCGGCATCGGCCCGGGTGACGCGGTGTTCGTGCCGAGCTTCACCTTCGCCGCCACGGCGGAAGTGGTGGCGCTGGCTAAGGCCGAGCCGGTTTTCGTCGATGTCGATCCGACAACCTACAACATCGACATCGCCAGCCTCGAGGCGGCGATCGCGGCCATCAAGAAGGAAGGTCGACTGAAGCCTAAGGCGATCATCCCCGTCGACCTGTTCGGTCTTGCCGCCGACTATGAGGCGCTCATGACTATTGCCAATCGCGAAGGCTTATTGGTGATCGAGGACGCAGCCCAGTCCATGGGGGGCTCGCTCGAAGGCAGGATGTGCGGCGCGTTCGGCCATGTCGGCTCGACCAGCTTCTATCCGGCCAAGCCGCTCGGCTGCTATGGCGACGGCGGCGCGATGTTCACCAATGATGACGCGCTGGCCGACGCGCTCAGATCCTTCGCCTTCCACGGCAAGGGCGAGACGCAGTACGACAACATCCGCGTCGGCATCAATTCACGGCTCGACACGCTGCAGGCGGCGATCCTGCTCGAGAAGCTCGCCATCCTCGAGGAAGAAATGGTGGCGCGGCAGGTGGTGGCCCAACGCTACGCTGAAGGCCTCGGTGACGTCGTCACCGCAGCCCGCAACCTGGGTGGCAGCCGCTCGGCCTGGGCGCAATACGCGATCGAAACGCCGAAACGCGACGGGCTTAGAGCGCATTTGAGCGAAAAGGGCATTCCGTCCGTCATCTACTACGTCAAGCCGCTGCATGAGCAGATCGCCTATCGCGACTACCCGCGCACGCCGACCGGCCTTACGGTTTCGGAGGACCTGCCGAAACGCATCCTGTGCCTGCCGATGCACCCCTATCTCAGCGAGGCCGACCAGGACCGGATCATCGAAACGATCCGCAATTATATCGGCTCGAACTCGGCGCAGGCCGCGGCCGAATAGGCGTGGGGCACGACGGAATACCCGACCGACACCTCCTTGGCACAGGGCGACGACGGCGCAGGCCGTGCGCTTCGCCCGTTATTTTGAGAAGGCCGCCGCGTGTCTTGTGGTCCCGTCTTCCATTCCCGATCGGGTCATGGAACGGCACTGCACTATGCAGATCCCCGCGGCGAAGACCAAAGTGCCCAGCACCCATGACAACCAGATCCGATGGTCGACCGAGAGTTCGACGACAGCTATGATCAGGTAGGAGCTGGCTATGAAATGGCAGGGGCCGCTCAAACCACCGATCATTCTTATAATCGCCGCCAGGAGCACCCCATACACGATGATGCCCAGCGCTCCCAGTTCGTACCACAAATCGAATACGATATTATGTGCGCTTGGGAGATCCGCCTGCGCATAATATGTCGGACTCACGACAACCCCGGCCGCGTTTCTGATCGTATTGGCGCCATGGCCGAGGATCGGCTGGTCCGCGATGCGGGGCGAAATCATCTGCCATAGATCAAGCCGCGCTGCGAAGGTTCCTGGATAGAAAGCCAGCCATCCCGTTGTTTTGAGGTAGGCGAACAGCGGCGCGACGACGAAGGGGGCAATCAGGGCAAGAGACAAATAGACGGCGAAAAATCCAACCAAAACGTGCTGGCGGTATTTCGCGGGCATGACAAACATCACCGCCACGAGGACAATCGCCAGATTGACGCCGGTCGATCGGCCGTAAAGCAATGTCAGAAAGGCAAAGAGAGCCGCAAGCCCTTTCCAGACCAGCCTCGGCTGGGCAAGAAATATGACGGCAAAAAAAGCTCCGTACACCGTGATCTTATGAAGGGTGAAAACGTTCTCCACAAAGCGTGGATCTTCAGTCAGAAACGCAAAATACAGTTCCCAGCCCATCACCGATACGACGCCGATCAACATGCCGGCCAATGACACCCGCGCGAGCCGCTCGCGCTGAGCGCTCGCAAGCGCGAGGATGCCCTGAAACAGCAGGATAGCGGCGATCGAGTAGCCAAACACGTCCCTCGCCGCCATGAGAGAGCGGCTCGCATCGACCGACCACAGGGCGCTCGCAAGGACAAAGCCTGACAAGAGAGCGAGAGCAATTGCAAGGCCTGTCGTGCCTCTGCCAAAACGCGCACGCTTCGTCAAAAGGGCGAGAGCGCCCATGAGTGCCCCGACAAGCGTTAAGACCGTTGGGGACATTTCGACGAAGGCGAAAAGGGCGGGAGAGAGGGCGTAGAGGCCCAGCAACATCCTGAAGACTATTTCATCACGATTGCTGGTCCATGCGGGAAAGCCGCCCAAAATGACGGCATGGCATTTCTGAAACAAGGACATTCACTTACCGACTCAGGGGACGTCGACAAAGGATAGGCCATCGACGAGGGCTTTTCACCTACGTCCGATACGTCCCTGGATTGCAGCCTCGCCGCTGGCGATGAAATGCGGATTGGCGAAGTCCGCGTCATCGGCCTGGTTGCGCTTGCCATAGGTCAAGGGCTTGCCGTCCAGCGTCCGCGTCGTGCCGCCGGCGGCACGCAGCACCGCGTCACCCGCAGCGGTGTCCCATTCCATGGTGCGACCGAACCGCGGATAAACATCCGCCTCGGCATTGGCGAGGAGGCAGAATTTCAGTGACGAACCGACCGAGACGATCTCGGCGGCACCAAGGTCGCGAATATAGGCTTCGGTTTCCGGCGTGTTGTGCGAGCGGCTGGCAACCACGGCCAGCGGCGTCGCGGCCGTTCTCACCGAAATCGGCCGGCGGGAAACGATCTGGTAGTCGCCATCGACTTCGAGGGCTTCCGCCCTGCCCGGTCGCCCGGAAAAAAACCGGCCGCTGCAGGGTGCGAAGACAACGCCGACTTCCGGCACACCATGGCGGACAAGCGCGATGTTGACGGTGAAGTCGGTGCGCCGGTTGACGAATTCCTTGGTGCCATCAAGCGGATCAATGAGGAAGAAGGTCTCGCCAAGTTCGCCCGGCATGACGCCGGCCGCCGCTTCCTCCTCGGCCACGCAGGGAATATCGGGGAATGCGGCGCGCAGGCCTGCAAGAATGATCTTCTCGCTCTCGCGGTCCGCCTCGGTGACCGGCGAGGCGTCCGACTTGCGGTCGACCGCGCAGCCGGCGTGGAATACGCGCATCACCTCGCGCCCGGCGGCTAGCGCCAGCCGCTCGAAGATTTCAAGCATCGACGTGTCGTCAGATGCCGCCGCCATTGTCATATTGGTCTTCGGCAATGTCACGCTCGTTCAGCCAGTGTTCCAAGGCATCTACCATCTCTTCAGCCGATCTGCCGAGCGTCTTCAGATGGATCTCCGGTTTCTCCGGTGCTTCGTAAGGCGAATCGACACCGGTGAAATTCTTGATCTCGCCATTCAGCGCGCGGGCATAGAGGCCCTTCGGATCACGCCTGGCGCATTCCTCGAAAGGCGTATCGACAAACACCTCGATGAACTCGCCATCGGCCATCAATTCCCTGGCCATCCGCCGCTCGGCGCTGAACGGGGAAATGAAGGAGACAATGACGATCAGCCCGGCGTCGGCCATCAGCTTGGCAACTTCGGCGACGCGGCGAATGTTCTCGACGCGATCGGCATCGGTGAATCCAAGGTCGCGGTTGAGACCGTGGCGGACATTGTCGCCATCGAGAATGTAGGTATGACGCCCAGTGGCGAAAAGCTTCTTCTCGAACAGGTTGGCGATGGTCGACTTGCCGGAGCCCGAAAGCCCCGTGAACCAGAACACGGCGGGCCGCTGGTTCTTCATGTCGGCACGCACGCGCTTGCCGACATCAAGCGATTGCCAATGGATGTTTTCGGCGCGGCGCAGCGAGTGTACGATCATGCCTGCGCCAACCGTGGCGTTGCTGATGCGATCGATCAGGATAAAGGCGCCAGTGGTACGGTTCTCGCCAAACGGATCGAAGGCGATCGGCGCCCGGGTCGAAATGTTGCAGATACCGACTTCATTCATCTCAAGCGACTTGGCCGCCTCATGCGCAAAGTCGTTGACATTGATGCGGTACTTCAAGTCGGTGACGGTGGCGCTGGTCTGGTCGGTCTCGGTGCGCAGGATATAGGAACGGCCCGGCAGCAGGGCGTGCTCGTCGAACCAGACGATGTTGGCGGCGAACTGGTCGGCGACCTGCGGCCGTGCGGACGGCGAAACCAGCATGTTGCCCCTGGAAATCTCGACCTCGTCGTCAAGAACGAGCGTTATGGCCTGGCCGGCCACCGCCTGTTTGAGATCGCCACCATGGACGACGATGCGTTTGACATGCGAGGACTTGCCCGATTTGGCGACCACGACCTCGTCGCCTTGCGCAACAATACCGGACGCGATGGTGCCGGCAAAACCGCGAAAATCGAGATTGGGGCGATTGACGTACTGAACCGGAAAGCGGAACGGCAGCTCGGCCGTGGCTTCGTCGACGGAGACGGTTTCGAGATGCTCGATCAATGTCGGGCCGGAATACCAATGCGTGTTTTCGGAGCGGCCGCTGACATTGTCGCCGTAGCGGGCCGACATCGGAACCGGCGCGATGCTCTGGAAGCCGAGATCGCGTGAGAACTGCCGGTAGTCCTCGACGATCCTGTTGAAGACCGCCTGGTCAAAACCGACGAGATCGATCTTGTTGACCGCCAGCACGATGTGGCGGATGCCGAGCAGCGAGGCGATGATCGAATGGCGCCGCGTCTGGCGCAGCACCCCCTGCCGGGCATCGATCAGCACGATCGCCAGGTCGGCGGTCGAAGCGCCTGTCGCCATGTTGCGGGTATATTGCTCGTGGCCGGGCGTGTCGGCGACGATGAACTTGCGCTTGGGCGTGGCAAAGAAGCGGTAGGCGACGTCGATGGTAATGCCTTGCTCGCGCTCCGCCTCGAGGCCGTCGACCAACAGCGCGAAGTCGACGTCGTCGCCCGTCGTGCCATGCTTGCGCGAATCGCGTTCAAGCGCGGCGAGCTGGTCCTCGAAAATCTGCTTGGTGTCGGAGAGCAGGCGTCCGATCAACGTCGACTTGCCATCATCCACCGAACCGCAGGTCAGGAAGCGCAGCAGCGACTTCTTCTCCTGCGCGGCCAGATAATCGCGGACGCCGTCCGTTGGAGCGAGGCTCTTTGCCATGATGTGGCGCATGGTCAGAAATACCCCTCGCGCTTCTTCTTTTCCATCGAACCGGCTTCATCGCGGTCGATCAACCGACCCTGCCGTTCGGAGGTGCGTGCCGTCAGCATCTCGCCAACGATGGCTTCAAGTGTGTCGGCGTCGGATTCGATGGCGCCGGTCAGCGGATAGCAGCCGAGCGTACGGAATCGCACCAACCTGTCCTCCACGACCTCGCCGGGCAGTAGCTTCATGCGATCATCATCCTTGAGGATCAGCATGCCATCGCGTTCGACAACCGGCCGCCGCTTGGCGAAATAGAGCGGCACGATCGGGATGTTTTCCTGCAGAATGTACTGCCAGATGTCGAGCTCGGTCCAGTTCGACAGCGGGAAGACGCGGATCGATTCACCCTGCGCGATACGTGTGTTGAAGATCTTCCACATTTCGGGCCGCTGGTTCTTCGGATCCCACACATGCTGGGCGTTGCGGAAAGAGAAGATGCGCTCCTTGGCGCGCGACTTTTCCTCGTCGCGACGGGCGCCGCCAAAGGCAGCGTCGAAGCCGTATTTGTCGAGCGCCTGGCGCAGCGCCACGGTTTTCATCACATGAGTGTGGGTGTTCGAGCCGTGATCGAACGGATTGATGTTGTCGCGCACGCCATCTTCGTTGACATGAACCAGAAGATCGAAACCCAGCTTCTTCGCCATCTGATCGCGAAATGCGATCATCTCGCGAAATTTCCAGGTGGTGTCGACGTGAAGAAACGGGAATGGCGGCTTGGCCGGATAGAACGCCTTCATCGCCAGATGCATCAGCACCGACGAATCCTTGCCGACGGAATAGAGCATGACCGGCTTGGTGAAGGCTGCCGCGACCTCGCGGAATATGTGAATGGACTCGGCTTCAAGCCGCTGCAGATGCGTAAGCGCTGGTATCATGGACCGTGAGCGTTCTCTCATGCCTTGCAACAGAAGATCCTGCGTCAAATCATCGAGCCTTTTGCGCCCGGTTCAAAGCTTCGCTTCTGGACAAGTGTTTCGTGCGGGCGTTCTAGCAGATCGTCGCGGCCCAGAACAATGCAGGACGAGCCCGACAGCCATTCGTTCGGGAATGAATTTTCCACGGTTGCGACAAAACCCGGAAATTTCTGCTTGGAGAGCTTCCAGCCGTGAAAAGGCTGGAAAAATATTGCCTGTGAGAAGGCCGGGGATGCTGCAGGGTCAACCGGTGCCGACCGGGGGTTTCAGCGGCAATCGATCACGGCGTACTATCGAAACAGCGGCCCAGCCGCTATACGCTTAGAAAGGGCAAGATGCATTATCAATGGGCAATTTCGAGGTGAGCATGTTGGGGGTTTCACCGAACACGATGTGCCGCATAAATTTTCTTGAGAATAGCGGGTCCGAAAATTGAACCGGCTTTCATTCATAAGACAGCAAATCACGCCTTCGCGGATCAATGTCTACTTCTCCATTCTCTGCTTCTTTTCTCCCCCGGTCTTGGGATCGGCGGTCAGCTTCGTGTTCAATGGCGGCGGACTATGGTCCGTCCTGTTAATCGTCTTGAAGAGAAGGCACTTCAATGTCGACCGGGCGATGATGGCGCTAACGATCGCGATCTACGCCTATTGCGCAAGCAATGTCCTGGCGTCCATCGTCAACCACGCGATCGTCAAGGACGCACGGCATCTTGTCCCGCTGATCACCTTTCTGTTTTTTCCCATTTCCTATTCGACCTGGAGCACTACGCAAAAAACAACGCTCGTCCGCATCATTGTGTTGGCCAGCATGGCGGCTTGTTTCGGAGCGCTGCTGCTGGCGGTTTATCAGCAATATCGACTTGGTATGCGCGCCGAGGGTGGGGCGGGGAATGCGATCGTTTTTGCTGAGGTCCTCTGCCTTGCGGTGGTGATCTGCGTGGCCGCTGCCCTATCCGGTATAGAGAAATACAGGATCGCCCTCGCCTGCGCCGCACTCGGCGGAACGATCGCCATCATCTACTCCGGTACGCGCATCGTCTGGCTGGCACTGCTGATTGCCGGTGTCGCCGTTCTGTTGATCAACCAGCAGAAGCTAAGAGGGAGAGATGCCGTTCGCGTGCTTTTGCTGCTGGCCGCGATTGCGGTCGCTATCGCGTTTTTCGGGTTCCAGACGATAGCGGGGCGCGTCGCATTTCTGCACTCCGACTGGGATGCGCTGGCGGCCCATGGTGACCACACGACTGCTTTGGGACTACGCGTCGCGCTTTGGGATATCGGCCTGAAGGCATTTCATGAGATGCCATTGTTTGGACATGGGGTGGGTGCCACCCGGCTCTTGATCAAGCAGGGCTTTCAGGATCAGTTCGGGATGGATGCAGGTTTCAGTCATTTCCACAACGGCTTCCTGACCGCCTTGGTGCAAGCGGGAATCCTGGGTGCGGTGGCGCTGGCGGCGATCTTTGTGGCTGCCGTCAGAAATGCAGCCCTGGTCCTTCGCGACAGCACCGATCCGATCGAACGGTTCGGCGCCACCATGATCGTCGCCGTCGTGATCACCTATCTGACTGCCGGCATGACGGGCATTCTGATCGGCCATGACATTCTGGACTCGGTCCTTATGGTCTTCCTGGTGTCGGGAACATATCTTGCCTGCGGGCGCCAGGCCGCGTTGGTGGAAAGGGAGGCCCTTCCACCAGTGGTGGGAGCCCAGGCGATGTCACCACCGAAAAGCCAAGCCGTTCCACTGGTGACAGAAGCCGTTCCATCAGACCTGGCACCTCCGCCAGCCGCCCGATAGCCGGTCCTGGCAAGACAATGAAAGTCCTGGTTACGGGCGCGACGGGTTTCATCGGCCGCCAGGTGGTCCATCGGCTTCGTGAGGCCGGTGTCGAACTTCGCCTTGCCTCCCGTCAGCCGGAGAGACTTGATGCCGGGCCCGACACGATGCAGATGCCGGGGTACGATGCACCTGCCGAGGCTTTCCTGGCGCTGACCAGGGATGTTACGGATGTCGTCCATTGCGCGGGTCTGAACAATGATCAGGGCAATGCCGCCGAAGCTGATTTTCGGGCAGCCAATGCGCAATTGAGCGCACGTCTGGCGCATGCCGCCGCCACGCAGGCAAGCGGACGGTTCATTCATCTTTCCTCGATCCGGGCCGTGATCGGCGCGCGTGCCAGCGCAACCATCGACGAAAACACGATCCCCGACCCACAAGACGCCTACGGGCGCTCGAAACGTGAAGCAGAAATCGCCGTGTTGGGCGCCTATGCCTCGCATGGCCGTGCCGACGCGGCCATATTGCGGCTGCCTCCAGTCTACGGGATCGGGATGAAAGGAAACCTGGCGACGCTGATGCGGCTCGCCGATACGGCTCTGCCGATGCCAACGGGCGCATTGACGGCGAACCGTTCGCTGCTATCATCGCAATCCGCGGCACGGGCGGTGTGGCATCTGCTTTGCCATTCCCAGCCACTTCGTCCGATCTATCTCGCCAGCGACGAGCCGCCGGTGTCCGTCGCTGCCGTCATCGGTGCCTTTCGCCGCGGCTTGCGGAGGCCGACGCGCCTGATGACCGTGCCGGCTGGACCGATGCGGACAGCCGCCACACTGCTTGGCAAGCGGATGTTCTGGGACAGCCTGACGGCGACGCAAATATGCGACCCGTCGCTGCTTGTCTCGGAAGGCTGGGCGCCGGAACCCAGCACGCTGGAGCGGCTGACCGAGATAGCGCGGCTCCGAAACCCCCGACGTCCTGTTTGATCCCGGCCCAAAGACCGGTTCCGCTTCTGGAGCGGGGCTGCTCAGCCGCGATAAAGTGTTCCAAACAGGATCCGAAGGTCGAGCCAGAACGACGCGCTCCTGAGATAGGTGGCATCGGTTTCGGCCAGAAGCTGCGGGTTCGACATGTCGATGCCCCTGATCTGGGCCAAGCCTGTCATCCCGGGCAAAGCCTGCAAAACGCCCAGCCGCCTGCGGCATTCGATCAGTTCCGTCTGGGTCGGCAGGCAAGGACGCGGCCCGACCAGGCTCATTTCGCCGCGCAGGACATTCCACAGCTGCGGCAACTCGTCGAGCTTGAATTTCCGCAAGCCCCTTCCAACCGATGTCACGGCGCTCACCGGGGTTTCATGCGAGGGCAAGGATGGCGTTCCCTGGTACATCGTCCGCAACTTGTGGCAGCGAAAAAGCACACCTTCGCGGCCAATCCGCGTTTGTGAAAAAATCACCGGACCGGGCGAGGATACCCGGACGGCGACAATGGCCAGCAATAGAATGGGAGAGGTTGCCACCAGCAGCACAGCCGCACCGGCGAGATCGAAGATTTTCTTGGCTGTCTTCATGTGGCCGATAGGGCTCCGTGCCAGGGCTCTACGCGATAACCGCCAGCGATGCCCGTCAATCCGGCCGGCGTAGCACGAGGTCGCCTTCCCAACCAAGCGCGCCGCGCGGTCCTCGATTTCAGATACGACCCAGGACAAAGGCGAGATAGAGTCCAAGGGTGCCGGCAAAAGTCTGTCGATAGACGCCGCTTTGCGCAGGGCGCCCAGGCGTTGGAAAAGGGGAACCTCGCCGACCGTTCGCGAACAGGTCGAGGCACGCCACCGCATCCTTCGTAAGGAGATCGCGATTGACGGCAAGGCCGGCAAGATTGAGATCGGTCCAGTCCGCGAACTGGCCCTTGAACAGGCGACCCAGCCGGGAGATCCGCGCCTGCCACGATGCATTGGCGCCGACCAGATCAAGCACTCAAGATTATTTTCTGCACAGCCTAAGTCGCCTGCCCAGCCGTTTTCGGGATCACCTCTTGAGGCGTGGCCCCCCTCGCCTTCTTGGCGCGGTCAAGACCGGCAAGCGCGGCAAGCGAAGCTGCCTTGTCCTGGCTCTTCATCTCCTGCTGAAGCGCCGCAAGTGCTGTCTGGACATCCGACCACTGCGCGACATCGGTGCTCAGGCCGAAGATCTTGGCAATGCTGAGTTCCACCAGTTCCTCGTCCTCGCCGTGCAGGGTCTCGTGGAGCTTTTCGCCCGGGCGGATGCCTGTGAAGCGGATTGGAATGTCCGTATAGGGGCTTTTTCCCGCCATGCGGATCATCGTTTCGGCCACTTCGACGATCGGCACGGGCTTGCCCATGTCGAGCATGTAGACGGCGTAATCCTGGCCGGCCGGCCGCGAGGCGGCATCGGCCGCCGACATGATGACGAGATCGACGGCTTCGGCGACAGTCATGAAATAGCGCGTCATGCGCCGGTCGGTTATGGTGACCGGCCCGCCGGCCTCGATCTGCGCCTGGAATATGGTCGCCACCGAGCCATTGCTGCCGAAGACGTTGCCGAAGCGCACGGCGATGAACTTGGTGGAGGCGCGACGCCCGCCCGGTTCGCCGGCCGGCGTGCCGTGCAGGGCGCTGACGATCTGTTCGGCGGCCCGCTTGGTCATGCCGAGCACGGAGGTCGGATCGACGGCCTTGTCGCTCGAGACCATTACGAATTGCGCCACTCCGCATTTGGCCGCGACCTCGGCGCAGACAAGCGTGCCGAAGACGTTGGTCTGGATGGCCGATTCCCAATTCTCCTCCAGCAGCGGAACATGCTTCAACGCCGCTGCATGGAAGATGATGTCAGGTTTGAATTCCGTGACCACGCGCGTCATCTGGCGCCGGTCCGCGACATCGACGATGCGGACCTTGAGGCGATCATGATGCTTCTCGTCGATATACTGGCTCAACTGGAAGATGCCGAATTCGGAATTGTCGGCGACCAGCACGGCCTCGGCTCCAAGCTCCAGCGACCGCTTGACCAGCATTCGCCCGATGGAGCCGGCGCCTCCCGTGACCAGGACGCGCTTGCCGCCGACGAAGGCGCCGATGCGCTCGATGTCGGATGGCACAGTCGGGCGGCGCAGGATCGTTTCCATCTCGACGGCATCGAGAACGAGCTTTCCCTCCTGGCCCAGCTGCGAAAGGCCAGCGAACTGCACGACCGCAATGTCGCCGTGACGCGCGACGCGGACCAGCTCCGAATATTCCTCGATCTCATGCTCGGCGCCGCTGCCGAAGATCAGCAGATCGAGGCTTTTGGTGCCGCTCGCATAGTCCTCCAGGACATCGAGCAGGCGCGGCCGGGTCGCCACCACCGGGACCCCTTGAATGCGCGTGCCGAGCGGCGCGCCATGCTCGGTGGCCATGATGCCGGCTATGGTATGATCGGGGGGTTGCGCCGTGCGCGTGAAACGAATGATCAGGTCGGCCTCGCCGAGCCGCCCGACGAACAGGGCCTGCTTGGTGCGCGCCGTGTCGGCCTTGCCGCTGAGGACATCCCAGCTCGCGCCGTCACGCAGGAAGCGGTAGAACAGCCGGGGCGCCGAGATGACGGTGAAGGAGACGAGCAGGAAGACGATGAACTGGCGCTCGTTGAGCCCCGCGACAGGCTGAAAGAAACGCACGAACAGCGAAACGGCGTAGAGGACGAATGTCAGTATCGCGCAGCTCTTCAGGATGTTGAAGAAATCAGGCGTCGAAGCGAAGCGCCAGACCGTGGTGTAGAGGCCGCAATATCTGAACAGCAGATGGCTGATGACCACGATGCCGGCCCAGGTGACAAGGCCCTCCGTGGAGAGCGCCCCAAAGGAAAGATCCGACCGCGACAGGACGAGGCTAAGCGCCACGGCGACCAGGACCATGACCACGTCCTGGACCATGATGAAGGCGCGCCGCATCTGAGGCCTGAGCCCGAACACAGCTTCTATATAGGATACCATTGGGCAGTACTGAACTCCGGACGTGAGAACTTCAACACCAATGCCGCGCCAGGTCGAATACCATTCGCCACCGGCCACCTATGTTAGCGCAAATTTCTCGGCCCCCGCCGCCTTTATCGCATAGCGTGGACTTGAAGCCATCGCCAGGGATTTTTTCACCGGCGTCTCATGAACGAGCGCGTTGATGAAGATATCATGTAACAGCGATTGGAAAAGTAGCTTCCGCTTATAAAGCACTGTCGCGCGACTCGGGTGGATTACCAAAGATTGGAAATTTCGGCGGATTTGACGCCGCCTTTCTGGTCAACTACTCACGAAGTCTCGCCCAAGCCATTACCGACGCACTATTTGGAGAGCCCGAGGAACACTGGACGGCTGGCCAAACGATTTCCGGTTGACAGATGGGCGCACTGCAATATGACGGCCTTCCCCCACACTAGCCAAAGTGAAGTAATGAAATTTGGATCGAGTGGCCTTCGAGGCTTGGCTTCGGAACTGGTCGGCAAACCGAGTGGACTTTATACTGAAGCCTTCGCTTGGCGCCTAGCAGCAGGCGGGCTCCAGCCGAAGGCCAAGGTGTTCATAGGTCGCGACTTGCGCGATAGTAGCCCGACCATTGCAGCCAACTGCATGGCTGCCTTGGTGGTTGGTGGATTTCAACCGATCGATTGCGGTGCCATTCCAACACCAGCTTTGGCGTTGTATGCTCGGCAGCACGGCGCAGCGGCGCTTATGGTGACCGGTTCGCATATACCCGCTGACCGCAATGGCATCAAATTCTATAACCCGCAGGGTGAGATCAGCAAGGCCGATGAAGCCGCTATAGCACGCTATGCCGCGGAAAGGTCAGACGCTTATAACGCCCCGCCGGCAATAGGAACGGCTTTGCCAGGACATCATGACCAGGCGATTACCGCCTATCGCGCGCGCGCTGACGACATCCTGGAGCCTGGATCCCTTTCAGGCATGAGGCTCGGCGTCTATCAGCACAGTTCGGTCGCGGCGGACCTTCTCGTGAAGGTTCTCCAATCTTTTGGCGCCCATGTGATACCTGTCGGGAAATCCGATACCTTCGTACCTGTCGACACCGAAGCCGTTGACCCGACCACAATTGCAAAGTTCAAGGGTTGGGCTCGAGACTTCAAGCTCGACGCCATCGTGTCGGCCGACGCCGATGCCGATCGACCACTTATCGCCGACGAGAATGGCGATCTGTTTCGTGGCGACCTGATCGGCCTCGCCACGGCCTTGTTCTTGCGGGCTGATAGCGTAGTGACGCCCGTGACCTCCAACTCAGGCATTTCGGAAGCTTTCGGTTTTACGGTTCTGAGAACAAAGGTGGGATCTCCATTTGTCGTCGAAGCCATGGAAGCCTCCTACCTTCCCGAAAAAATCGTCATTGGCTTCGAGGCCAATGGTGGCGTTCTCCTGGGGTCGGACTGTTCAATTCACGGAAAAACGTTGACGGCATTGCCGACACGAGATTCCCTGCTCCCCATCCTCGCCGTTCTCGGTATAGTCGCGTCGACAGGAAAATCCCTGTCGCGTTTGCGCGAACTGTGGAATCTTCCCGCCTGCGCAAGCGAACGTCTCGAAAATTTTCCGGTGGAGAGTTCCCGCAGCTTGATGCGTCGGCTCGCGGACCGGGATGCACTGCAGCGATTTCTGGCCCCGTTCGGAACCGTTGCCGATGTCGATGAGACTGACGGCTTGAGGACACGAATGCTGAATGGCGAGATCATCCATCTGCGGCCATCAGGCAACGCGCCAGAGCTTCGGTGCTACTCGGAAGCTGCAAACCACGAAAGAGCGAAAGCGATCGTGGCCCTGACGCTTGAGAGGGCGCGGGCAATCTCATCCACTAACGAAACAGGGGTCGTTTAATGAAAGTGGTTCCCGTCATCATCAGCGGTGGAGCCGGATCGCGACTGTGGCCCGCCTCCAGGCAATCGCACCCCAAACCTTTCCTCAAAGTGGCTGACGGACATTCTCTTATCCAACACACAGTGTTGCGCGCAGCTTCGATAAAGCATGTCGTGGAACTCGTCGTGGTAACGTCCGGAGAACACCTGTTCCTGACGAAAGACGATTTCGACGAACTGGATTCCGTGATGTTGCCGCGCACATTTCTGCTCGAACCGGAAGGCCGCGATACGGCCGCCGCGGTGGCGGCGGCCGCTATCCATGCCAAGGCAACGCAGGGTCCTGAAGCGATTCTGTGTGTCTTCCCGGCGGATCACATGATTGGCAACCTGCCTGCTTTTTTGGCCGTGATGGGCCGGGCCATCGAACACGCCCAGCTGGGGCGGATCGCCACATTGGGCATCAGCCCGACCAGACCGGACACTGCATTCGGTTATATCGAAGCGGATGGTGAGAAAGTCGTCCGTTTCGTTGAAAAACCTGATCTCGAGACGGCCAAGGCCTATGTCGCATCCAAGCGCTTCTTCTGGAACGGCGGCATCTTCTGCTTCAGCGCACAAACCATGCTCGACGAAATGGCTTTGCATTGTCCCGCGGTGATCCAGGCTGTCTCCGACAGCTATGAGAACGGCCACTTCAGTCAAGGCGAAGGCTTTGCCAAGATCGAACTCGCGCCCGAGCACTTTGGCTCCGCCCCGCGAGTCTCGCTTGATCACGCGGTCATGGAGAAGACAAACAATCTTGCCGTGGTTCCCTGCGACATGGATTGGAACGACATCGGGTCGTGGAACGCAATGGCCGATCTGATCGCTCCCGATGCAAGCGGGAACAGGATACGCGGCGATGTTCACATGATCGACACAACCGGTAGCTATGTGAGCTCGGATAAGCGCGTCATCGGCACGGTCGGCGTCAGCGACCTGGTGATCGTGGATTCCCCGGATGCGTTGCTTGTCTCATCTCGTGACCGTGTTCAGGACGTCAAGAAGCTGTTTGACGACCTCAAGGCTTCTGGACATGAAGCGCACCTGCTTCACAGCACGGTGCACCGCCCGTGGGGTACCTATACGGTTCTGGAGGAAGGCGAGCGCTTCAAGATCAAACGCATCGAGGTGAAGCCCGGTAGACGTTTGAGCCTGCAAATGCACTACCATCGTTCCGAGCACTGGGTCGTGGTCAGCGGCTCCGCGAAAATAGTCAATGGCGACCAGGAGCTGTTTCTGGCGACCAACGAATCGACCTACATCCCCTGCGGTCACAAACATCGGCTGGAAAACCCGGGAAGAATCGACCTGGTGATCATTGAAGTACAAAGCGGCGATTATCTCGGCGAGGATGACATCGTGCGCTTCGACGACGTATACGGCCGCGCCTGACAACCGGTTGGCTCGCTGTGCTTGGCGAGCAACCACTAGATAGAACCGAGAACATTGATGACAAAGAAAGCCTTGATTACCGGCATTACCGGGCAGGACGGCGCCTATCTGGCGGAACTCCTGCTTGCCAAAGGATATGAGGTTCACGGACTTGCGCGGCGTTCAAGCACCGCCGATGTGAACACCACGCGCCTGAAGTGGCTTGGCATTGAAAAAGATGTTCGGATCGTGGACGGAAACCTGACGGATTTGTCTGGTCTGGCTAGAACGATGCGCGACGTGAAGCCGGATGAGGTCTATAATCTTGCCGCTCAATCCTTCGTCAAATCGTCGTGGCAGCAGCCGATCCTGACCGGCAACGTGACCGGCATAGGCGTGACCAATGTGCTTGAGGCCATCCGCCTCGAATCGCCTGAAGCCCGTTTCTATCAGGCATCGTCCTCGGAGATGTACGGCCTTATCCAGGAACCGATGCAATCCGAGACGACACCTTTCCACCCACGCTCTCCATATGCGGTGGCGAAACTTTATGGCCATTGGATTACGATCAATTATCGTGAAAGTTTCGGTTTGCATGCCTCGAGCGGCATCCTGTTTAATCATGAATCCCCGCTTCGCGGCATTGAGTTCGTCACCCGCAAAGTCACTGACGCGGTCGCGCGCATCAAGAAGGGCATGGCAAAGGAATTGCGGCTCGGGAACATCGACGCCAAGCGTGATTGGGGTCATTCCAAGGACTATGTCCGCGCGATGTGGCTGATGGTGCAGCAGGACCAGCCGGATGATTACGTGATCGCGACAGGCAGGACGACGACTGTGCGCGACATGTGCCGGATTGCATTCGAGCACGTCGGGCTCAATGTTGACGATCACCTTGTCATCGACCCCGACTTGTTCAGGCCGGCGGAAGTCGAAATCCTGCTCGGCAATCCAGCCAAGGCAAAGGCGAAGCTGGGCTGGGAGGCGACGATCTCGCTGGAAGAGATGATCCGCGAAATGGTGGATGCGGATCTCGAACGCCACGCGAACCCAGCCAGACGTTAAGCTGGATGGGAACCGTTTTTGCCTCATGGTCAGTAATTTGAAGCATCGTATCCTGATTACCGGGGCAAGCGGATTTGTCGGCTCTGCGCTGTTGCGCCTCCTGGAACGGGAACACAGTTCCTGCGAGGTGTTCGCGTTTGGCCATGGCGAAGGCCAGCGAAATGCCATCGACCTGCTGGACCGGGATGCGGTCGACACCGCCGTGCGGGAGGTCCAGCCCACCTCGCTCATTCATTTGGCCGCGGTTGCAGCACCTTCCGATGCCCGCAACGCGCCGCGCCATGCCTGGAACGTCAACTTCACGGGAACGATGAACCTTGCCGAATCGGTGATGCGCCACGCGCCGAAGGCCCGGTTCGTCTACATTGGCAGTTCGGAAGCCTATGGGGCTTCGTTTGCGAGCGTGGCCGGCCCAGTGACGGAAACCGTGCCGCTTCAACCGATGACGGTCTACGGCGCCACCAAGGCGGCTGCGGACTTGATGATCGGGCAAATGGCCTATGACGGCCTGCGCGCGGTGCGCTTTCGCCCGTTCAACCATACCGGCCCTGGTCAGTCGGACGCCTATGTGGTTTCCGCCTTCGCGCGGCAGATTGCCGAGATCGTGTCGGGAAAAAGCGAGCCCGTCATTCACGTCGGAAATCTCGAAGCCGAGCGCGACTTCCTCGATGTTCGCGACGTGGTGCGCGCTTATGCGAGTGCGGCGCTTCTGGAGCTGGATGCCGGGCCCGACCATGTCTATAACATCGCATCAGGACGACCGCGGAGGATCCAGCATATACTGGACATGCTCATAGCGCAGTCGGGCATCAACATCGAGGTGCGTACCGACCCGGCCAAATTCCGCCCCAATGACATTCCCGTCATGTGCGGTGATGCGGCAAAAGCACACAATAAGCTGAATTGGACGCCTTTGGTGCTGTTCGAACAGACAATTGCCGACGTTTTCGGATATTGGCACCGGCTATGTAACGCCCGCTGACGGCAAGACGCAGCGCGCAAAGGGTCGATCACATGCTGCGAAGCTTATGGCACTACCGCCATTTCATCATTTCCTCCATCAGAGGCGACTTGAAGGGGCGTTTCGTGCGGTCGCGCCTGGGCGGCCTGTGGTTCATCCTTCACCCGCTTGCGCAGGCGATCATCTTCTCCATCGTGCTTTCGGAAGTGCTCAAGGCACGGCTTCCGGACACGGACAGCCCCGCGGCCTACCCGATCTACCTTCTGTCCGGCATGGCCGCGTGGACGCTGTTCAGCGAGATCCTTACGCGCAGCATGACCGTCTTCATCGAGCAAGCACCGGTCATGAAGAAGATCGCGTTTCCGCGCCTGTGCCTGCCTGTGATCGTCGGCGGCACGGCGCTAATCAACCACCTGCTGCTGCTTGTCGCCATCTTCGTGATCTTCATCTTCCTCGGCCACATGCCAGGCCGCGCATTGATCCTGCTGCCGGTCGGGATCATCCTGATTTCCGCAATCGGATTCGGTCTCGGTGTCATCCTCGGGGTGATGAACGTTTTCATTCGCGATATCGCGCAGGTCATGACGATCGTGCTGCAGCTCTGGTACTGGCTGACGCCGATTGTCTATCCAGCCAACGTCCTGCCGGAACAATACAGCTTCGTGCTCAGCCTCAACCCGATGGCTCCCTTGGTTGCATTGTACCAGGATGCGTTGCTGTTCAACCGCTGGCCCAGCCCCGAAAGCCTCATCATGCCGGCCATTCTGGGGCTGCTCAGCATGGTCTTCGCGATGATTTTCTTTCGCCGTGCAAGCCCTGAACTCATCGACGTGCTGTAACCATGACCGTGCTCTCCGTAAGTCATTTGTCGAAACGCTATGCGAACTATGCCAGCAACCTCGAGAGGTTTGCCGGCTGGTTCGGAGCGCCAGTTACCCCGACGGAGGAATTCTGGCCGGTCAGGGACATCTCCTTTTCCCTGTCCCCGGGAGAAGCCCTTGGGCTGATCGGGCAGAACGGCGCCGGCAAGAGCACGCTTTTGAAGCTAATCACCGGCACCGTGCGGCCAACCGAGGGTGCGGCGAGTGTCTCAGGCCGCATAAGCGCCATCCTGGAACTCGGGCTCGGCTTCAATCCCGAATTCACCGGGCGCCAGAATGCCTTCCATGCCGGCGGGCTGATGGGTCTCTCGCACGGGCGTCTGGCCGAACTCATGCCGCATATCGAGGACTTCGCCGAGATAGGCGAGTTCTTCGACCAGCCGGTCCGAACCTATTCGAGCGGGATGCAGGCACGGCTGGCGTTCGCGCTTGCCACCGCCGAGCGGCCGGAGGTGCTGATCGTCGACGAGGTGCTCTCGGTTGGCGACAGTTATTTCCAACACAAGAGCTTTGATCGGATACGCAGCTTCAAGGCGGCGGGCACATCGATCATTCTCGTCACTCACGCCCTGGCCGACGTGAGGGCATTGTGTGACAGGGTGATCCTGCTGGACAAGGGACATGTGCTGAAGGACGGGGCGCCCGACGAGGTGATCGATTACTATAATGCCCTGATAGCAACCAAGGAGAATGCGAAGCTGACGGTGGAGCAGCGGCGGGAAAAGGATGATTGGCTCTACAGCAGAAGCGGGACCAAGGCAGCCGCGGTAGAATCCGTGGCGTTGTTGGACGGCGAAACCGGTGCCCAGGTAAAGATCGCCGTTTCAGGACAGAGCATGACGGTTCGAACGCGGATTGTTGCGAAAGAGGATATTCCGGAGCTTGTCATCGGCTTCATGCTGAGGGATCGCGCCGGTCATATAGTGTGGGGAACCAACACCTGGCACACTGGTCAGGTGCTTTCGAACATTGCGGCTGGAGACAAGCTCGAATGCCGACTGCGCCTTGCCTGCTCCCTTGGCCAGGGCTCATATGGTCTATCGGTCGCGCTGCATACGGGAGACGTCCACATCGACAACAATTTCGACTGGATAGAGAACGTCGAGGTTTTTGACGTCATCAGTTCAGACAGCCCCTTCTTTGTCGGGACGAGCCGCCTTGAGCACGCTTTCGAAATCGTCCGATGAAAAAAAATTTTGACGATCTGTACAAGGCCTTCGAGGACCGCTTTCGTGGGTCAAGGGAACTCGTCAAGGGCCGACTTGAGATCTATCAACCCCTGTTGGCGCAGGTGCCGAGGCAACCTGAAGGGCCGACTCTTGCGATCGATCTTGGCTGTGGACGTGGCGAATGGCTTGAGATACTCACCGAGGCCGGGCTGGAAGCCGTCGGCGTGGATCTGAACGGAGGCATGGCGCAGGAAGCCATCGAACGTGGACTGAGAATCGAGCTTCGGGATGCGATCGAATATCTGCGAGAGCAACCGGATGAGACTGCGGCCGTCATTTCAGCCTTCCACATGGTCGAGCACGTGCCTACCGATTATCTGATCGAACTCTTGAACGAGTGCCGCAGAGTGCTGGCCGAAGATGGCCTGCTTATCCTGGAAACCCCGAATCCGGAGAATATTTCCGTCGGCACGCACACCTTCTATCTTGATCCGACCCATAAAAGTCCCCTGCCCCCGAGCCTGCTCGAGTTCCTGGTGGAGCAGGTCGGCTTCCCCGAAATCGCGATCCTGAGGCTGAACGGCAGTCCCATGATCAAGGCAGGGCCGATCGAGCGCAGCATTCATCTGATGTTCGAGGTAGGGCGCGACTATGCCTGCCTGGCAAGAAAGCAGGGCATGCAATCCGAGGGGAAAACCGGATCACTTGCAGCGTTTGTGCAGGCCGCGTCGCAGCAAGTGCCCACGGATATGGCAAAAATAAAAGGATGGCTTCATTCCGCTGACGAAGAGATCGTCAACAGCTCGGACGGAGGAGCCACGTCGTCCAACGCGCTTCAGTTTCAACAATTGACCGAGAACCTCGCCGCCCAGTCGGAGTTGATGCAGGCTGGAAACAAAGCACTCACGGACACGGTAGCTTCTATCGGCAAGCAACTGCGGGACGTCATTAAGGACAGGGCTGTGGCCGCCCGCGATGCCGAAATCGCCCGTCTCCAGCAACAGATGGCGGAGACGGACGCTGTAAGCACGGAGCAATTGACAGGCAGACAAGCTGCCATCGAAGAGCGAGATGCTGAAATTGCACGCCTCCAAAAACTCATGGCGAACATGGAGGCTGCAACCTCGAGGCAGGTGGCCGAGCGGGATGCCGAAATTGCCCGACTGAATGAAAGCGTTACGAAACTGGCCGAACAGGTTCAACCGTTGGCTGTTCTGGTCGACGCCTTTCAGAATTCGACGTCTTGGAGAATTACAGCGCCAATGCGCGGACTTATCGGGGGGGCAAGCGCTGTAGCGCGGATTCCAAAGGTAAATGCCAAGCTCCTGATGCAGCATGGCCTGCTATGGTTGCGCCGAAGACCTCGAGCTTCGGTATTTGTTCAACGCTTGATACGGTTCGCTCCGCTCCTCGAACGCCGGCTTCTGGGTTTCGCACGGTCAAGCAGCGGTTTGGTCCCAATCGACACAGGCTGGAAGCTTGATCCGGACCCCGCCGTGCTTGATGCGTGGCGTAGACGCCTCAGGGCTGGAAAATAGACATGACATCGCAGCCATTGAGACTCTGGGTCGACGGCCAGTGTCTGCAGACGCATAGCCGAAAACGTGGAATTGGACGATACGTATTGGACTTGCTCCGCGCCCTTTCGACCCACGAGAGCGGCATAGAGCTGCTCGTCTCGCTTAATGCTGCGATGCCTGAAGCGACAATTGCCGCTCGATCGCTGCTTTCGGGTATCGTGCCATCGCACCGCATTCACGTCTGGCACGGGAAAGTCGAAGGGGGCGAAGCCGACTACGGACACACGACATGGCGCAGCCGTAGCGAAATGGCTCTCGTCCATCACGTCAACCAACTCAGTCCAGACATTGCCCTGTCCGCGAGTCCCTTCGAAGGCGCCGTCGACCCCGCGGTTCCGTATCTCGGTGGCTCATTGGCGACGGTCAGGACGGCAGCCATGTTTTATGACGCTATCCCGTTCAGGTTTCCTGACAAATACATTCGCGACCCTCGTCAACGGGAGTATTACGATCGGCGTCTTTCCAGCTATAAGAATTTTGACCTAGTGTTCACCATTTCAGATTTCTCCTCCCGGGAATTTCGACATTTCTCTGGGTCGGAAAAAGAGCTATGCATTGGCACCGGCATAGCTGAAAGCTTTGTTGAGCTTGTAAACGGCGGAACAGATGAAAATTTTTACGACTGTAAATACGTTCTATATGTTGGCGGCTTGGATTGGCGAAAGAATCTTGAGATAATACCAAAAGCTTTTCAAAGCATTCCTAAACCGCTGCAAAATTCTTTGAAATTTATTCTAGCCGGAGAGATTAACTCCGACGAAGAAGGTGAATACTCCAACATCTGGCAATCTCATGGTTTGTCGGCTGATCAGATCGTATTCACAGGCGCGGTCGATGACAGAACGCTGGTCCGCCTCTATAAAGGGGCGGTTGCACTGGTTCAGCCCTCGTTCATGGAGGGCTTCGGCCTAACGGCGCTTGAGGCAATCGCCTGCGGAACGCCTGCAATCGCGGCCAGAGCGGGCGCGGTTCCCGAGGTTGTCGGAGATGACGCCTTGCTCTTTGACCCGACGTCACCTCTAGACCTTGCTCAGAAAATTGAAACAGTAGCAGCGGGCAAACTCGACTCAAAAAAGCTCAAGGAACTCGCGCAGAATAGAATCGATACGTTCAGCTGGAGAAACGTCGCAGATCATGTCGTTAAGGGTCTGCACGGACTCGACCGCCGCATGGCTGCGCCGCAGATCGAACTTGTCGAAGCGCTCGGCACTATCAAGAGAAATGAAGAGGAAGACGTCTCGACCTTGATGGCTCTCGCCGAGCCCGAGCCCACAAGGCCGCGGCTGCTGGTCGACGCCAGTGCAACACTGATAGACGACCACAGGACCGGCATTCAACGGGTCGTTCGGCGGATCTGCGAAAGTATGTTCCCGAGCGGGTCAAAAGACGAGGGCAAGTACATCTCGTTCTGCGACGATAATACCGGCTGGTACTTTGCAAGAGAATGGGCCGGGCGCCCGCCTTCGAAACAGCAGTCAAACCGGCTCCGGCCACAGGCCGGCGATACCGTGTTGATGCTCGACAGTTCCTGGCCTTTCCATACCCTCCATCCGGCGTTTCTCCGCCCGGTCTTGCTCAAAGGCGGCGACGTCATATCCTGCCTCTACGATATGGTTCCCTTGCGTTCGGCAGCCTTTTGCCATGAAGGCATGCCACCTATTTTCAGCGCGTGGTTTCAAACCGCGCTCATTTATTCCACCGGCATTATCTGCATCTCGCGCGCAGTCGCCGACGAATTGCTGGATTTGCTCGCAGGCATCCGGTTTCCGCGCCGAATGAAGGTCGGCTACTGGCAGCTTGGTGCAGATTTCGCGACAATGGAGTCTCCACCGAAGCCAATTCAGCGAAGCGACGTGGGCCGTCCTTGCTTCCTGATGGTCGGAACGCTGGAGCCGCGCAAGGGCCACCGAGTCGCGCTCGAAGCGTTCGAGGCATTGTGGGCCGAAGGCGTCGACGCAGAGCTCGTCATCGTCGGAAAGATCGGCTGGGGCATCTCGCATCTTGCCGAGCGCATTCGGCATCATGCGGAATTTGGCAAGCGTCTGCATTTGCGCGAAAAGGTCAGCGACAACGACCTTGGCGCTCTTTACAGGGGGTGCGACGCCCTGATCGCGGCCTCCTTTGCCGAAGGTTTCGGCTTGCCCGTCGTCGAGGCGGGCCATTTCGGCAAGCCGGTGCTTGCCAGTGACATTCCGGTGTTCCGTGAGGTGGGCAAGGGCGCGGCCGCAGCGCATTTCTTCGAGGTCGGCTCACCTGCCGCGCTAGCCATGGAGGTCAAGGGCTTCCTGAAGGGCACACCTGCCAAGCCCCGAGAGACGCCATGGCCGACCTGGGCCGAAAGCGCCGTACAATTGGAAGACGTCGTCGTAGGACAGAAATGGTACAAGATCTATGAGCCACAGTCCCCCAGGCCTTTCGCACCGCCGATAGACCTTGGCGACACACGGATGACGGACGCCCTCGGGGATGAGCAACGCGCCCATCGCCTCGAACTTGTGGAAGGCCCTTACAGGACCGATGACGGCGCCGCATTGAAGATCGTCGTCAGTGTGACCAATCTATCCGGGACAGTGTGGTCGAGCTTCGGCCCGACCGACAGACGCCTGGGAATTGCGCTGGGCTATTTTGCGGTCGGCATTGCGGGCGAGCGCTTCCAGTATGACAACGCGCGCGCTTATATCCCGTTTGTCTTGGTGCCGGGTGATACGCACTATATGGCCCTCAACATACCGGCCTCATTGAAAGAGCGCGGGGGCGGCGCGTTCATCGACATCGAATTGGTTCAGGAGGGCATCAGTTGGTTCGGTAGCCCACTACGCGTGCCTCTATAGTACTTGAACGCTCGTTCCAGACTAAATGCCAGCGATCCATAGCTAACGTCTGTTCGTCTCGATTGAGCTTCAATTAGGCGGAGTTCCTACGGGTTTCCGTTGTGGTTGCGCCATTCGGTTGCAAACTGGACAGACAGTTTGAATTGCTCTTCGAATAGCCGGCGGGGAAAGCCAGTGCGGAGAGCAGAAAAACCATTGGGTGCATTCTCTGACATCGGCTATAGCGGCTCCTAACTTGAGAGTGGAGCGCATGTCGAAGAGCCGATTATTTCGCATTATCGTAGCAATTGCTGCCTTGCCTGGTTTGGCACTCGTTCTATTGCTGCACGGGGCGATCCCCGGCGCGATGGTTCCAAGTTACGGGCAATCGATTTGGGCTATCGGTTTCGCGAAAGCAATCACAAACGACCTTAGCATTTTTGCGCACGGCATCGGTGGCCCGGCCCCGGCGGCTATCGCTTTTGGACTCCCAGCAGTCCTCACTATGGTGCCATTTTTGGCAATCGGCCTGAGCGATGGCGACGCATATTCGACTTCCTTCGCGATCTGGCTAGTGGCGGCGTATTGGGGCACCTTTCGTCTTAGCCGTCAGATCGGAGTTGGGCATCTGTTCGCAATCACGAGCGCAATTGTCTGGATGACAATCCCGGTCATATGGATGCACCAAGGATATTCGATGTTGGGCCTGGGAATGTCCTTGGTACCGTTCTACGTCTCCTTCGCCTGGCCCATCGCTTGGCGTGGGCCTCCGACGCTCTATGATTTCGGTGCATTCACGGCAGCGACAACGATTGCCGCGTTCATGGATGGCTATACCTTCGTGATCTCCGCAATGGTGGCGGGTTGCCTTTGGTTTGCGGGCGCTGTAACAGGCGAGCCAAAAGAGGTCCTTGCTCGCCGACTGACGATGTTGGCGGTTGGCTACGGTGCTGCCTATCTGCTGTACAACCAGTTCACTGGCTCCTCCGGCACTGAGGGCTTCGATCTAGACTTCTTTCGTGGCTGGGGCGCTAATATTGAGTTCTTGCTGGTGCCGCCCAGCGGCCTACTGTGGATACCGGACACGCTGGGGCTTTCCGAATCACGAGCGTGGGATGATTACTTCGGCGATCCTTCTGTATTCACCACACCATTTGCCCTTCTGGTCATCATACTTAGTGTCATCGCTGTTGCGTCGAGGAAGGGCGACCGCCGTGCAGTCTGGGCGTTCTTTCTAATCGGGCTCGTTGGCCTTTATCTGTCGCTCGGCCCCTCATTCAAATTCTATGCGATGCGGCCTTCCGGCGTCGCTGGACCGGTTATGTCGGAAGACTTCGCGCCGATCCCGACCGGAACGGGGTTTCTGTCAACTTACGTGCCGGGCTTTATGGCCATGCGGGCAAGCTATCGTTGGGTTGTTCTGGGCATGCTCGGGATGTGGGCGGCATTTGTTGCATCAATGGCCGGAAGGCGCAGCCTGACAGGGTGTGCGCTTCCCCTCGGCGTCGCGGTGATCGCTCTACATATGCCATATTCGAGCCGGATCGGTGGACATTCAAACCAGCGAGACATGCACCTTCAACTGGCAGAGTTCGCTGAGAAGGTTCGTCCATCATTCCGTCCAAATGAAAAGACGCTGTTTCTGCCGTGGGGCAACGATTTCTTCGTGACCTATCTCGCGCCAACAATTGGTATCCAGTCTTTCAACATAGGCGGTGACAAAAACCTCGGAGCCGCAGTGGCTAATTGGCCCGACAGCATCCGTGCGATACCAATGCGGAAGCCGCTAAGCGTGGACTATGTTATTCCGATTACGACGATGCTGACCTCTGGTGACGTGGATGCGGTCGCTCTGTCGTTCATCGACAATACCGCACCCGTCAACAACTGGCCGGTTCCGCAGGACAACAAAGCAGCAGCACTGGAACTTGCCGAAGCGCTGGAGACAAACCCAGCCCTGCTCGTGGCGCGCACTGAAGATTATGTGATCATCCGGCTTCGCTAGTCGTCTGATTGCCTAAAACCAAGAACGCAAACTCCCTCACGAAACCGCGCTTTGCCGGGCGCTTGTACCGTTTCAATCTCTCGCTTTCGAAAAAACTTACCGCCTGGCGATCGGATGTGGCATGATAGCATAAGGACCATAGCTTAATCTAGATCGCGCCATCGGTATTCAGCGTAAAAGAGCAGTAGAGGTCGTCTACGCATCCCGCGGACACCAGATTATCGTGAATGAAAGTAAGCGCAGCGTGGTCGCTGTCGATCAATAGCGGCTGCCCATCTTTAAAACGATAAACATATGGGAACGTCTCTCGCAATAGCCGCAGCAGGTCGCGGGGATTAATGTCACGGAAGCCGACCATCGTGAAGGCATTAAACTCGACGAGCAACGAGGGCTTCAGGCGCTCTATCGTTTCTCTTCCGCCCCGCAGAACGTCTATCTCAAAGCCTTCCACGTCGATCTTGATGAAGTCGACCTTCTCGATACAATGGATCCCCACGAACGCATCAAGTGTCGACATCTGAACAGTTCCTGTCGACGAATGTCCAAGTGTGTCTTCCGTGACGAGATGGCTGGCAGATGCCGAATCAGGGTTGGAGAAGAAGAATAGTGATCCTTCTCTTGCTCCTAACGCAATATTATGAGCATCTACTAAAGCTGCATTGACCTTGATCGTATCTAGCAGGAGTGGAAAAACATTCGGGTCTGGCTCAAAAGCATAGACCTTTGCAGCACCAGATCTCGCGGCGATAACCGCTGTCATCCCGATATTTGACCCGATGTCTAGAACGATGGCATTATTGGGAAGAGCACGCATTGCAAATGCGAACGGTTCGTCAGGTTCTGCATGGTCAAAGTAGCTGTCACCTTCTCGCCCACAGAGGATGATGTTTTTCCCACCAAACTCGACTTTCCTACTATGCATTAACTCTCTCCGATTGCTTTGCGCCGACTCCAGTAGAGAAAATATAGGCGTTCCCTTTTTACAGGCTTGAACCGTCGACGCCGCTCCTCCTATGCCGGCGCCACCTGTACCCGACGATCCCCTCTACCGACAACCATTCGAGCCTATCGATCGGTGATTCCAGATGCCTCCATCGTCAGTCATTGGTTATCCGATAAAAACCAATCAGCAATCTGCCCGCCAACGAAAAGAAGAAGATCCCCCAGAACCGTGATCGTCCGCCCGATCACCACCGCCAGAAGGATGACGGGGCCAGCGCTTAGCCCGCCGAGCAGGAAGAGCAGAACGGCTTCCCTGACGCCGATACCGGCCGGCGCGCCGGGGGTCACAAGTCCAGCGAGCCAAGCCAGCACATAGGCGCCGGCTATTGCCGGATAGAGGGCGAATTCGCCCGAGCCGCCAGCAAGCTGATAGGCCCCCGCAAAAACCAGACCGGAAAACGCCAGAAATGCGAGGTAGAGAAGAGCAGCCACACCCAAATCTGTACCAAGGAAAGCGGTTGAACACAGCGCGACAGCCACTAGCGCGGCAAAGGAAATCCAACCGAACCAGTCGGAAGCTCCGACCGCCATCAGCGGCAACACAAGCGGCGAAAAGAGAAGTCCGCCGACAATGAGGGCCGCCACTTCATAGGCGGTCGACTTGACGAGCGGTCCGTTGCCGATGCCGGCCGCCACGCCGATCGCCTGCCGTCCTGCAAATTGAAAGATATTGCCGGGAACATATTTGGCGAGTTGCGAAATGGCATAGGTGCGAATCGCCCAAGGCCGCGAGACGGGAGCACCAAGGTGGTGCAGAAGATGTCGCCAGCCGAGAGCAAGCAGCAGGTTCGACACTCCATAGACGCCGGCCAAGGCTATAATGGCGGTGTAGCTGGCTGCTCCCATGCGGCGAAAATCGATCTCGCCGGTGTACCCCTGAAGTCTGATCCCTACGAAAACAACACCGGCCAACCCCAGGAAGGCTCCAATGCGATTGAGCCAGGTCTTGGCACGAGGGCCAAGCGCCACGATCAATGCCTTTTCTTCGGCTTGCAGTGCATCATGGTCCATGGCAGCGGAGACAGAACCTCGACCACATCGAAAAACTCTGAAGCCAGCGCGACGATGCCGCGCTGCGACCAGTGCTGCAGATGGCCGGGCGTGTTGCCCAAGGCCGAGATGTATTTCCCGCGCGCCAAGTTCAGGACACGCCAGATCGGCTCCCGGGGTACGCTGAGGATCAGGTCCGACCTGACGATACGCTCCAGCGCTTGCAATGCCTTCCGCGGCTCCTCGAGATGCTCCATTACTTCGCAACATACGATGAGATCGGCGCTGTCTGGTTCAGGGGCCACCTCATAAATACTGCGGACAGCGAAACGCCGGTGGTCAATATCCTTTCCGCGCGCGTTCTCCTTTGCCATTCCGATGACTTGGGCAGAGAAATCGGTGCCTCGCGCGTCGATACCCTGCTCCAGCCAGCGCATGACCCAATAGCCTTCTCCGCATCCGACTTCGTGAATAGTAGCGGGCCTCACCTTAGTCACCAAGCTGGACAATGCCGCTTCGAAACCTTGCACCATCCGGCGGGCGATCGGGTTGCGCGTGCCATATTTGTCATAGGTGTTGCCTATGACGATACCGTCTTCCGCCTGCCCGCCAGCTACCTTCATCTTCCTATCCTGCTTTCCTGCTGAAGCGGGCTTCTGCGTAGTTGCCATTCTCTCCCTGCGTGGAACGCTGCGTATAACGAATGTCTTCGAGAAGCTTGCGGTTGGCGGCGATCACGTCGGCCAGAAAGGCGACGAGAAGGGACTGGAAACCCATCGTCATCAGCACGCCCGCCAGGACCACCGACTGAATATGGCCGCTAACCCCTTCGGTCAAATAGAAATAAAGGAAGCGCAGGCCGAGCAAAAAACCAAGGCTGAAGAGGATAGCCGCGATCCAGCCGAAAAACCGAGCCGGCTGGTAAATGACGAAGATACGTATGATCGTGAAGATGGAGCGCTTCAGATAGGAAGGAATGCTCTTCACCAACCTTGACGGCCGCAAATCACCATTGACTCGGATCGGAACCGAGACCACGCGCATGTTCTTGCGCCCGGCCTGGATGATGGTTTCCAGCGTATAGGTATAGTTGTTGAACACGATCAGGCGCTGGGCCGCGTTTTTCGAGATCGCGCGAAAGCCGCTCGGGGCATCCCGCACATCAGTGCCGCTGGTCACCCGCACGACCCAGCTGCCCAACTTCTGCAGAAGCTTCTTCACCGGGGAGAAGTGCTCTATCTCCGATATCGGCCGCGCGCCCACGACCATATCCGCACGCCCCTCCAGCACCGGCCTGGTGATCGCCGGAATGTCGGCGGCGCGATACTGGTTGTCCGCATCGGTGTTGACAATCACGTCGGCGCCGCGCGCGAGGCAAGCTTCGATGCCGGTCATGAAGGCATAGGCGAGACCGCGGTTGCTGGTATGACGCACAATGTGGTTTACGCCGTTTTCCTCGGCGACCCTCACCGTCTCGTCGCTGCTGCCGTCATCGATGACCAGCCATTCGACGCTGTCAAACCCGGTGACGGTCCGCGGCAGATCACTCAGCGCTGTCGCAAGCGTCTCGGCTTCGTTATAGCAAGGAATCTGGATAATCAGCTTTGGCAGCGGCGTACTCTCGAATTGGATCCTGACACTCCGTGCGTCTACCACCATCGGGCGGAGGCGCAAATGATTTTTCCTCGGGAAAACCGTATTTCCCATTTCGAACCACGGAACCTGCGAAATGTATATTAGCGTTGCTTCATAATGATCTGCCGCATGATCATCCCTCGCAGCGTTGTCCTGTTATCGCCGCAAAAACGTCCGGCATTCTTTGCCTAATTCGCTTCCGGAGAGACGATTGAAAATAGGGATCGACGGCAGGAATCTCGGATCAGCCACCGATGGAATTGGCAGGTTCGTGCACAATTCGGTCAAAGCGCTGGTGGCGCTCGGCGCCGATGTGTTTGTCTATGCGCCGAGCAAGATCAATGCGAGTTATGATATTCCGCCTGGCGTTTCCGTCCAGGTCGCCAACTTCAATGGTCCCTACGCGAGGGTGTTCTGGGGACAGGCAGTCCTGCCCTCCTGGGCCTTGCGCGATCGGGTGGATGTCTTGTGGGGGCCGTCCCATCGCCTGCCCTTCATCCTGGACGGGCGCATCGGAAGGGTGGTCACGATTCATGACCTCGTCTGGCTGTACGCCGCACAGACCATGCGGACCCGGACCTGGCTGGGCGACCGCTTGATGATGAAGCCCGCGCTGAAAACCGCTGATGTCGTGGTCGCGGATTCGACAGCAACGGCCGCCGCCTTGACCGCCGAGTTTCCCTGGCTGAAATCGCCGATCAAGACGGTCGCACCCGGCACGACCGCGTTGCCGGCTCCGAGCGATTTTTCGAGTTTGGCGCCCCTCGGCATCACCAAGCCCTACGCGCTTTTCGTCGGCACGCTCGAGCCGCGAAAGAACCTCGGCAACCTGGTTAAGGCCTATGGCCTCCTGCCGCAGAGCGCCCGGTCGCGCTGCGACCTGGTTATCGTCGGCGGCACGGGCTGGAAGCAGACGAGCCTGGCCGGCGACGTGCGCGACAGCGCGCTTGAGACGAATATCAAGTTTACCGGCTTCGTCGATGACGCGACGCTCGCCACGCTCTATGCGAATTGCCTCTTTCTGGCGATGCCATCGCTTTACGAGGGGTTTGGCTTTCCGATCGTCGAGGCACAGTCTTTCGGCAAACCGGTGCTGACGTCGAACACCTCGTCAATGCCTGAAGTGGCGGGAAGCAATGCCGTGCTCGTCGACCCGGAAGATCCTGCGGCAATCGCCGCTGCATTCCACCGCCTCTGTACCGATGTGGAATTCCGGAACGGGATCGCTGCGGATGCGAAGAAAAATGCCGGGCGCTTCACCTGGGAGAACCACGCCAAGGGCATGCTGCAAATTTTTGAGCAGGCCATCGAGCAAAGACGGAAGACCCGCGTTTGAAAGTCCTGCACTTCTTCAAGACCTACTGGCCGGATACGTTTGGCGGCGTGGAGCGGACGATCCATGCCATCGCGCAAAGCACGGCGCGCCACGGCATCGAAACCGAAGTGCTTTCGTTGAGCCGAAGCCCTGGAGAGAACACACAGGCTTTCGGTGGGCATATGGCCCGCAAGGCCAAACTGGATTTCGAGCTGGCATCGACCGGTTTTTCACGCGAGGTCTTTTGGGAATTCAGAGCGCTCGCCAAAAATGCCGACCTGATACATTACCATTTTCCATGGCCGTTCATGGACATCGTGCATTTTCACGCCCGTCACGGCAAACCGACGGTCGTCACCTACCATTCCGATATCGTCAAACAGAAACTCATCCTACCTCTTTATCGACCGCTGATGCTGCGCTTCCTCAGGGATGTGGACGCTATCGTTGCGACGTCTCCGGACTATTTGAAATCGAGCCCCGTTCTCAGAGCCTTGGAGGGCAAATCAACGATCATTCCCATCGGCATAGATGAAATGGCTTATCCCACGCCGACCGAAGCCGACAACAGCTGGTGCCAAGCGGCTGTGGCGGAGCCTTTCGTGCTATTCGTCGGCGTCTTGCGCTATTACAAGGGCCTGGACGTGCTGATTGAGGCAGCCGACAAGGTCAGGTGCAAGATCGTTATTGCCGGGTCAGGGCCTATCGAGGAGAGCCTCAACCTTCAGGCCAAGACGTTGGGCCGCAACAATGTGATGTTTCTCGGCGAGGTCACGGAGCAGCATAAGATGGCTCTGCTGCGCAACTGCCTCGGCTTCGTTTTTCCGTCTAACCAGAGGTCGGAAGCCTACGGGCTTTCACTGGTGGAGGCTGCCATGTGCGGCAAACCGATGATTTCGTGCGAAATTGGAACGGGAACAAGTTATGTGAACAAAGCCGGCGAGACGGGGCTAGTCGTTCCGCCTTCAAATCCAGCACGCCTGGCCGAAGCCATCAACCAGATCGTCGATTCGCCCGTCGAAGCAGCGAATTGGGGGCAAGCTGCCCGTGATCGCTACATCAGGCTCTTTACAGCCGACAGGATGGGAAAGGCTTATGCCGATCTCTACCGCCAGCTCGATAGTGGCCGCCGCTGAAGCGGCTTTGCGCCGCGACAACCCTCCACCGGCCGCTGCTTGGTCATGCAGTTAGGGACCGTTGGAGCCCCCGCTTACGAGACGATGGACCACTTCTCGGGCCGACTTCTGCCAGTCCGGCGCCGTCCATCCGAATGCCGCGCCAAATTTCGCGCTCGATAGCCGCGAGTTGACAGGGCGGCGCGCCTTGGTTGGGTAGTCCATCGTCGTGATATCC
Organism: Mesorhizobium sp. BR1-1-4; assembly: GCF_020165375.1. Classification (NCBI taxonomy): domain Bacteria; kingdom Pseudomonadati; phylum Pseudomonadota; class Alphaproteobacteria; order Hyphomicrobiales; family Phyllobacteriaceae; genus Mesorhizobium; species Mesorhizobium sp. BR1-1-4. The sequence goes on along the minus strand of NZ_JAIUIB010000011.1, from coordinate 44,267 downwards.
CGTACCCGCGCCCAGGGACCACCAAACTTCAGGCTTGTGTCGAGGATATGACGGGCAAAGCCGCTCCAGTTGGTCTCGCCCGTGCCGGCCAGATGACAGGTGCCGAACGCGGCGAAGCTCTTGTCGCCATGCAGCATGGTGGCCGCATGCAGGATCGCGTCGGCGACATCAAGCGCGGATGTGGGATTTCCCCACTGATCTGATACCACCGAAATCTCATCGCGGTCGGCGGCCAGCCGCAGCATGGTTTTCACGAAATTCTTGCCAAACGGACTGTAGACCCAGGCGGTGCGCAGGATCAGGTGGCGCGGATTGGCTGATGCCACCGCCTGCTCGCCGGCTAGCTTGGAGGCGCCGTAGACACCGAGCGGCGCCGTCGGGTCGGTTTCGATATAGGCATCGGCCTTGGTTCCATCGAAGACATAGTCGGTCGAAAGATGGATGACCGGCACGCCCAGCCTCGCCGCGGCCTCCGCCACCTTGCCGGCACCGGTCGCGTTGACCGCAAAGGCCAGATCGGGCTCGTCCTCGGCCTGGTCGACGGCGGTGTAGGCGGCGGCCGACACGACGATATCGGGCTTCGCACCCGCGATGACGTCGATGATGGCGTCAGGCCGTGCCAGGTCAAGCTCCGGGCGACCGATGGCGAGGACCTCCACGCCGGCGCGCGCCTGGCCGGCCGCGAGCAGGCTTGCCGCGACCTGGCCGTCGCGTCCGGTGACAAGCAGCCTCACGCGCCCACCTTGCGGGCTTCGCCCAGTCTTTCGCCGGCATAGCGCTGCTCGCGGATCGGCCCCCACCACCATTCGTTGTCGAGGAACCAGTCCACGGTCCTGGCAAGGCCGCTGTCGAAATTCTCCCTGGGCGTCCAGCCGAGCTCGCGGCTTATCTTGGTGGCGTCGATGGCGTAGCGGCGGTCGTGGCCGGGACGGTCGGTGACGAAGGAGATCAGCTCGCGATAGCGCCTGCCGCCGGCGCGCGGACGCCTGGTGTCGAGCAGGTCGCAGATCGTCTCGACGACGGCAAGGTTGGTGCGTTCCGAATTGCCGCCGACATTGTAGCTCTCGCCCGGCTGCCCTTTCGTGGCGACGAGTTCCAGGGCGCGCGCGTGATCCTCGACGAACAGCCAGTCGCGCACATTGGCGCCGGCGCCATAGACCGGCAGCGGCTTTTCGTCGAGCGCGTTGAGGATGACGAGCGGAATCAGCTTCTCGGGAAAATGATAGGGGCCGTAATTGTTCGAACAGTTGGAAAGCACGACCGGCAGGCCGTAGGTCTCGTGCCAGGCGCGCACCAGATGGTCCGAGGCCGCCTTCGACGCGGAATAGGGCGAGGACGGCGCGTAGGGCGTCTCCTCGACGAACATGCCGCCGTCGAAAGGCAGGTCGCCGAACACCTCGTCGGTGGAGACGTGATGGAAGCGGAAGCGGCTTTTCCTGTCGTCGGACAGGCCACGCCAGTATTCCAGCGCGGCGTTGAGGATCTTGTAGGTGCCGACGATGTTGGTCTCGATGAAGGCGCCCGGTCCGTCGATCGAGCGGTCGACATGGCTCTCGGCGGCCAGGTTCATGACGATGTCGATGTCGTGCCGGCGCAGAAGGTCGAGCACCGCCCTCTCGTCACAGATGTCGGCCTGGGCGAAGCTGTAATTATGGGCGTTCTCGATCGGCCGCAGCGAGGCCAGGTTGCCCGCATAGGTCAGCTTGTCGAGATTGGTCACCCGGTAGGCCGGGTTGGCGCACAAATGCCGGCACACCGCCGAGCCGATGAAGCCGGCACCGCCCGTCACCAGAAAATTCATACCGCAGTCCTCACGCAAACACCCATCAGGCGAATACCTCGGCGACGGCGAGCAGCGGCGCCTTGAGGTCCTTGTCCGAAAGCTGGAAGCCGCCGGCCAGCGACGGCCACTCGATATCGATGGCAGGATCGTCGAAACGGATCGACCGGTCGTGCTCGGGCGAATAGGTGTCGGTCACCTTGTACAGCACCTCGGTGTCGGGCACGAGCGTGACGAAGCCGTGCGCGAAGCCCCTGGGCACCAGGATCTGGTTGCCTTTTTGCGCCGACACTTCGAGGGGGACCCATTTTCCGAAGGTCTTCGAGGCGCGGCGGATGTCGACGGCGACATCGAGAATGCTGCCGCGGATCACCCGCAGCAGCTTGTCCTGGGCACGCGGCGCTAGCTGGTAATGGAGCCCGCGCAGCACGCCCGCGGCGGCGGAATAGGAGTGGTTGTCCTGCACGAAAACCAGGTCGATGCCGGCCTGCGAAAAACGCTCGGCATTGTAGGTTTCCATGAAGAAACCGCGCGCGTCCCCATGGCGTTTGGGAATGATTTCCAGCAGACCTTCGATGCCAAGGGATCTCACCTCGAGCATTTAGCCCTCCGACAGCTCGACGACACGTCGGCGTAGATAGGCGGCGTATTCGTTCCTTCCCAGGCGAGCTGCACGCTGCAACACCTCGTCAGCGCTCAGCCACCCTTGTTCGAAGGCGATTTCCTCCGGACAGGCAACCTTGATGCCTTGGCGGCGTTCGATTGTGCGCACGAACGAAGAAGCGTCATCCAGGCTGTCATGGGTGCCTGTGTCGAGCCAGGCATAACCGCGTCCCAGCCGATGCACCTGCAACTGGCCACGCTCGAGATAGGCATTGTTGACCGCCGTGATTTCGAGCTCGCCTCTCGCCGAGGGCCGGATCGTCGAGGCGATTTCAACAACATCGTTGTCGTAGAAATAGAGACCCGTGACGGCCCAGTTGGACTTCGGCTTTTGTGGCTTTTCCTCGATCGTCAGCGCGGTTCCGGTCGCCTTGTCGAAAGACACCACGCCATAGCGCTCGGGATCCTCGACATGATAGGCGAACACCGAAGCGCCGCTTTCACGCGATGCCGCCGTGCGGCAAAGCTTCGACAACCCATCGCCAAAATAAATGTTGTCGCCCAGGATCATCGATACGCTATCCGCACCAATGAAATCACGGCCGATGATGAAGGCTTCCGCCAGACCATTGGGATGCGGCTGCTCGGCATAGGTCAGCTCAAGCCCAAATTCCGATCCGTTGCCTAGCAGATCGCGGAAAACCGGCAGATCCCGTGGCGTGGAAATGACCAAAATCTCGCGGATTCCGGCGAGCATCAAAACGCTCAGCGGATAATAGATCATGGGCTTGTCGTATATTGGGAGTATTTGCTTAGAGACTGCCAAGGTCAACGGATAAAGACGCGTTCCGCTGCCTCCAGCAAGGATGATTCCTTTCAAGAAGCTCTCCTTGCCATGCCTAAGTCCCTCCCCTCAGGGCCTGTGCTTAGGTTTCATGCATTGGCTTGTCAATCGCGGCAAGCAACAAACGCATCGGCTGGGTTCGATACCGGTCTACCGGCGCCTCCCGCTTCGGCCGAACCCACCTGGTTCTACCTTGGCAAGGCCGATGCCTTGGCCGGGACAAGCAGATTGTCCTCGTCACGGCGGCTGGCCTTGCCCGGTTCATCCCTCTGGTCGAGCCGATCGGCAAAACCGCGGTGAAAGACAATACCGTTCAAACAGGCAAACGTCATCGCAAGGGCGGCGGTTCGCAAGGGATAATCGACGAGGGAATGAACGAGCAGAAAAGCCAGCGACAGAAAGGCCGCCTTCTGCAACGGTTCTCCGCGAATTCTAGCTGACGATGCGGACAGCAGCACCGCATAGGCAACCATCAGCAGGATAGCCGGCAAACCGCCCTCCAACGCCAATTCCAGATAATCGTTGTGCGCGTGATTGACATAAGACTTGAAGATCATGCTGCCTTTTTCATGGATCTGGTAAACCTTCTGAAAAGCACCAAATCCGACACCGGTGGTCCAATTCTGTTCAATTCCCTCAATCGTGGTCCGTGCGAATTCGGCTCGTCCAAAGGCCGGGTCGACCACTTTGGCATCGATCTTTGCCCACGCGCCGATCGTGTAGATCGAAAGACCGATGAAAACCGCGAGGATGCCATAACCACCAACCCTCGAGCGCGCGGACAGGAAGACAACGGAGATGGCGGTGATCGCCAGCCCGATCAAAATGCCGGCCCGCGAACCGGCGGCCAGAAGCAGCAGCAGGAGGGTTACTAGACCGAGCGCTCCTGAAAGAAGGTGGCCGCGGAACAAGCCATAATAAACCACGAAGGGGATCGAGACGAAGAGCAAGGCCGAGAAGTGGTTCTGGTTGGCAAAGAGACCCGCATTGATGGTAAACGGCAGCAGTCCCTCGATGGCAACGGTATCGGAGAGCGAATACTGGATCGCCGCCGCCAGGCCATTGCAGATCACCCCCATGAAAAAGAACGGCAGAAGACCGTGGACCTGCTCAGCGCGCAGGCGCAGGACGGCGAGGAAGAACGCCGCGGCCACGACAAAATAGAGCATGCACTCGATGGTGCGCCCCACTCCGACGCTGACGAAGCGCAACCGGCTTTCGCCATCCAGCCATGGATCCGCAAGCAGCACCGCGGGCCGCACCCCCTCGAGCAGGGCGCCGGGCAGCGGCACGACCTGAAAACAGAACACCGCAACCACGAGAGCAAGCAACCACAACACGGCGCGGGGAATTGCCTGTTGCGACGGCCTCGAGAGGATCGCCGCGGCGGAGATGACCGCCGCAATCTCGATCAGCGTCTCGGTGTACAGACCGCTCGCGGTGCCGCCACCAATCAGCATCGATAGAAAGAGCACCGAGCCAAGAAGATATTTATCCCACTGCGTGGGCTGTCGCGACCGTTCTCTCACGACGATACACTTTCGATGCTCAATTTGTGCATGACCAACGTCCCGACATACCGAAACCGCCAACTCTGTGCGATCGCGGCCGTTTCCAGTCTCAGCAACTGCATCGGGCACGCCGCCGGCCCAACCGTGAAGTCCAGGCTCAGGCTTCGCCTGTTGAAGGTGCCTTCCGGTATGTTGAAGCGCGCGATCTCGTGTGAGGGAGCGACGCATCTGAGAGACCAGAACAATTCCTTCGGCAGTTTGAGATTCGTGGCCGAAGCGTTCAGGGAAATCCTGTAGGAGCCAGGAGGAAGTTCGATAAATTGCTGAAGCGCCGCGTTCTTGACGGGCGTGTTCAGAAATCGAATCGTCGCTCCGCTGTCGCTTTCACCTGCATCCCGCGATCCGGCGAAGGTGATCTCCATACCCGACCGGTCGTGTATCACCCAGTCGAATGGTTTGCCGCTGTGGACCGGTTCGAAGCCGCCGTTGAAAATGTAGCCGCCCAGTTTCCGTTCCTCGTCGGACAGGCTGAAGAGAAACAGCCGATAGGCCGGGTCATATTGCCTTTGCTTGATGTAGCCATCGATCACGGCCGACAATTCGTTGGACGTTGGAGACGTCGGGGACCCCGCGAGATCGAGCAACAGTTGGTTTGCGGCTGCCAAACCCTGGGGGTTCTGGCCAAGGGTCGAAAAAAGCTTGCCCCGCCATGGCGCCTCCGCCCGGATGGCGGCGAGCACGGCCCCGTACCCTTCGGGATTGGCGAGAATGGCCGGCCAACCGGCGGCCACGGTTGAAAATTGATCAGGCCACCGACGCAGCAAGATATCGATCTCGGCTACAGCCCTTACCAGGTTGCCCGTCTCGACGGAGCGATCGATGGATCTCCGCAATGCGTGTATTTCGGTCTTGGACAGCATTCGAGCCCGATCAAAGAGTTCGAACGCCTGGTCCTTCTCGCCCTGGCGATACTTGATCTCACCGATCAGGCTATAGAGGCGTGCATCCGCGACGTTGAAGCGAAGCGCATTCCGGGCCTTTGCGGCCAACCCGTCGAGATCGGCACCGTCGTTCGTCTGGTTCAGTTCGCCGGCGATCTCGCCTATCAAAGCATCTACGTTCAACGGATCCAGCGCGAGAGAGACGCTCGGCGTTCCAGTCTCAAGAAGACGACTTAGCCCGTTCGACGAAGCCATCAACACCAGAACGGAGGCGACGAACCAAACGCCTGAACGCAGGAGACTTTGCATGCGCGGGCTGGTCTGCTCCACCATCGACTTTGCCCTCGATTTTCGGGGTATTCGTGCCGTATTCGTAATACTGGTAATTCATATATTTGTAGGCGTAGTTGTAGTCGAACTTGTTCACCTGGAATTTCGACATCGCTGCCCCGATGACATTCGCTCCGGCTGCTCGTAGACGCTTCAGAGCCGTTTTGGCGGATTTGCGGGTTACCTGGTTGGTGGAAATCACCATCAGCGTGCCTTCGGCAAGCCGGCCGAGGATCGGCGCATCCGAAAGGCCAACGACGGGCGGCGCATCGATGATGACCAGATCGAAGCGCTTGCCGAGATTGGTGATGATCAGCGCCATTTTGGGCGAAGAGAGCAGGTCCGCCGGGTTCGGCGGTATCGTCCCCGACGTCAGAACAGTGACATTGGGATATTTCGTCGCTCTGAAGATGCCAGCCAGATCTTCCTTTCGAACGGTATTTGTCAGGAGATTGCTCAAGCCGATCGCGTTGTCGAGGCCGAACAGCCGATGCAGATTGGGTTTGCGCAAATCACCGTCGACAAGCAGAACCTTTGCGCCGAGAGCGGCAAAATCCTGGCCAAGCTTGAACGATGTGGTCGATTTACCCTCCGACGGTTCGGAGCTGGTCACCAGCAGCGAACGCGGCGCCCCTTCCGCTCCTGAGAATTGCAGCGACGTCCGCAACGAACGATAGGCCTCCGAAAGCCCCGACTTCTGATCGGCTATGCTGGCTATGAGTTCCCGGTCGTCGACGAGCGGCAAGATGCCGAGCATGGCCAATCCGAGCTCTTTTTCGATCTGCTCCGGATTTGTAAAGGTGTTGTTGAGCAATTCGACGATGTAGATGATCGACGCACTCAAGGCCATGAACAGCGCCAGGGCTATTGCAAGATTGATGCTAAGGCGAGGAGAATAAGGGCTCAAGGGCCGGGTCGCGAAATCGACAACGGCAGCGCTTTGCGTCTTCAGCTCAGAACTCACGCCGACTTCGTTCAGCTTGGCGATCAGGCCGTCATACTGCGACCGATTGGAATCGACCTCGCGCTTGAGGATGGTGTATTTGATGTTCTTGTCGTTGAAGACGATCTGCTGCTTTTCCAGCTCCGTGAGCTTGGCCTTGAGGTCGGCTTCCTTGTTCTGCGCTTCCTGAAATTTCAACCGTAGCGAGTCGGTTATCGCCAGCACGCCATTGTTGTAGAGCCGCTGCAGTTCCTTGATCTGCGACTGCAACTGCTGCATTTCTGGAAAGCCAGGTTTCAGGATGCCTAATTTCTGCTGGTATTGGCTTGTGAGGTCCGCGAGCTTTTCACTGAGCTTCTGCAGGCCTTCGCTCTCCAGAACCGGACCGAGACTGGCGCCACGCCCCTTGTCCACCTGATCCACCATCCGCCCGGCATCGAGACGCTCCTGGATTGCGGTCGCGAGTGCCGTGTTGAGGGCCTCGATGTTTGACCCGATCAGCGATTTGTCGCCGCCGGTGACGGTAATGCCGGCATCCTTGGCATAGGCGACCAGTTCCTCCTCGGACTTCTGCAGCTTCTGTTTGACCTGCAGGACCTGCTCCTGAATGAACTGCCTTGCCAGATCCGACGTCTCGCTGGTCTGGTCGAGACGTTGATCGATGAAGCTCTGGGCGACCTGATTGGCGACATCGCTCGCATATTTCGGCTTCTGGTCGACGAAGGTGATCGACAGCAGGCTGGTGTTCGTCACCAGATTGACCGTGAGATCATCGAGGACGCGCTTGATCGCCATGCCTTCCCGCTCTTCGGGCGTCTTTTCCTGGATCGAGGGCGATTTGGAAATTCCGAAGGCGCGGTAGAAGATGTTGCCTATTGAAAAACTCGGAGTCGGAAACAGGAAGTCCGGCTTTTCGGCTAGGCCCAGTTGAAAGACCACGCGCTGCGCCAAGGCCCTGCTCTTCAATTTCTCCCGGGCGGTCAGAAACGCCCGGACGTCACTGTTTTCGGAAACCACCTCAATGTCCTGGAAGACCTTTGCCGAAGGGACCAGAACCTCCAGCTGCGTCGTCGCTTGATATTTGGGTGTCTGCATCATCGTCACAATGACACCGGCGACGAGGCCCGCGACGGCCATCATGACGATCAGCCAGCGATACTGGATGACATAGAACAGCAAACGGAGCGGATTGAAGCCCTCGTCCTGGGCGGCATAGTCACGACCATACGGGCTATAATTCTGCGCCCCATCGTAATAAAGATCCGCGGACAGGGCTTGGCCATATCCGGGGCCGGCAATTTGGGGCTGCCTGTTGCGATCGAGCATGGCGCAAACTCATCCTGGTTTGTCCGTGGCCGGCCGTGCCTGTCTTATGGAATGACCGCAATGCGGGCCGCGCTCGAGGCGAGACCCAACGCGTCCTTGAGATTGTTCATCGCGATTTTCGACTTCGAAGCGAAAACGACGATCACGTCGCCGCCGTAGATGCGCGGGTTGCGATTCTTGCCTGCGCGAATTTCCTCGACATTGTAGTTGGCGACCAGCCTGCTCTGGCCAAAATTGCGATAGACGAAGACCTTGCCGGCGTCGCCGACAGCATTGAATCCTCCGGCGAGTGCGATCGCATCCAGCAGGGAAGCGCTGCTGGACACCGGATAGATGCCTGCCCTGTTGACTTCGCCGTCGACCGTAATGCGCTGGCCTACCGATTCCTTCACGAAAATCGTCACGTCGGGCGATTGCAGATATTTTGCGCCGTACGCGGTCTCGATTTCCTTCTCGAGCTGACGAACGGTCTTGCCGGCCGCGGTCATCGCGCCAATGAGCGGAAGGGAAATCTGGCCGCTGGCATCGACCTGAACGGTCCTGTTCAAATTATCGACCTGGAAGACGCTGACTTCGAGCACGTCGTTGGCTGACAGCGGCTGCTCGCTGCCATTTTGCGTGTTTTGCGGCGCTGGCAGGTCTTTCACCACCTGCAGCGCACCACCGCCGGCAAGGGCCGTCGAAGACGATGTCGGTTGCAACGCTTCGACGGAGGCCGTCGATGATGTCGAAGAAGAGCTCGCGCAAGCAGAGAGTGCAAGCAACGCGGCCAGCGTCGGCATACCTGCATTGTTTCTGGCAAGATCGAAAATGTTCATCCCAGAGACCCGCTCTTGAACAGCCGACCCAATCCGCCGAAACGGCTCGCGCTGCCGGCATACAATTTCTTGGTGCTCACTTTTCCAATGGGCGCGAGCAGCTGATTCTGCAATATCGCGCCCGGGCGTTTCACCGCCATATTGTAGGCTTCATCTTCGCCGCACCGATTTGCGATGGCGACCACCGCCTGGGAAAGCCCCGGCCGACGCCTCGACGGGCCGTGCGCATCGGATGCGATGATGTCCACCCTGCCTTCGTCGAGCAGCTTTTCCGAGTAGTAGAGAGCGGTCCGGCCAAAGGCTCCTACGACCGAATCCGCCGTGAGCTGGATAAGGCAGCCCAATGCGTTCAATCGCTCGACTACGTCATAGTTCGATTTGATCCAGGTCAACCGTTCAGGATGGGTCAGGATCGGAATATAGCCCGCGCCAACGAGGCGGGAAGCGAGATCCTCGAGCCGCGGCGGCAAGATGTGATGCGGTGGCTCAAAGAGGAAATAGCGCGATCCGTTCAACGTCGGCACTTTGCCGAGCTTCAGCCGGTCGGGAAGATCAGGCGAAACATGAACGTCGGCGCCGACGTAGAGGACAAGCGGGATGCTGGCGCAAGCAAGTTCCCTGACCAGCGCCTCGACTGCCTGGGCAATATTTGTCGTGCCGTTCTCATAGACGCCGGGCATGACGTGCGGGGTGCACACCATATGCGTTGTCCCATCAGCCGCTGCCAGCCGCGCCATTTCGAGCGATTCAGCCAGACTGGAAGAGCCATCGTCGAGACCAGGCAGAATATGGGAATGCAGGTCAATCATTGGCGTTTCTGTCTGCATGGAGGCAAAGCGATGCCGCTGCCTCGACAAAATACAAACGCATCACCCGCATGGCGGCGAATGACGCATTTCACAAGCTTACGCAGAACAGGAACGCTGGGGACCGACTAGCGGCTGACGGCGTCATCGTCATCCTGCAGGCCGAGAAGAAGGGCCGCGCCACCGCCAATCGCACCGGCACCGAGGAGAACCGGCAAAACGCCGGGCTCGGAACCGGCCGGCACGACAGCGGCTTGCGGTGCATCGAACGACACGCACATACCGCCCTCGACAGCGTCGATCTGGACGGTCACATTCGCCGGAACGTCGAACCCGCAATTGGTGCCTACAACCAGGGAAGCCGAAGCCTGCGCCCCTGTCATGATGCGTGCGCCCGAATAGACCGGCGCCTCGCCATTCACACCGGCATAACCGCCAGCCTGTGACATCCGCACGTCACCCTGGACGTTGGTCAACTGGCCGACCACACTTCCCGAAACCGGTATGGCCGCAAGGCAGGAACACTGCGCTGCCTGTGCGAAAGCCGCGGACCCGGCAAACAAAACATTTCCCGCTGCGAGCGCTACAAAAGCAATAACAACTCCAACTCGACCCGTCATTTCCGCCCCATCGAAACCAGCTATTCCCCGCCAGGATCGCCCACACTATTTCAACAACTACTAATGCAATATAGTTAACGAACCCATCTAAAGACACTATCGGCGCGCCGCGGCCAATCACGGCAATGGGCCACAGCCTTCAACGGCTGACAGCGCTGTCGTCGTCCTGCGTGGCCGCAAGCACGCCGGTCGCAAGAAGCGCACCAGAAAAAATTCCCTCGGGCGGACCGAAACCGCCGACCGCTCCGCCAGACTGCTGGATGGCGGCGGTCTGCTCGGAGCCAACCAGCTTGAGGCAGATGTTGCCCTCGACGCGAGAGACATCCAGGCTCGAACTCGCCGGCACATCCAGGTTGCAGCCGCCAACGGCCACGGACGCCGACCCCTTGGCGCCGACCACCACACGACTGCCGGAATCAAGCATATTTCCTGCCTTGGCCGGGCCGTAGCCGGCGGCCTGCGACACCATCACATCGCCATTGACGGAAACAATGGATCCAACCGGATTTGACGCACCATGATAGGCAGTCGCGCAACTGCAAGATGCTTTCTGAGCAAATGCGGAAGCGGAACCGAAACCGACGGAAACAACAAATCCAACCACCACGGTTCTGACGATGAGATTCATTCGTTTTGCCCTTCTCTCGAAGCCGCTCCTTGGAACTTGCAAATCAAAAGTTTATGACATCAGCGCGTAACAGTTTTTTGCCACAATTCCAACCTGTTTCGCGCCGGCGCTAGAATTTTGACTTGCCTCGTGCCTTTGGGAGCTCACCACTTTAGCAATAGCGCATGAAAAGTTCTGATTATCGCCGGCGAATTTCAGATTACCCGAAAAACAATTGAGATATCCTTTGCCCCGTGACTGCGCGCGAGCGCTCCTGATCAGACTTGGCGAACGGGAAGGTGGTTCACCATCACCGATGCAGCCACGGCAGCTTGCGCCTGGTCGGACAATCGTGGACTGGCAGCGGCTCATGAAGCCCCGGCGATCGGCCGCTAAGACGGAAATAGATCCGGTGTCAGCCGGCTCACGGCCGAGAAGCGGAAGGCGATGGCCGCTCATCACGTGGCGGCAGCCGTAAGCTTCTCTATCTGATGCATGTAGCTCTCGACGACGATCGTTTCCGAAAACTGCCGTTCAACCTTTTTCCGGCTCTCGTTCCCCATCGCGTCCCTGGAGTGGCCGTCCATCGTCACGAAATCGATCATCCGTGCCGACAGGTCGCTGGCATCCCTGACCTTGCAAAGGAAACCGTTGACGGCATGGTCCACCACCTCCTTGCAACCGGGCACGTCCGTGGCGATCAGAGGTTTGCCCATCGCGGCCGCCTCGAGCAGTGAGCGTGGGGTACCCTCCCTGTAGGAAGGCAGGACGACACAATCGGCAGCGTCCAGGAAAGGGCGAACGTCGTCGGTGGCACCGAGATACTCGACCAAACCCTCGTCGACCCATTGCTCGATTTCGGCGCGGCTGACCGCGGTTCGGTTCTCGACATCGAGAAAGCCAAGGAGTTGGAAGCGCACCGCAGGCGCTTGGCGACGGACGAGGCGGGCAGCCTCGATGAACTCACCGACACCCTTGTCCCATAGCAGCCTAGCCACCAGCAGAAATACGATGGCACCGAACGGCGCGCGCTGGCGCGGCGACGGCGAGAAGCGCGCGAGATCGACGCCTGAGCCGGGCAGCAGCGCGGTCCGTTCCTTGCGCACGATGCGCGCGCCGACGAACAGCATCCGGTCGTCGTCGTTCTGAAAGAAGACCACCTTCGAACGGGCCAGCGCCAGGCGATAAAGGGCTTTGGCGATTCCCTGGAGAAGGCCGCCCTGGAGGAAGACAGTGCCGAGCCCTGAAACATTGTTTATGACCGGAATGCCATTCAGGTTTGCAGCCATCGAGCCGAACACGTTGGGCTTGATGGTGAAGCCTACGAACGCCAGCGGCTTCTCGCGGCGCAGGATAAGCCAGTAGCGCCACAGAAGCGCAAGGTCGCGAACAGGCGAGGTGCCGGAATTGTCGATTTCGATGTCGACGTGGCGGCAACCCATCCCTGGGATCAAGGATGAATACTCGTCCCTCGGCGCGACGACGACGACATCATAGCCGCGCCGCCGCAACGCCTCGATCAGGCCCTTGCGGAAATTGACTACGTTCCAGGACGTGTTGATCGAGATGACAATCTTCCTTCCCACCTCGGACCCCACTCCCCGCCCCTCCGGATGTCCTTCAGCTCATCGACGCGCGCGTCCGCCCGGTTCCAGTCCCAAAAGTCTCGAACAACCGCAAGATCACGTCATCATCCGCAACTGAAGAAATGCGCATGAAACATGCATCCCTTGCAAGCCGCAGGTCCTCGGGCCGGGCAATAAGCCCGGCAACCGCGCGAGCGATGTCTTGCGGGTCGTCTGGGTCAAAGTCGAACCCGGACCCCGGAGGGAGGTAATGCCTCGTGCCGCTGTCGCGCGACATCAATACGGCACATCCCGCCCAGGCGGCCTCGACGGGAGATACCGCGGCAGGTTCCGTACGCGAGGGCAATATCAAGAGATCATGGCTGGCATAGATCGAGATCATCCTGTCATGAGCTATGTTGTTTTGAAACCGAAGTCTGTCCGCCAGTCCAAGCGCTTGGGCCTCTTGCCGCAAGGCCTCACAAAAAGCCGCGTCGGAATGCGTCGCCTCCTCGCCGCACAACGTTATGGAGAATGGTGTGGACGCCGAGATCACCGCCAGTGCCCTCAGAAGCAAACTGTGCCCCTTTCGCTCCCGGTATTTTGCCACCATCAGGATTCGGGGCGGCGAATGCAACGGCCTGCCTCGCAGCGCTCCGATGCGGATCGGCTCGAAGGGATTTCCGAATGGCAGGGGCATGGCGCCTCCCGCACCGACGGAGCCAGGATTCGACGGGAGCCGTGACGTGAAGTGCGCAATCCCGAGTCGCCGAAAGACAGCTCTGCGGATCCATGTGCCGCTCCATGCCTGAGGCCTGACATTCTCCTGATCGTAGATAACCAGCTTGCGGCCTTGCAAAATCGCACACAACGCGGCGACCCTGCAGAACCATCGCGTCACGCCGCGCACGATCACCACATCGGGATTCTCGACCCGAAGATGTCTCCAGTAGGAAACAAGACCGGGAAAGGAAAAGGGCGAGTTTGGGATATCGCTCGGACCCATGTGCATAACTCTTCGTGACAGCGCCGATGGTGCCACTACATTGGGAGAAACAAGTGTGTAATTCTCCGTTGCCCCTGTTTCGACGACGTCGATTGCAACATGATGCCCGGCCGAGGTCAGTATGCGCACCCAAGGCACAACATTGGTGTGGTATCTTGGTAGGCAAAACAAGTATCTCAAACTGTCAGACCTGGGATATTTTCCGTGATTCGGATCTGCTTTTGCAGCAATAATTGCGAAACCACCATCATTGCCGTGTAGACCAGCGCCGATGCGATCAGACCGGCCCAGGCGATACCCGGAATTCCGATCCAGCCCGACAGGACGAACGAAAGCGGCAGGTAGACGATGAATGCCGACGCCATGATCTTGAGAAGCGGTTTTGTTCCGGCCAGAACCTGGATCAAAGGATTGAAATGCATTCCGGCCAGGCCGAGACACTCGGCCGCGAACAAGATAGCGAAAAGCAGCGAGGCATCGGCATAGGCCGAACCGGCGGCCAGAACCACGATGAATTTTTGCAGCACGACACCGCCCGCCGCCATGCCCGCGGCGACACATGCCGAGACCATCGTGATGCGGGCGTTCAGCCTGTTTAGGCGGGACGGAGATTCTTCGTTGGACAGTCTCGCGAGTTCGGGAAAGATCACCTGGTTCAAGGGCCCAGTCAGCCGGGACATCATCGTCGCCAGACGCGACGCCACGGAATAGGCGCCGGCGGCAACATCTCCTAAAAGACCGGCGACAAGGAACAAGGCTACATGTCGTCTAGCACTCACCAGGGTCGACAGCACACTGGTCCCGGCGGCCATGACAAGGAATGTCCAAAAGAAACGCCGCCTGGAACGGGAACGAAGCGGATTGAATAGCTTGATGTTCTCGCGTCGGGCATAGACAAGCAGCCGGACGAACAGAGCCAGATTGTAGAGCGCACCGATCGCCGCCAACACAGCCACATAGGCGATCAGAGGCGCTTCGATGGCCCAAAGGACGAGCGAGGCAACAACCACGGCAGCCCCCTGGGCGAGTTGATTGCCGGCAATGACGTCGTACCGCCCATTCAGGCGAAGCACGCCTTTGGGGGTGCCCGCGAGGCTGGCCAGCAAGGTGAGACTATAGATCAGCGCCAGAAGCCGATCCTGGTGGGATACGCCGATCGACTCCCCAAACAGCAGGACCCCACCAACCGCCACCGCAGTGGCGACAACGGCCGCCGAAACGTCGAGCGCGATCCCGCATGAAGCTGCCCGGCCAAGGCGCGAGCGGGACCTGGCGGACAGCCTGATGACAGGCTGCCAACTCTCAAACGTAGCGAGGCCGGAGATGAACGTGACATAGGCCTGGATTACGGCGAGGGTGCCAAAATCTCCGGGGCCGAGCGAGCGTGCATTGAGCGCCAACGCGATGACGGAACACAAAGCCGCCACTCCACTTGAGGATGTGGTCATGGTGACGTCCCGAGCGACCCTGCGCGCGCGTATCCATCCAGAAGGTTTGGCTATCGCCGTCATGTCCTCAGCCATGGTCCCGGCGCAGGCCCCGCACTCCCGCTTCCATCGCAGGCGCTTGCGGGAAGCACTTTCGATGGACATACACCAGCCCGAATATGAAAAGCGACACAAGGATGACCCGCTTGGCGGAGATGAACGCGCCGAGCAGTTCCTTGCGCTGGATGTAGAATGTGAGGTGGATGATCGCCACGATCAGACCAGACTTGAGCGTCGCGCTGCGCACGTTGCGGATTATTGCCTCGATGGCGACACAGACCAGGGAAAGAATAATGACGAGCAGCGGAAATCCGGCGTATCCGAAATTTGCATAGAACTCCGCCCAGATATTTGCCGCCACACCGCCACTGTAGCCCGGAAAAAGCAGCGGCTGGACCTGCTCGTTGTAAGTACAGCCATCCTTGCCGAAGACCGCATCCGAAAATGGAATGAAAGAAAGTGGCACCAACCAGAGATTGGAACAAGGCAAGGTGTAGTTATATTTTACGATAAGGTCCAAATGAGCCAATGTCACGAACTGCTCCAACCCGACAAGGGTGGAATCTGACAACTGGTCGAATTTTATTTTTTGGCCGACAAGCTCGAAATTCCCCGCCTTCACCGCGGAGTAGACAGACTTGTACACTGCCAGAAAAAAGAACGCTGAAAATCCGCCGATGACATACCGTTTTCTTATCATCATCAACGGAACATTCCTGTATCTTAGATACAGTAAAGATAGGATAGTTATCGCAACCGAGGATCTATGCCCAATATAGAGCGTTAAAATTAATCCTAGGCAGCTCAGGGCCATAACAAGCTTGGATTTCCTCCACCCGGCCAGAGCCCCAAAGACCACGCCGATGATACAGGCGTTGTAAAATATATACTGAAACCGACCAGTTGACGATAAAACATCCGCCTTAGACGCGGAGAAAAGTGCCGGGTTCGCAATCGAAATTCCGCCGAAAATAATGATCATCGCGATTATTATCAACGACTCTCCTTGGCTATCTCCCTCAATTTCGAAACTCTGGCGTCTCGGAACGAAGCCAACCATCGCCGCGGCGATGCAAACCATGGAAACGGCGATGGCATACCCCGTGCCCAAATCATATGTAAAATTATACTTCCTTCCGCCAACGTCAACGTACTGAAAGCCGCCGGCAAGAAATGGAACAAAATAAAGTAGGCTCGATATAAGCAAAAGCATTTGCGGCGTAAGCGCAAAGGGTGAAACCAGGTAATCTCTTCTGACGTCCCGCGCCTTCACCCTATTGCCTAGCTCCCAATATCCTCACGCCCGGCGGCTCACAAATCCGGCTGGTGTCTGCGGCCCTCCGAATGCCATCCGAGTGCGGTACGGCGGGCGACATGTCGTGCGGAACGGGCCTGCCGACACCTAGACCTCGGCCATGATTACATGGGCCTGAATTTTGGCGGCGACTTCACCGCTGCCGTGTCGGTCTGCGATGGCGGATGCCGCGTAATCGGTTGCAGCGTCCAGTTTTCCAGCTTCCCTGGCCTCGATTTCGGTGCGAAGAACAGTGCCTTGACAGTAGGCAACGGCCGGAAGGCGTGGCGAGGATGCGCGGCTCTGTTCGGCTCTCGTCTCGATCACCACTCGAGAGAAGCCTGCATCCTCTAGGTCGCGACGGATCAGCACCTTGTCGTGATAGCCGTGCGGCGTGCGTGCCAGGAAGCGCGGGGGATCGTCGGGAAAGATCCGTGCCAGAGCGTTGGTCACGTCATCGGCGAACACATTCTCCTCGATGCGATCCCATACATTGAACAAAAACCGTCCGCCGGGCTTCAGGACCCGCCTGGCTTCGCGATAAGCAGACGTGCGGTTCGGAAAGAACATCGCACCGAACTGACAACAGACAAGATCGAAGGCCGCATCTTCAAATGGCAGCGCCATCGCATCCGCTTGGCGCCACTCGATGCGGCTATCAGGAGTTTGTCGCGAAGCAGCGTAGTCGAGCATCGGCTGGTTTAGGTCGGTCACGACATAGCTTGCGTCGGGCGACAGTCTTGGCGCCAATGCGCGGGTGACGACCCCGGTGCCCGCGGCGATTTCCAGGACCGCGCCGGGCGATAGGGCCGCTGCTCGCCGCGCGATATCCGCAGCGAACGGCTCAAAGATCAAAGGCACCATGTAGCGGTCGTAGTTTTCCGGAATTGAGCCCGCGAACAGCTTGTCGGTTTCCAACATGACAATCCCCACCGTCTGCCTGATGACTCGCGAGCTTAACATATAATTGTCTGTTCCTGGTCGTTTCCGTGCGCTAGCCCTTGGCAGACAATCTTTCCCATAGCGCGCTGTATGCCCTTGCCATCCGCTCAACTGAAAAATCGGACGCGACGCGGTTGCGGCATGCCTGCTGTCTTGTCTCCCAGGATGGCGAGTCACGGTTTTCCAGAGCCATGTTTCTAATGGCGCGAGAAAGCGCGTCGGGATCCTGGCTCGGAACAACACATCCGGTGTTGCCGACAATCATGCCGATATCGCCGACATCCGTCGCTACGCAAGGCGTACCGCACGCCATGGCTTCGGCGACGACGTTAGGGAATGCCTCGCGCCTCGAGGCAAGGACATGGATGTCGAACGCACTCATGAGAGCGGCGACACCGTCGCTCGGACCAAGCAGCATCACCTTGTCGCGAACGCCGTAACGGTCCAGCAGTCCGGCAAGGTCGGTATTTTCAGGAGAGATTCCGGGGCCGGCGAGAATACATTTGAAAGGGAACTCGGCGCGCGCCGACAGCTTGGCCAAGGCAGCGGCGAGATTCCTGTGATCCTTGTCGGGATGCCAGCGGGCGACGCTTCCGATGACGAATTGGCCTTCCTCTATCGACCAGGCCCGGCGCAGCCGACTGCGCGCCCTCTCATCCGGCTCGAAGACAGCCAGATCATAACCGTTCGGAATTATCGTCCAGTTCGAAGCCGAGTAACCCGCGCTGATATGGCGCCGTGATGCCTGTTGCGAACAGCTCACGATCTGGGTCGGGACCACCCGGGATATGAGCGCGCAGGCCCGGTCCGCCGTCCGCGTGGCCAAGGGGGCGACAAGCGGATCCAGACCGGAATTGTGCATTCCCCAAACCACCAGCCGGATACCCGCAAGCCGAGACAGGACGCCTCCAACCAGATTTGCGTGGTACATCCAGCACTGGACGATATCAGGCGGATGGGCTGACAAGACACGCCGAAATGCCGCCAGCCCGCCGAGGCTTAGCCTTCCCTTCGGCATCGACAGACAGGTCAGGGGCACCCCCGCCTCCCGAAGCAGCGGGCCATATTTTCCTTCGTCGGAAAGCGAGACCACGGCGTGCGAATGAGTGTGCTCGGCCATGCAGAGACGGAACAAAGCCGCCTCAGCACCGCCATTGTGCAGCCCGGTGATGACATGCAGGACTTTAATCCGGGAGCTCCTTTCGGGTGGCGCTCGCCAGGCCCATACCCATCGCGAGCAGATACGCGTCAGCCACTTTTTCGACACTGAAATCCTGGGCTCGACGTCTGACATCGGGTGGGCTGATGTCATCGAGGCCGGCCAATATCGCGGCCGCGAAGGCTTGCACGTCGCCCACCGCGACAAGCCGCCCCCACTTGCCGTCCTCCAGGATTTCCGCTGGGCCGCTTTCGCAATTCGTGCTCACCACCCTGGCTCCGCAGGCCATGGCTTCGATAATCGTATTGGGAAAGCCCTCCCTTCGCGACGAATGGAGAAACAGCGCGGCGCGGTGCATCCACGGATACGGATTTTTCGAAAAGCCGACCAGGGCGACCGAGGAACGCAACTCGAGTTCATCGATCATCGTCTGCAGCGACGCGCGCAGCGGCCCTTCCCCCACAATCGCCAGTTTGACGGGTCGTTTCCTTACGACCTGTGAAAAGCTGCTAATCAGAGTGGCATGGTCCTTTGCGAAATCGAGGCGACCGACGGCGACCAGCAGGGACCTGCCGTCCTCGTCCGCGAACGGATGATCGATGGGCGCGCTGGCCTGTGCCTGAATGTGTTCTATATCCAACGGGTTGTGGATCACTTCGACAGAATTCGGGTCGAGCCCGATGCGCCTGATCAGATCGTCCGCAACGCCATGTGAGACGGCTATTATCCTGTCGGCATAACCGTATGTCATTCGCATGAGGAACGGCAGAAATCTCTCACGGATCAGTTTCGTATCCGCAAGGGTCCTGGACAGGTTGCTTCTCTCGGATATGACCGTACGCACCCCTTGCCGTGACAGGAAGGACGACACTATTGCCAGGATGTTCGCGTGAGGCAGCGCCGCCAGCATCACCCGCGGCTGCTCCGCCTTGACGTAGCGAATAAGGCCGGACAGGGAAAACAGCATGCGAGACGCCTGCAGATCCACTATCCTTATCGTGTCGGGAACCAGGGGAAGATATTCACCTATCGCACATCCAAGTACGAGATCCGTCACCAGCCCACGCCGATCGAATTCCCGGGCCAGGGTAAGCATCGCGCGCTCGGTGCCACCTGCCCGCAGCGAGGGGATGAAGACGGCGATCCGGGCATCCGGACCGCCCGGCGACTTTCTATCTTTCCTCGTTCGCTTCATCCGGTTCGAAGCCCGGTCGCCGCCATACCGCCTCGTTCGGCTCTAGCTCTCCCGTTGGAAATCAGGCGCAACCGGAAACGGGCCAGGACCGGCGGAGAATATCTTCGACGGATCACTGTTTTCGCCGAAAGACATAGGCATAGGTCTCCGCCGCATCCTTGCCGAGCAAGAGAGCGGTGATGCCAAGCCAGAGGCGCCAGGCTAGGAAAGCCGGCACGAAGGAATAGAAGTATGAACTTCTCCAGAACAGGCGCCGCTGGACAAGCTCCAGCCCATTTTGCGCCGCGATCCTTTCCACCTCGCTTGGCAGGCATTTGTCGTAGAAAGCCGGAAATCCGTCGTGACCCCTGCCTTTGTCGGGATAGATGGCAAACAGCAGCCGCCGCTTGATCCTCTCTGGCAAAATCAGGTTCAACCTGGCGAAAACGGCATTGCGTGACGGCGAGAAAATGGCAACCAAACCGCCCGGCTTGACGCAACTGGCGATGCCGCGAAGCGCGCCCTCTCCATCGCGAACATGTTCCAGGGTCGCCTGGCATATGACCAGATCAGCGTCCTGCCTTCCCTTGAACACGGTAAGGTCCGCCTCGATCTGCTCGTCATAGAGTCCATCGGGGGCCTTGGACAGTTCCTCGGCGGCGAGATCAAGCCCGACCACGACGAGCCCGAGGCACCGCTTCTGCGGCAGGCTGACGAGCGGTCTTGCGCCTCCACCCAGATCGTAGACCAATGTGTCCGGAGACAGCAGCGCCGGCGCGATTTCGGTCGCAAACGTGCTATTGCCGTCCGCGCGAAGGCGTGGCGGCAAGGCCCTGTCAAGATATTCAGAGACCGCCACGTTCGCGCGTACAAACCCCCTCAGCAACGACACTGCCTCCTTATCGGTTCGCGCTATCCCCGCCCAAAATAATCCTGGTACCACTCGACGAACCGCCCCACCCCCTCGGTGACGGAGGTGCGGGGGCGATAGCCGACCGCCGCCTGCAGCGCCGAAGTGTCGGCGAAGGTGTCGGGCACGTCGCCGGCCTGCAGCGGCAGCAGCTCGATCACCGCCTTGCGGCCGAGCGCGTTTTCCAGCGCCTCGACATAGGCGGTCAGCTTCACCGGATTGTTGTTGCCGATGTTGAAGATGCGCCAGGGCGCGCTGCTGGTCGCCGGATCCGGACGGCCGGAATCCCAGGCCGGGTTGGCCGCGGCGGGGCTGTCGCTGGTACGGATCACGCCCTCGGCGATGTCCTCGACATAAGTGAAGTCGCGCGTGTGATTGCCGTTGTTGAACAGCTTGATCGGCTCACCGGCCAGGATGCTCCTGGTGAACAGGAACAGCGCCATGTCAGGGCGTCCCCAGGGGCCGTACACGGTGAAGAAGCGCAGCCCCGTGGTCGGCAGGCCGAACAGGTGGCTGTAGCTGTGCGCCATCAGTTCGTTGGCACGCTTGGTGGCGGCGTAGAACTGCAGCGGATGGTCGGCCGGCCGATGCTCGGAAAACGGCATGTCGGTGTTGGCGCCGTAGACGCTCGAGGTGCTGGCATAGGTCAGGTGCCCGACACGGCTGCCGCGGCAGGCCTCGAGCATGTTGGTGTAGGCGATAATGTTGCTCTCGACATAGGCGCGCGGGTTTTCCAGGCTGTAGCGCACGCCGGCCTGGGCGGCGAGATGGATCACCCGGTCGAACGCATGGTCGGCAAAGCAGCCGTCAACCACGCCCCTGTCGGCGAGATCGCCGTGGATGAAATGATAGCCGGCATTGGTCTTGCGGCTCGCCTCGTCCAGGAGCCGCAGCCGCGCCTGCTTGATTTGCGGGTCGTAGTAATCGTTGATGCTGTCGATGCCGACAACCTCGTCACCGCGCTCCAGGAGCCGCCTGGCGACATGATAGCCTATGAAGCCGGCAGCGCCGGTGACCAATACCTTCATCAGAAGCGCCCGTCCGTAACGTCCCTAGGGAACAGCCCCTTGATGTCGTAGATTACACTGGGGTCCTTGCAAAGCGACTTCAGCCCCGCAACGCCCAAGCTGCGGAACTGCGCGTGTCCGACAGCGACGATGACGCCGTCATAGCGCGCGGCGGGCATCTCCTTCACGCTCGCCGTGCCGAAAGCGCGTGCGCATTCCTGCGCGTCGACCCAAGGGTCCCAGATATCGATGCCGGCATTGTACTGCCTCAGTTGCGCGACGACGTCGACGACCTTGGAATTCCTCAAGTCCGGACAGTTTTCCTTGAAGGCCGCACCCATCACCAGAATCCGGCTGCCAACGACAGGTATGCCCTTGCGCATCATCAGGCGGGCCGTCTGGTCCGCCGCATGCTGGCCCATGCCGTCATTGATGCGGCGCCCGGCAAGAATCACCTCGGGATGATAGCCGAGTTCCTGGGCCTTGTGGGTGAGATAATAAGGATCGACGCCGATGCAGTGCCCGCCGACGAGGCCCGGCGTGAAGCGCAGGAAATTCCATTTGGTGCCGGCCGCCTCCAGCACCTCCGACGTGTCGATGCCCAGCTTGCCGAAGATCAGCGACAGCTCGTTCATCAGGGCGATGTTCAAGTCGCGCTGCGTGTTCTCGATGACCTTGGCGGCCTCGGCCACGGCAATGCTGGAGGCACGATGCGTACCCGCCGGCACGATCGAGGCATAGAGCGCGTCGATGGCCTCCGCCGCCTCTGGCGTGGAACCGCTGGTGACCTTGACGATCGTCTGCAGCCGGTGCTCGCGATCGCCGGGGTTGATGCGCTCTGGACTGTAGCCGAGGAAGAAATCGCTGTTGTAACGCAGCCCGGAATGTTTCTCGATCAGCGGTGCGCAGACTTCCTGCGTGCAGCCGGGATAGACGGTGGATTCAAAGATCACCACCGCGCCCGGGGATATGACCTCGCCGACCGTCGTCGACGCCATGACGAGAGGCTTCAGGTCCGGCCTGTTGGCCCGGTCGATCGGCGTGGGCACGGTAACGATGAAAATTCCGCAGTCGTGCAGATCGGCTTTCTCGCTGGTGAACTTCAGCCCTCTGGCGGCGGCGATTTCCTCCTCGCTGGCTTCTAACGTATGGTCCTCGCCGCGCTTCAGTGCCTCCACGCGCGACGGGTTGATGTCGAAGCCGATCACATCCCTGGTCGCCCCGAAGGCCACAGCCAGCGGCAGACCGACATAGCCAAGTCCGATGACAGCTATTTTCCTTGAGGCGAGATCCATTGCTTCCTGCACGTGCGATCGGATTCAGGCCCTGATTTGGCTATCGCGCACCAAAACCGGTGAACATCGTTTTTATGGTCCTGAGAACGATCAGCACGTCCAGCCAAGGTGAGAAGTTCTTTATGTAGTAAAAATCATAGTGCAATTTTTCCATGACATCGCCGACCGCTGCGACATGGCCCTGATTTACTTGTGCCCACCCGCTCACGCCCGGCCTGACGATGTGCCGGTACCGGTAGAACGGCAATTCCGCCTCATACCATTGCGACAGCACGACAGCTTCCGGCCGTGGCCCGATCCAGCTCATCTCACCGCGCAGGATGTTGATGGCCTGCGGCAGTTCGTCGATCCTGAACTTGCGCAGGAAGCTCCCGACCCGCGTGATGCGATCGTCATCCCGTTTGGTGATCGCCTTGTCCTTGTCGCTGCCGGAGCCGGTCTGCTGCCTCATCGAACGAAATTTGTAGACGGTGCAGATCCTGCCCCGGTAGCCCATGCGGGGTTGGCGAAACAGCACGGGGCCTTCCGAGTCCAGCCGGATCGATAGGGCGACCAGCAGCAGAACGGGACAAAGAACCACGACAAGGACAAGCGCGGAGGTCCAGTCGATGGCCTGCTTGATCTTGAGATAAGCCTGGTTCGGATTGAGCGAGCCGAGCGTGTTCTCCGATAGATGTTCGATCTCGACACGACCGGTCAACGATTCGCTGACCTGCTTGACGTGATAGACGGGCGTGCCCGACAGCGCCCGGTCGGCGATGTAGCGCTCCCATTCGGCGCCGAGGTCCGCACGCAAATCGACAACAACGCCGTTAACTCTTTCGATAACGGTGCCGGGCGACTTGAGCCAGAACCAGTGCACGCCCGGCAGGGCCCTGAGGCGCTCGACATTGCCGCCGGGAATGACGGCCAGCCGGTACGGCTCAAGACGCCGGGTCATGAGGCTCAGGCCGAAATACCAGAGCGTGGATTGCGTGAAGCTGGCGGCGGCCTGAAACCGGCTATACTCGAAGCGGAAAAAGAAAATCGTCAAGAAAACAAGACCGTAGGACAGGACGAATGTCGGCAGGATATAGCTGGCCGCGGCCACGCCCGGAAAATTGCCAATGCGGCGATAGGCAAGAAAGCCGGTAACATGCGCAATGATGGCAGCCGCGACCGTTATCTGCAGATTGGCCGAATAGATCGCGTCCGGATAGGATGCTATCCGGATCAGTGCTGGCGCGATGATCGCGAATGTCAGTCCGCCGATGAGTTGAAAACGAATTCTGAACAGGAAGTGCCGGCTTCCGACAATCGTTGATGTTGCGACATTCAACTTCTTCCCCTTCCCCCGAAAGGTGCCCGTGTCGGCAATCGCCACTACACTTGGCAGGCCGTTCCTTCGCAAAGCGAACCGGACCCCTCACCATTGGCGATTCGACTCAGTCGAAGATCAAGAGCTACGCCAGTGCGACCTCACCAGCAAGCATCTATTTAGCGGAATAGTTGGCAGAAGTTCTGATCGGCAGCATTGCTGCATTGCAATTTAAAAGCCGCGGCTAATGTCCCGGCTTATTCTCCAATCCTTGAGAAACCTGCCGAACCCTCAGCCGATATATAGAGGTGATGTCTTTGGTGCCGACCAAGCGCCCATGCCAAATCGGCCAACCGCCTGGCCAGATCGCCATCGATGGCCGGTCCGGGCCCGATGCAGCCAAGCGAAATCAAAAAGCCGTCCGGATTCAACCGTTTGCCGATACAGGTTCGAACTCCGACTTTCGCCCGCTGCGCTTGTGGACGCTGGACAATTCCCCGGTTCGCTTCACAATGCGATCAAAAGCGCACCGTGAAAGCGTGATGGAGGAACCCGGCATGCTGGGACTGATGCAGGAATGGCCGCTGCTGTGCCACAAGCTGATCGACAACGCCGAGCGGCAGCATGGTGCGCGGGAGATCGTGTCGCGTTCGATCGAGGGGCCGATCGTGCGCACCACCTATGCCGACCTTCATCGTCGTTCCCTCAAGGTCGCCCAGCGCCTGGAGCGCGACGGTTTTGCCTTGGGCGACCGCATCGCGACGCTGGCCTGGAACACCGCCCGCCACATCGAGGCCTGGTACGGCATCATGGGCATCGGTGCTATCTACCACACCCTCAATCCGCGCCTGTTTCCCGAGCAGATCGTCTGGATCATGAACCACGCCGAGGACAAGGCCGTCTTCGTCGACCTCACCTTCATCCCGTTGCTCGAGAAGATTGCCGGTGCCGTCAAATCGCTGAAGAAGGTAATCGTGCTCACCGACAAGGCGCACATGCCGCAAACGACCCTGCCCGACGCCGTCGCCTATGAGGAGTGGCTCGGAGAGGTCGATGGCGATTTCGCCTGGAGGAGCTTCGACGAAGGCACCGCCGCCGGCATGTGCTACACGTCGGGCACGACGGGCGATCCCAAGGGGGTCGTCTACAGTCATCGCTCGAACGTGCTGCACGCCATGATCGCGGCCATGCCCGACGCCATGGGCCTGTCGTCGCGCGACACGATTCTGCCGGTGGTGCCGATGTTCCACGCCAATGCCTGGGGTCTTGGCCAGAGCGGCCCGATGATCGGCGCCAAGCTGGTCATGCCAGGCTGCAAGATGGACGGCGCCTCGATCTATGAATTGCTCGATCAGGAAAAGGTGACGTTCAGCGCCGCCGTGCCGACCGTGTGGATGATGCTGCTGCAATATCTGGAGGAGACTGGCAAGACGCTTCCCCATCTCGGCAAGGTCGTGATCGGCGGCTCGTCGTGCCCGCGCGCGATCATGACGAAATTCCAGGACGATTACGGTGTCCAGGTCATCCATGCCTGGGGCATGACCGAAATGTCGCCGCTCGGCACGCTGTGCACCTTGAAGCCGGACTATGCCGGCCTCGA
Organism: Mesorhizobium sp. BR1-1-4; assembly: GCF_020165375.1. NCBI lineage: Bacteria > Pseudomonadati > Pseudomonadota > Alphaproteobacteria > Hyphomicrobiales > Phyllobacteriaceae > Mesorhizobium > Mesorhizobium sp. BR1-1-4. The sequence goes on along the minus strand of NZ_JAIUIB010000011.1, from coordinate 18,402 downwards.
AGGCGAGGCTCGGCTCGACGTCCAGAGCAAGCAGGGTTACCCGCCTTTCGGCGTCGAAATGAAGGTGACCGACGACGAGAACAATCCGCAGCCCTGGGACGGCAAAACGTTCGGCCGGCTGAAGGTGCGCGGGCCGGCCGTCGCCCGCGCCTATTATGGCGGTGCGGGCGCGGAGCAGTTCGACGTGGACGGCTGGTTCGACACTGGAGACGTCGCCCATATCGATGCCGGCGGCTACATGCAGATCACCGACCGTGCCAAGGACGTCATCAAGTCCGGCGGCGAATGGATTTCGACCATCGACCTGGAGAATCTGGCCGTTGGCCATCCCGATGTGGCGGAAGCCGCGGCCATCGGCGTCAAGCATTCGAAATGGGGCGAGCGGCCTCTGCTGGTCGTCGTTGCCAAGCCGGGCAAGGAACCGACCAAGGCCGGGATTCTCGATTTCATGGATGGCAAGGTGGCCAAATGGTGGATGCCGGACGACGTCGCTTTCGTCGGTGAGATACCGCATACCGCCACAGGCAAGATCCAGAAGATCACCTTGCGTCAGCAGTTCAGGGACTATCGCTTGCCGACCGATTGAGAGGATGTTGCTTGTTTCCGCAAAAAGGCACTAAACCTCCATCCGGGTTGGGGCAGCGCAGAGAATAATGGTTAGCATTCCCGAACGGCAAACGTCGAAAGCTGCCGGCTGGTCGCGGGGCACGGGCGCCTTTTCGGCGGTGCTTTTGCTGACGAACTTTGTCGGCCATAGGCTCGGCCTCGTCCAAACGCCGGTCTTCCTGTGGGTACTGGGCATTGCTGCCCTGCTGGCGGCGCTGGCGCTGCTGTTTGCCGGCCTGGCCTTTGCGAGGCTGTGGAATTTCGGTGACCGTGGTGGCCGTGATCTCACCGTCGGCGCCTTGCTGGCGCTGCTGGTGCTCACCCCGTACGGCGTTGCCGCCTACTGGGCGACGATCTATCCGCCGCTGCGGGACATTTCGACCGATTTCGATGAACCGCCCGCGCTCGATGTCAGCGACCGGACCAAGGACATGAACGCAGTGTCCCCGTCGACGCCGGGTGAGCAGACGTTGCAGACGGACAGCTATCCATTGGTCACCGCACGCAGCTACGACCTGCCGTTCGAGACCGTCGTCAATGCCGTTGAAACTGTGCTCGACCGGCGCGGCTGGGACCTTTCGGAGCCTTATCCCGAACTCGCCGGACAGACGGAGGTGACAATCACCGCCGTCGCCTCGAGTTTCGTTCTTGGCCTTCCCGCCGACGTCGCCATTCGCGTCACGGATGACGGCGACACGGTCATCGTCGACATGCGCTCCGCCTCGCGTTACGGCCGCCATGACCTTGGCGACAATGCCGCGCGCATCACTGAATTCCTCACGGAGCTCGATCAGGAAGTCGCCGGCCAGATCGGCGCGGCGCCGGCACAATAGCCATTTTTCGAGCAAATCGCGCGCCGCGACGATGATTGGTGAACGGGTGGGCGGCGGCAGGGCTATCGGCCAGGCGTGAAAATGCCATCTATGGCGGGAGCGGCGTCCGTCGCCACCACGCCGCGCGCCACCAGGTCCTCCAGATGGGCAAGCACCGACAGGCCGGCGGCGCCGTGCAGCCGGGGATCGGTATCCCTGTAGATCGCCTTGACCATGTCGAGGATTGTCCTGTCGCCGGCCCTGATCCGTTCCAATATGGCTCGTTCGCGCATCTTGCGATGGGTCTTCAGCCCGCGCATGAAAGCGCGCGGCGCCGTCACCGGTCCCCCATGGCCAGGCAGCAGCAGCCGGTCACCGCGCTCGATCAGGCGGTCCAGCGATGCCATGTAGTCGGCCATTGCCCCGTCCGGCGGCGCGACGATCGAGGTTGCCCAGCCCATGACGTGATCGGCTGAAAACAGGATGCCGGTGCCTTCCAGCGCGAATGCCGCATGGTTGGCGGTATGGCCGGGCGTCAGGACGGTCCGGATCGCCCAGCCGTCGCCGCTGACCAGCTCGCCGTCCGGCAAGGCGATGTCGGGAATGAAAGCGGTGTCGGCGCTGGCGTCGAGCGCATTGGTTTCGCCAATGTGCAAGGGCCTCGCCGGCCGGTGCGGTCCCTCCGCCAGCACTTGGGCGCCGGTGCGCTCCTTCAACCGGGCCGCCAGCGGAGAATGGTCGCGATGCGTGTGGCTGACGAAAATGTGGCTCACCGGCCGGCCCGCTATCACGTCGAGCAAGGTCTGAAGATGCGCTTCGTCATCGGGCCCCGGATCGATCACCGCCAGCGTATCGTGGCCCACGACGTAGCTGTTGGTGCCGTGGAAAGTGAAGGGACTGGGATTAGGGGCCGTGACGCGTTGCACGTCGGGGGCCACCCTTACACCTCGGCGGTAAGCAGGGTCGAAGCTGATATCGAATTTGAGAGCCATGTCGGCGCTTTGTTCCCGGAACGGCAAAACAGATTGCCGCATAGCACGCAAGCCAATATAGGAAAATGCAAGACCGCGATTTCTGGTTCGCGGCAAGATTGAATTGGGGAAGACCATGACAACCGCAACGACGACGCGCCCGCTTGTTTTCCTGGCCTTGCCGCAGGAAGGTGCCGCGCGACTGGCAACGCAGTTTTTGCTGGCGATCACCGGGACGCTGCTCTTGACGCTTTCGGCCAAGACCAAGGTGATGCTCGGGCCTGTCGACCTCTCGATGCAGACGCTCGCCGTCCTGCTGATCGCCGCCGCCTTCGGCATGCGGCTCGGCGTCGCCACCCTGCTGCTCTACATGGCGGAAGGCGCCATGGGCTTCCCGGTCTTCCAGGGCACGCCGGAAAAAGGCATCGGCATTGCCTATATGCTCGGCTCGACCGGCGGCTATCTCGCCGGCTTCGTGGTCGTGGCGGCGATTGTCGGCTGGGCCGCCGACCGCGGCTGGGACCGTCATCCGATCAAGCTTTTCAACGCCATGCTGGTTGCCGAAGGGGTGATGATGGCGATGGGTTTTGCCTGGCTGGCAATGCTCATCGGTCCGGAAAAATCCTGGCAGTTCGGCGTCGTGCCGTTCATCGTCGGCGATCTCATCAAGGTCGCGCTCGCGGCCAGCCTCGTGCCGGCCGTCTGGTCGCTTCTGAAGCGCTCCTGAAATTTGGGGGCCCCTGCCGCCGATCGAATGGCAGGAGCTTCAAATAGATTCCATCGGCGCAAACTCCTCGTGATCGGACCAACAGCAAAAAGTGCCATAATCCGGCCATCGTCGGTGTTAAGCTTCGTTAACGGGCAAAGGGGTGCGATTGGCGACTGAAAGAGGTTCGCATGGACGCGCTCGACGATAAGGTTCTCGAGAGTACGCTTGCCGAAAGCCTGGCCGATCTGGTGCCGGACGAAAAGACCGTTTCCGAAGACGAGTTCGTCGAAGTTGTCGGCGGCGCGCTCGAAGCGGTCGGCGGCACACTGCTGTTCAAGATGTGCGTCCAGAACGAAGGCGAAGGCCAGCACGTCGCGGCGGCATCCGTCGGCGATGGCGGCAATCGCCAGTTCCTTCTGCTCACCTTGCCAACCGTCGGAGGGGCGCTGAAGGTCGAGACGATCTCGAGAAGCAGCAACCCGGTGGCGGGCATCGCGGCCGCCTATGCCGGGCTGATGGACGCCTTCAAAACCGCTGCCTGATTTTCCGCTGCCACGCCAAGGCCAGTCTTGCGCCACGCACGGGCGCTTGGTGTCTGCTTGTTTGTGACCACGGGCCTTGTTCTATCCGGTCGCCCACCACACCTAAGGTCGGGGCAAGGAGAACCAGCATGGACAAGATCGCCAACCCGGCACCCGGCTTCCAGCGCAATCCCGACAAGATCATTACGATAGAGCCCTATTCCGGCACCGTCACAATCCGCGCCGGCAGTACGGTCATCGCTTCTTCCGCCAAGGCGAAAGTGCTGACGGAGGCCCCCTACCCCGCCGCCTTCTACATTCCGTTCGCCGATATCGATTTCGACAAGCTCAGCCGAACGGATCACGCGACGCACTGCCCCTACAAGGGTGATGCCAGCTATTGGAGCGTGCTGCCGGCGGGCGAAGCGGGCAAGGACGCGATGTGGGCCTATCGGCAGCCCTTCGACGAGATGACCGACATCCGCGACCACGGCGCGTTCTACGCCAGCAAGGTCAGCATCGAGGCCAAGCCGGACTGAACGCTTCGGCTTGAAGACACTCAGGGGCATTGATATTCGGGTGATGCCGGCCCTTAGTCGGTGGTGCCGTGATTACCCGTTCCGTCGGCATCGTCGAGGCGCACGAAGGTCATGCCCTTGTCCTTGAGCGCCAGCAGGCCCTGAACCACGCCCTCGCCGGCGGCATGGGTCGGCTGATTGATGTGGGAGATGATGACATCACCGTCCTTGGCGGCGGCGATGCGCCTGGCCGTTTCCTTGGCGCCGAGCAGCGAGCCACCGTCGCCATTGATCGAGAAGCCGGCAATCTTGAAGCCGAGTTTGCGGATCATCGCAATGGCCGAGGGACTGTATTCGGCTGTTGCGCCACGGAACCATTTCGGCGCCGGTTCGCCGGTCGTGGCCAGAGCCGCGGCCCCCGATTCGACTTCGGCAAGGACTGCTTCCGGGCTGCCGGCGCTGCGTATGCCATAGATCTTCTGTGGCGTGTCGACCGCCGGGATATGCCGGCCACCGTGATTTTCCAGCTCGAACAGGTCGGGATGCGCCCGCATGATCGCGACGGCCTCGGCGTTGCGCTTCAGCCAGATGCCGGTGACGAAAATGGTAGCCGGTATCTTGTTGTCCACCAACGCCGAGAGAATGCGCGTGTCGGTCTTGCCGCCGCAGGCATCGAGCGTGAGTGCAACGCGACCGGTTCCGCTTGCAGCCGGCTTGATGTGCAGCGTGGGTTCGACCAGCGGCGTGGCATGGGCGCTGGATATCAGCGCCACCGACATGGCGATCATGCAGAGATGTTTTTGCGGCAAATGCATCGAACCAAGTTCCCCACCGGCGGTTTCAAGCCGACATCCCAAGACCCGCATGAAGGCGGAAATCGGACGAGGGATAGCAGAAAAACGCCTGGCGCGGCAATTTGACCTCCCACTTGGTCGACGAGCCGTTCAGCGACAGTCTTGCCGTTCCATCGCCCTCAGACAGCGCGTTCATTTTTCAGCTCGGTGCGCGCGAGAATTTCGCGCGCCGCTTCGACAACCGGCTTCACCTCCAGGCGCCAAACGCAGCACGCCTTGCTGGGATCGGTTCGGCGACACAAATCCTTGGCCACGCAGTCGCATGGCATTGACGGCCGAAGCGCGATGCTGGGCACGCCGACAGGTCCCCAGCGTGACGGATGCGTCAGGCCGAAAAGGCCGACAACCGGGGTGCCGGCGGCAGCGGCCATATGCATCGGCCCGCTTTCATTGCCCAGAAACAGCCGAGCCTGTTCCAGGACGGCCAGCAGGGTCTCGAGCGACAGCGCTCCGACCAGGTCCACCACCGGCGTCGCCGTCTCGGCAACGATCCGCGCGGCGGTTTCACCTTCGCCCGGCCCTCCCACCAGGACGATGCCCAGTCCGGTTTCGGCCGCAATCTGGTCAATCGCCTCGGCAAACCGTTCCGGCTGCCACTGCCGGCCCTTGAAACTCGCGCCTGCGTGGACAGCGACGAAGGCGTTCGGACGGATGTGGTGCGTGCCCAGAAGCGCCAAGGCTTTCGCGGCCTCGAATGGCGGCGGCTGGAGGCTCGGTACCGTCACCCGCAGATCGATGCCGAGCGCTTCAAGAGGGGAGAGATAGCGATAAACAAAATGCTGGCCGCCAAACCCGAATGGTTTGGCAAACACATTGGCGGGCTGCCGCTCCAGCAGCTTCAGCGGCCTTTCCGGGGGATTGTAGCCGACGCGTGTCTTTGCGTTGACCAAGCCGCTGATAAGCCGAGAGGTCTTCGAATCGGTCAGGTCGATCGTCAAATCGAAGCAGAAGCCGCGCAGCGCCTTCACCGTTGCGTAGAGCTCTTTTCCGCGCTCCAGCGGGGTGCCCCGCGCGCGAGCCCGCCTGAACGGAACCACCTCCGAAGCGATGCCATGCGCAATCACGAAGCTCGCCAAGTGCGCTTCGCAGAGGAACACGATCCTGGCACCGGGGAATTCGAGCCGAAGGTTCCTGGCGAGGGTCGAAGCGAGGACGATATCGCCTATGAACTTCGTTTGAATGATCAGGATCGAGCGGAACGGAGCGGGTGAAATCTGCAACATATGTTTCCGGAGACGTTTGGCGATCATCACGAAATTGGTCAGAAACAATGGCGAGATTGCGCGATACCTCTAGCACGTTCGCGTGAGTTTTCATACAAAACCGTAAGCTCGGACCGGTCTATCCACGCCCCGTGGTCGTTGTCTGCACTGCAGCCTGCGCCGCTGCCAGTCTGGCGATCGGCACGCGGTAGGGCGAGCAGGAGACGTAGTCGAGCCCGACCTCCTCGCAGAAGCGGATCGACGAGGGATCGCCGCCATGTTCGCCGCAGATGCCGAGCTTGATGTCGGGTCGCGTCGCCCTGCCCTTCTGCGCCGCCATGCGCACCAGTTCGCCGACGCCCTCAATGTCGAGCGAAACGAACGGATCCTGCTCGATGATGCCTTTCTGGCGATACGTCTCCAGGAAGGAGGCGGCATCGTCGCGCGAGATGCCGAAGGTGGTCTGGGTGAGGTCGTTGGTGCCGAAGGAGAAGAACTCGGCCGACTCGGCAATGACATGGGCGCGGATCGCCGCGCGGGGAAGCTCAATCATGGTCCCAGTCAGGTAATCGATGTTGACGCCGCTCTCGTCCATGACGCTCTTGGCGACGGCGTCGATGCGTGCCTTCACAAAATCGAGTTCCTTCGCCAGACCGACCAGCGGCACCATGATCTCGGGGACGACCAGCGCGCCGGCTTTCTTGCCGGCCTCGACTGCCGCCTCGAAAATGGCGCGCGCCTGCATCTCGGCGATCTCGGGGTAGGAGACGGCGAGCCGGCAGCCGCGATGGCCTAGCATCGGGTTGAATTCGTGCAGGGCCTCGGTGCGCTGCCTGAGCTTGTCTGCCGACACGTTCATGGCGGCCGCGACTTCGGCGACTTCCGCTTCGGTCTTGGGCAGGAATTCGTGCAGCGGCGGATCGAGCAGGCGGATCGTCACCGGCAGGCCGGCCATGATCTCGAACAGCTCCAGGAAATCCGAGCGCTGCATGGGCAGAAGCTTGGCCAGCGCCGCGCGGCGATCCTTCTCGGTGTCGGCCAGGATCATCTCGCGCATGGCGACGATGCGGGCGCCGTCGAAGAACATGTGCTCGGTGCGGCATAGCCCGATGCCCTCGGCGCCGAAGGAGCGCGCCATGCGGGCATCGAGCGGCGTTTCGGCATTGGTGCGCACCTTCATGCGGCGTACCGCGTCCGCCCATTCCATGATGGCGGCGAAATCGCCGGACAATTCCGGCTGCAGCATCGCCACGGCGCCCTTGAGCACCTGGCCGTTGCCGCCGTCGATGGTGATGATGTCGCCCTTGCGGAAGGTCTGCCCCATCGAGACCAGCGTGCCTGCCTTGTAGTCGACGCGCAGCGAGCCGGCTCCCGACACGCAAGGCTTGCCCATGCCGCGCGCGACGACCGCTGCGTGGCTGGTCATGCCGCCGCGCGTGGTCAGGATGCCTTCGGCCGCATGCATGCCATGGATATCTTCCGGACTGGTCTCGATACGCACCAGGATCGCCTTGCGCCCCTGCGTCTTCAGATCCTCGGCATCGCCGGAAGAAAAGACGATCTCGCCGGTGGCAGCACCCGGAGACGCCGGCAGCCCGACGCCGATGATGTCTCGTGCGGCCTTTGGGTCGATGGTCGGGTGGAGCAATTGGTCAAGAGAAGCAGGATCGATGCGTGCGACGGCTTCTTGCTTCGTGATCAGGCCGTCCCTTGCCATTTCAACCGCGATCCTGAGCGCCGCCTTGGCGGTCCGCTTGCCGGACCGGGTCTGCAGCATCCACAATTTACCGCGCTCGATGGTGAATTCGAGATCCTGCATGTCGCGGTAGTGCTTTTCCAGGCTGTCGGAGATGGTGACGAAGGACTGGAAGGCATCCGGCATCAGCTTCTGCAGCGAAGGCTTGTCGGAACCGGCCGCGATGCGCGCCGCCTCGGTGATGTTCTGCGGCGTGCGGATGCCGGCGACGACATCCTCGCCCTGCGCATTCACCAGGAACTCTCCATAAAGCATTTTTTCACCGGTCGAGGGGTTGCGGGTGAAGGCAACGCCGGTGGCCGAGGTCTCGCCCATATTGCCAAACACCATGGCCTGGACATTGACCGCCGTGCCCCAGCTTTCCGGGATATCGTGCAGACGCCGGTAGGTGATGGCCCGGTTGTTCATCCAGCTTGAAAACACCGCGCCCATCGCGCCCCAGAGTTGCTCGTGCGGATCCTGCGGGAACGGCCTGCCGAGTTCCTCCTCGACCTTGGCCTTGTAGAGCGCGATGACGCCTTGCCATTCGATCGCCGTCAGTTCGGTATCGAGCTCGTGGCCGAGGCTGGCTTTCTGGTCTTCCAGGATTTCCTCGAACACCTCGTGATCGAGGCCCATGACGACATCGGAATACATCTGGATGAAACGGCGGTAGCTGTCATAGGCAAAGCGCGCATCGCCGGAATCGGCGGCCAGCGCCTCGACTGTCTCGTCGTTCAATCCGAGATTGAGCACGGTGTCCATCATGCCGGGCATCGACGCCCGGGCGCCGGAACGCACCGAAACCAGGAGCAGCTTCGACGGGTCGCCGAACCGGCGGCCAGTCAGCCGGCCGATATGGTCGAGGGCGACTGCGACATCAGCCTCCAATCCCGCCGGGTGGGTGCGACCGTTGGCATAATAGGCATTGCAGACCTCGGTGGTGATCGTAAAGCCCGGCGGCACTGGCAGCCCCAGGCTGCACATCTCGGCCAGGTTGGCGCCCTTTCCGCCCAGCAGATTCTTGTCGCTGGCACGGCCTTCCGCCGCACCATCGCCAAAGGTGAAAACCCATTTGGTCATGCTTGCTCTCCGGTTGCAGGAGATTGGAAAGATTGGCGAAACGCAAAGTTCCATCCGTGCCCGACTTTGGAGCGATATGATGCTGCAGTGCGAAAGGCAAGGCGTCGGCAAGCCGTTCGGCCGCTACAATCGATTAAGAAAAAACTCCGCCTGGGCCTGTGGCAAAAAGACTTGCCACCTCACGGCTCGACGTCTAGAACATAAAGGGAACAAGAGGTGCGTCATGAAACAGCCTGGAAAACTGGACTATCTGGAAATGCCGGCGACCGGCGGCACGCTGGATCGGTTGAAGGCCTTCTACAGCGCCGCCTTCGCTTGGTCTTTCACAGATTATGGGCCGACCTATTCGGCCTTCGCCGAGGGCCTGGATGGCGGCTTTCAGGCCGATGCCGCGGAAGCACCGGCCAAGCCGTTGCCCGTGCTTTACAGCGACAATCTGGAGGAAACCCTTCGCGCCGTCGAAAGCGCCGGCGGAACGATCGTCAGGCGGATATTCTCATTCCCCGGCGGCCGACGCTTCCACTTCGTCGATCCAGCCGGCAACGAGCTGGCTGTGTGGTCCCACTAGTCCGCTTGTGGATCACCAAGCGCCGATTGCACCGCTGGTCAGCCGAGCGTCTTCGCGGTCGTTCATAAGCATTGTGCTTTTCGGCTGCTCTGCTAATAACGCGCCGCACAGCGACTCTGACGGCTATTGGGGCGTCGCCAAGTGGTAAGGCATCGGTTTTTGGTACCGACATTCCCAGGTTCGAATCCTGGCGCCCCAGCCAAGCGCAGACTCCATTCGAGGCCGAAGCGCGCACCGAATAAGCCCTGATCCAAACACTCTGCAGCCTAGACTTAACCAAGAAGTGTCACGCTCGGCAGTGCGTCAGCGATCTCGCAAACCACAGCGGGCGCGACCAGAACATGTCGTCAATCTGGGTGGGCCGGACCAAATCCTTCTGCACCCGAGCTGTTGAAGGCGCCTTATTGCCTCCGCGAGAGCAACTTTGTTTGCGGACATGCGTACTCATCGGCATATGCCAGAACAGGCTTGCTGTTGCCCATCTTCAATATCTTGTCTCGGGGCTTCAAGTTTCGATACCGGCATTTGATCCCGCCGGCGTCCCAAATGTGTGCTATTTTTGCTACATTTTTTGACCGTCTGCCTAAATTCTATGATTTAGTCACAGCTTAATAATGAAACGCGCACGTTAATTTGCAAGATAGTGGCAAGGTCAGGCGCCAAGCCCGGCTGGGGCGCTCTTAAAAAGCGCGGGGAAACGTGGGTGGGAAAATGAAGACGACAGGTCTGTCGACCAAGGTCATGGGCGTTGGTCTCTTGATGACGGCTACCATGCTGAGCTGCTGGGGCGCGCATGCGCTGACACTCAAGGAAGCCATGGCGGTCGCGGTGGAATCCAACCCGGAAATCGGCCAGGCCATCGAAAACCGCGAGGCCATCGAGTTCGAACTGCGGCAAGCAAAAGGGCTCTATCTTCCAAGCGTCGACCTGGAGGCATCCGCTGGTGCTCGCCGCCTGGACAACTCCTCCCGCCGCGCGCTCTCCATCGAGCACGATGCGCTTTATCCCGCGGAGACCGATCTGACGGTTTCGCAAACGCTTTATGATAGTGGCGCAAGGCGAGCCGAACTCAACCGTCAAGCCTCGCGAGTGGATGGCGCCTCATTCCGCGTGCTGGAGCGATCTGAGTTCATCGGGCTGTCTGTCGTCCAGGATTACCTGGAATACATGCTTCAGGCCTCGATCGTGGCCGAGGCAAAGAAGAATCTGGGCTTTCACCAAGCGATTCTCCACGACATCAGGGAAGGCATAGCAGGCGGCGGATTGAACGAAGCCGACCGGCAACAGGCCGAGGAGCGCTTGTTTGCGGCCAAGGCCCGCATGCAGGAGGCTTCCGAGGAACTCGAGGCCTCGAGAATACGTTTCTTCAAGACCGTCGGGAAACCGCTGACCAATGCATCGCGGCCAGGCGACGTTTCCTCTGCACTGCCAAGGTCCCTGGACGACGCGCTGGGCATTGCGCGGGAGAACAACCCGCGCGTCCACATGGCCAATAGCGATATCGCCGCCGCGGGCTCGCAGGTTGACGCCGCTCGGGCGAAATACGGCCCGTCGGTCGTCGCCGAAGGCGTTGCCCGGGCCGGATACGACATTGACGGCGACAATGGAGACACCTCCGATCTGCAGGCACGGGTGGTGCTGCGGTGGAACCTGTATCGGGGCGGCATCGACAAAGCGAATGAGCAGGAGCAGATCCGCCGCGCCAGCGAACAGCGGCTTGGGCTGCATCAGGTTCTGCGGGAGATCGAAGAAGCCGTTCGCACGTCGTGGGATCGCCGCTTCCGGCAAGCCGACCTGGCAAAGACCCTGAAGCTGCAAGCCGCTTCCAACGAGAAGCTGGTTGCCTCTTATCGCGAGCAGTTCAAGGTCGGACAGCGCTCGCTGCTCGATGTGCTGGATGCGCAGAATACGCGGTTCAACACAGCAACGCTGGCGGACACCGCGTCCTACGCATCCCTCTTTGCCCAATACCGACTTCTGGCGGCAACCGGGCAGTTGCTGAAAACGATGGACATCCAGCCGCCGAAGCAGGCCGCGGCCTACGCCAAGGATGAATTCGCGGTTCCGGAGATCCCGGACACCGAAACCTATGCACGGACCCCGTCGGAACAGAAGAACGACCTGCCCTTCGATATCCTCGCCCCTGTCAGGAAGAAGTGAGCCGTAAGGAGTGTTGAGGGTTCTGGCGGGCGGGTCGTGAATCAGCAGCCACATATTCTGTCGCCCAAGGAGGCGTTCAAGGCCTGCTTTTCGGCGGTGGCTGCCTATCTCGGCAGGCCGAGCGCCGAGACCGTGCTGTTTGCCGGAGTGCCGATTTCGGACACGCGCATCGAGGTCACCGAGATCCGGCATCTTGCCGAGCGCATCGGTCTCGAGACCCAGGAATTCAACCATCGCGACTTCCTGCGCGGTCGTGTCGATCTTCCGGCAATTCTCTTCCGTGTCAGTCAGTTGCCGGTCGCCCTGCTGGCGGAAATCGACGGCGACGGGTATCTTACGGCCCCGCAGGAAGACGGGCGCACGACTATCGGCAAATCCGAGCTGGCCGCAAGTTACATCAGTGGCGGTGTATCCTTCTCGATCACCTATGCCAACGCCACCGAGGGCATGAAGGTCGGGTCGGCGCAGCAGATCGAGCGGCGCCATTGGCTGACGGGGACGATGGGCGCTTTCTGGCGCACCTATTCCAAGGTCGTGCTGTCGGCGATCTTCATCAATCTTTTGGCCATCGCCTCGCCGATCTTCACCATGAATGTCTATGACCGCATATTGCCGAACAAGGCGATATCGACGCTTTGGGTGCTGGCGATCGGCATTGGCGCCGTCATTCTCTTCGATCTGCTTTTGAAAACGGCCCGAGCCTCGCTCATCGACTATGCCGGGCGCAAGGCGGACTTGCGGATATCGTATCTGCTGTTCGAGAAGGTGCTGAATTCATCCCTGTCCGCGCGCCCGGGCTCGACAGGCGAATATGCCAACCGCGTCACCCAATATGAGTTCGTCAGGGAATTTTTCACCTCCAACACGATCAGCGTGTTCATCGATACGGCTTTCGTCTTCATCTTCCTGCTCGTCATCTATGCGATCGGCGGCTGGCTGGTCGTCATCCCGGCCCTCGCATTTGTGGCGTCGGTGGTCGTTGGCCTGGTCACGCAACGCCGCATCGGCAAACGGGTCGCAGCCTCCATGAATGAAGCCTCCCAGCGCCAGGCTCTGCTGGTCGAGTCCATCTCCACGCTGGAAACGATCAAGTCGCTGCGAGCCGAAGCCTATTTGCTGAGGAAGTGGGGCGAGCATTCGAAGAATGCGGCCAACACTTCCGAGAAGATCAAGCAGCTCTCGGCGGCGGCCGGCAACATCACCCAGGCCATCCAGCAGCTTGTGACGGTCGCCTTGGTCGTGGCTGGAGCCTACGCCTTTTCGGAAGGGCATGTTTCGACAGGAGCCATCATCGGAACGGTGATGCTGGCAAGCCGGGCCGTGGCTCCGCTCGGCCAGATCGCGATCACCTTGTCGAGATTTCGCCAGGCCATGCTCTCCTTGAGAATGGTGAATTCCATCATGGCCCAGCCGGAGGACCGGCCGGATACGGTGGGCTTCGTCAATCGCCCGATTCGCAATGGAGCGATGACGTTCAAGAATGTCGGCTTCGTCTACCCCGGATCGGAAAACGAGGTTTTGTCCGGCCTGAACTTTTCGGTGAAGCCGGGAGAGCGCATCGGCATCATCGGCCGCATCGGGTCAGGCAAGACGACGATGGGACGCCTGATCGGCAGGCTTTTTCTGCCAAGCTCCGGCGAATTGCTGCTGGATGGCATCGACATCCGCCAGTATCACCCGTCAGAGGTGCGCGCCGCCGTCGGCATCGTCGCGCAAGCCGGCGATCTGTTTTCGGGCACCATCAAGGAGAACCTGCTGATGGCATCTCCGGAGGCGACCGACGAGCAGATCATCGAAGCCGCGAAAGCCGCCGGCGTCGACGAGTTCGTGTCTCGCCATCCGCGCGGCTACGACATGGACGTCGGTGAACGGGGCACCAATCTTTCCGGCGGGCAGAGACAGACGGTGGCGATCGCCCGGCTGCTTTTGACCAAGCCGAAGATCGTCTTTCTGGATGAACCGTCCGGCTCGATGGATCTGGCGTCGGAACGGCAACTGATAAAGCAACTCAAGACCGCTTTCGACCACAACACGACGCTGATCGTCTCGACGCATCGCTTCAGCATGCTCGAATTGGCTGATCGCCTCATTGTTATCGAACAAGGAAAGATAGTTGCCGACGGGCCAAAAGAACAAGTCATTCAGGCGCTGCAGAGAACGAACTCCTGAATGAACAAATTATATCGGGCTGAAACCGATATGATAACGGGGCGTGGGAAATGCTTGCCAGGGAAGACCGCCCGCCGCTTTTCGCGACGGCGTCCATATTCATCATAGGGGCGCTCTTCGCCGCCTTTGTCGCTTGGTCGTCCTTCGCCGAGGTCGACGAGATCGCGCGTGGCGACGGCAAGGTCATACCGGCCTCCAAGACCCAGGTCATTCAAGCCAGCGAGCCGGGCGTCGTTCAGGAAATCGCCGTGAAGGTGGGGCAGGTCGTCAGGAAGAACGACCTTATTATCCGTCTCGACAATACTTTGAACACATCCAGCCTCGGCGAACAGCAAGCCAAGGCGCGGGCCCTGCAAACACGCATCGCCAGGCTCAAATACGAACAGAGCGGCAGCATCACCGGATCGTTTCCTTGTCCGCAGGACATCCAATCCGTGGCACCGGAAATCTGTGACAACGAGCAAAACCTCCTCGTTGCCCGGCGCGAAAACTTCGACAACAAGCTGTCGGTGCTCAAGTCGCGACTCGACCAGCGCGAAAAGGAACTGGACGAGGCGAACGCCAATCTCGACCGCCTGATAAAAAACCTGGCTGTGAGCGACCAGCAGGCGAAGCTGGTCGAGGCGATGGTCAAGAAAGGTCTGATGGCAAGGACCGAGCAGCTTAAGGTCGAGCAGGAACAGACCGAACTCAACGGCCAATTGAACCTGGCCGGCGAGACGATAAAGAAGGGCAAGTCGGCGATCACCGAGGCGCAGCTCCAGGTCGAGGAACTCGGGCTGCAGTTGAAGCAGGAAGCGCTCGATGACCTGACGCAGGCCTTGGCCGATCTTTCAGTGGTGGACGAAACCATTCGCGGCGCGACCGACAAGGTCGCGCGAACGGATATCCGCTCGCCGGTGGACGGCATCGTCAACACGATGGAGTTGAACACCGTCGGCGCCTTCGTCCAGCCGGGTACTGTCGTGGCCGGCATCGTCCCCACTTCCGAGACATTGCTGGTCGAAGCACGTGTTTCGCCCCGCGATGTCGCGTTTATCCGCCCAGATCAGGATGCCTTGATCAAAGTCACGGCTTACGATTTCTCGATCTTTGGCGGCATCGAGGGCAAGGTTTCAAACATAACCGCCGACAGCCTGGTCGATCAGAAGACGGGCGAGCCCTACTATCAGGTGCGTGTTTCAACCGATAGATCGACACTGGAGCGAGACGGAAAGGCATATTCGATCATCCCCGGCATGATCTGTTCCGTGGATATCAAGACCGGTCGCAAGACGATCCTGAGCTACCTGCTGAAGCCGATCAACAAAGCCCGCCAGGAGGCAATGAGTGAGCGCTAGCGCCACCTCTCCCGCGACCCGGAGCGACCGCTTGCTTCTGCCACTCCCGACAGAAGACTTCGAACTCGAGTTCCGCGTCGTGGCGCGCGGCGGTATCCGGCGCGGCATTCGGCTGGAACGGGCTTTCTGGGTTTCGCTGAAACAGATGGCTGAGAGCCGCAAATGCACGATCGGCATGCTGGTCGACGAGATCGCCGAAGGTCACGCGGAGAAAGGAAACTTGACCTCGGCAATCCGGGTGGCCTGCATACGCGAGTTGGGGCGCGAGAACCTGAATTTGCGCAGGCTTGCATCGATCAGGACGATAAACGCCATTCTGCTTGCCTGCCCGTCGCCGGCCTTCGCCTTGGCCTCGACGAAGAAGATCGTGACCTTCAATGCGCCGTTCCAGCAATTGGTCAAACGACAATTGCCGGCGGCATTCGACGAAGACACGCGCCAGGACCTGAAGCTGGCGCTGGACCTCAACGTGGCCGATATATTCGCCCGCCTCGACACCAATGGCGATGTTGCCGTTGCGAGCGGATTTGTGATTGGAGCCGGCGAACGCCGTTACCGGGGCCAGTTGAACGTGGTGCGGGCGCCGGTGCTGGACCTGGAATTGCTGATGGCTTTCGTCTTCAACGGCTAGCGCCGTTCCTCGTTTCACGCAAACGCCGAACGGCCCTATCTGCCTGACGCAATTCCGCCGGAAAACCACCAAGGGACTTTTCCCGCAATTGTTCCGCCAATCAACCGGGACAAGAAAGCCGGCGCGCGGGCCCCTTACTTGACTTCCGCCTGGACGCCTTCGCCAGGGGCGACGGTTGCGAAACCGCCCTTGACATCGGCCATCTGGGCGTCCCCCGATTTGGACCCGTGGATCCAGGCCCGGTCGGTGCTGAACGAGTACAGTGGCTGATAATTCGGAAGGGCGCTGTCCTTGAGCACGGTATCGTTGAGGCTGTCGAGAATGTAAGCGCCGCTTGCGGTGCTGACCGAAAGCACGGCGTGGAAAAAGCCCCGCTTGCGGTCCTGGAGAACGACGAGCGACATGCTGCGTGCCGGAATGCCGGCCCTCAGCAACGCGGTCATCTTGAGAATGGCGAAGTCCTCGCAGTCGCCAGCACGATTGGCGAGGATCTCCGAAGGCTTCGCCCAGTAATCAAGCTTGCCGTAAACGACGCTGTCCTTCTTATAGGCGATCAGGTGGTTGATGCCGCTGTCGATGAACGACAGTTTTTCGACGAATCCCTTGCCTTGGGCAGCCGAGACCATGGCCGCGAAGGCCGGGCTCTCGTGGTCACAGGGGCTGCCCGCGGTGCAAGCGGTTATGGCTCGGTAGACCGGTGCCCAACGCGCCGAAACGGGAAAATTGCGCATGGACAGCGCAACCGACCCGAACACGCCCGGGATAATCGACGCCGTCTGCATCGGGTCGACACCCCTGCCCTCTTGCGCCATCGAGGCGCTGGACCCGTCTTGAGCGGAAACGGGACCATATCCGTTCAAGACAAGGCTGATCCGGTAGGGGGTGGCCGGCTGCCAGGGCTGGTATCTCTGCAGCGAAATGCCGCCGAGGCCAAGCGGCGCCTGGACCACTCCAAGCAGTGCTGCTTCGGGCATGAAATTCCTGATGACGGGTCCGGCAAGGGCTGGCTGCGCCGAGCCGGCTATCCCCACCGCCAGCAGAAGCAGCTTGAGCTTGCACTTCCCCGGAGCATTCTTTTGTTTTTTCATGACGCCCACCTTTGACTGTGGACGCTACCAATTTTGTCTCAAATTACTGGAAAGGAAGATGGATAAGTTTCCCGTGAATTCGCTTTACTGATTTTAGTAAAATTTTACGCGTATTTATACTTATATTTACCAAGTTTTCCGCGCCGCCGGTGGCGAAGCGCTATGCCTTCCAGACAACATATAACTGATTATATGTTCACAGTTTACCAAGCGTAAAAAAAGTCATCGAAGGCATATCCAAATATATAGAATGGATTGACGGACCGTTGCAAAGTCAAGCCGCCGCCTGTCTCTATCCGGGAAATACCGGAGGGGTTTAAGCTATGGCGAACAGTATTGAACTGGACAATCTTTCGAACTCGTGGGACGAGCATTCCGTCTCCAGCGATCATCACGACCTGACAGCGCCGACCCAGGTGGTGGCGCAAGCCGCGCCGGCCGAGCAAGCGGCGGCACCGGTCCAAACAGCGCCGGCCGCGGCCGAGCCTGTGCCGGTCGATGTCGGTGGCGGCGCGCCGGCGGCAGCTCCGCCAGCGGCAAACGCCCCGCACGAATACGTCGCGGACGCAAGCAACGTCGTCAAACTTCCCGCCAATGTCTCGATCGACAACATCAAGGTCGACGGCCACAACCTCGTGCTCGAGCAGGCGGACGGCTCGGTCATCGTCATCAAGGACGGTGCCCTGCATGTGCCGACCTTCATCATCGGCGACGTCGAAGTGCCGCGCGTGGCCTTGATCGCAGCGCTGGAAGCGAGCCATGTCGATGTCGCCTTTGGCGCGGACGGCTCGATATCGGCCGGTGGCAGCACGACCTCGAGCGCCGGCGGAAATTTCGAACAGCCTGCCGGCGGGATCGGCGACGGCTTCGGACTGTCGGCGCTTCTGCCGCCGACGGCTTTGCAGTTTGGGCAGCCGGATCATCGCGAGCTGTTCCCGAGCCTCCTGCCCGATTCAACGCCGTCTATCGCCGACCTGACGCCTTCCGTCGATGGCGGCGATACCACCGTACACGAAAAGGGCCTGACCTCGGCTGCCGACACCAGCGAGATCGGCACAGGCACCTTCACCATCACCTCGCCCGACGGCATCGGCAAACTGACCATCGCCGGCCAGGATATCTCGGGTGCCGCCCTTGGCAATAGCGTATCGACGCCGATCAGCATCACCACGCCGCTCGGCAACATAGTGACCATCACCGGTTATGACGCCAGCACCGGCCAGGTGAGCTACAGCTACACACTTGTCCACAGCGAGACTCATCCCAGCGCGGGAACAGATTCTATTTACGACAACATGACGGTGACGGTCACCGACAGCGACGGCGACATCTCTCTACCCGGCATGCTGTCGGTCAAGATCGTCGACGACCTGCCTGTGGCGCACAATGTGAATGCCGGCACGCTGACCGAAGACGGAGCGACGACCACTGTCGG
>NZ_JAIUIB010000010.1:0-266033 GCF_020165375.1 Mesorhizobium sp. BR1-1-4 | reverse complement strand
TGGCCGAAGAGGTTGCGGTCGCTGCCCTGCTGGACAGGCGCCGAGGTGGCCGGAGCCGACTTGCCGATCGACGCGGTGTTCGAATTGTCGGTCGAAGCGGCAGCAGCCTGGTTGGCGCCGTTGGAGCCATAGTTGTCGCTGCCCGCGAAAGCGCTGCCGGAGAGGGCCAGAACGGCGGCGGCAGCAATGAGGATCTTGTTCATTTTAATACTCCTGAATTTGTAGGTCCACCAGCGCGGCAGGGTCACCCGCCGCGTGCCGGGGATGGCTATTAATTGTTGCCGAAGAGGTTGTGGTCGGCGCCCGTCACAGGCGTCTGGGCAGCCGGCTCCGACTTCTTGGTCGAAGCGGTGTAGGAGCTGTCGACAGTGGCCGTGGGGGTCGCGGCGTTCGAACCATAATGGTCGCTGCTAGCGAAGGCGCTGCCGGAAATAGCCAGAAGGGCGGCGGCAGTGAGAATGATCTTTTTCATTTTTGTACTCCAGTATTTTTCCCGTCCGTCTA
The DNA here is from genome assembly GCF_020165375.1 of Mesorhizobium sp. BR1-1-4. Lineage (NCBI taxonomy): Bacteria > Pseudomonadati > Pseudomonadota > Alphaproteobacteria > Hyphomicrobiales > Phyllobacteriaceae > Mesorhizobium > Mesorhizobium sp. BR1-1-4. The sequence goes on along the minus strand of NZ_JAIUIB010000010.1, from coordinate 265,529 downwards.
GCGGCGTGTCTTGGGATTAAATCGCGTCGTTCGGACAGCCCCGATGTGGGAGAGCCCCCTTGCCGTTTCCAATCACGAAGTTGTTCAGCGTGGACCATGACTCCACCACTTGAAATTGTACCAACGCCTTCTACATGTCTTATTTTTCCGTTTGATATCAAATAGTTGCATAAGATCACGCCCCGATCACCAACTGTGTCGGAAGGCTGGGCGTTCACACCGTCCTGCACGCACCGTCAACAGAAACGAACCGTTCGGTTCGATTTTAGACTCTGCTAATAGTCACTTTTCGAAACCATTAACCCTTTTCCGGCCCGCTGAGGGTCGAAAACGGTGCCCGCGCACCTGGCGAGAAGAGGCGATTCCCCCGCTGCAACCGCGCCGGGACGATCCCGCGTACGTGTCGCGCCGCATGGATGCGATGTCGCTTTCGTGCCGATGTCGCAAACCCTGTCGTGATTAGATCGAGCGATCTCAGGTGCCGCTGCGTGACGACGGAGCGGAGAATTGGGAAGCCGGTCAGATTCCGGCGCTGCCCCCGCAACGGTGGTGGAGTTCAAGTCGCAACGGGAGACCACTGGGCGAAAGCTTGGGAAGGTGTCGCGATGGTCCGCCAGGACAACTCCAGAGCCCGGAAACCAGCCCGAGATCGCTAGAACTCGACTGATCGCGGTGGGCGGTCAAGGGGCGGATGGTGTTGTCCGGCTTTCGCCGGCTTGCGCCCAGTCCTTCCTCCATCACCACCAGTTCAGTCCTTGAAAATGAGGACAGGACATGGACGCGCGCAACGACATGCTGAGGCTTTTGAACGGCCGCAGACAGGGCCTTTCGCTGGAACAGCCCTTCTATACCGACCCGGACTACTTCAAGCTTGACATGGAACTGATCTGGTATCGCGACTGGCTGTTCATCGGCCATGATTGCGAGTTGCCCAAGCCGGGCAGCTTCATCACCGTGCAGATCGGCGACTATCCGGTCGTGCTGGTGCGCGATCAGCAGGGCAAGATCAACGCTTTCCACAATTCCTGCCGCCATCGCGGCAGCCGCGTCTGCAACACCGACAAGGGCATGGCCGCCAAACTGGTGTGTCCCTATCACCAGTGGACCTACGAACTCGACGGCCGGCTGCTGTTCGCCCGCCAGATGGCCGATGGGTTCGACAAGAGCCAGTTCGGGCTCAAGCCGGTCGCCTGCGAAAGCGTCGCCGGCTATGTCTTCATCTGCCTGGCCAAGGAGCCCGCCGACTTCGCGCCGATGCGGGCGATGATCGAGCCCTATCTCCAGCCGCACCGGCTGAGCGAGGCCAAGATCGCCTTCGAGAGCACGATCATCGAGAAGGGCAACTGGAAGCTGGTCTGGGAAAACAACCGCGAATGCTACCATTGCGCGGGCAACCATCCTGAGCTGTGCAAGACCTTCCCGGAAGCGCCGACCGTGACCGGCGTGCAAGGCGCCGACAGCGATCCGGAGATGCTGGCCCACTGGGCGAAGTGCGAAGCTGTTGGCCTGCCCAGCAAGTTTCGCATCGACCCGGCCGGACAATACCGCGCCACCCGCGCGCCGCTGCTGCGCGATGCCCAGAGCTACACGATGACCGGCAAGCGGGCGGTGAAGAAGAACCTGTCCGACAGCGTCTCGGCCGACCGGATCGGCACGCTGATGCACTATCACTACCCGACAACCTGGAACCATATCCTCGTGGATCATGCGGTGACGTTCCGCGTGCTGCCGGTCAGCGCCACGGAAACAGCGGTTACGACCAAATGGCTGGTCCACAAGGATGCCGTGGAAGGCGTCGACTACGATCTCGCCGAACTCACCCATGTCTGGACCGAGACCAACGACCAGGACCGCCGCATCGTCGAGGAAAACGCCTTCGGCATCCTGTCGCCGGCCTACGAGCCCGGTCCCTATTCGGAGCTGCACGAGGGCGGCGTCATCCAGTTCGTCGACTGGTACGCGCGCTTTATGGGCCCACGGCTTTCCGAAGACGGCCGGCCTGCTCTGCGCAGTGTCGCCTAGCGCATGTCGGCCAAAACTGTGCAGCGGCTTTGGGATCACGACATGCCCAAAATGAAAAGTATGCAGGGATGAACGCCATGACTGATCTTGGCCTCTATCGCCACCTCGACCAGATGGCGCCGTGGAACGACAGGCTGCAGGTGCTGGAAGTAACCGGCGTCAGCGACGAGGCGCCCGACGTCAAGACCTTCACCTTCCGCTCCGACAACCAGACCTGGTTCCGCTACAAGCCGGGCCAGTTCGTGACGCTGGAATTGCCGACACCGGACGGCCCGCTGATGCGCACCTACACGCTGTCATCATCGCCGTCACGGCCATTCTCGATCGCGGTGACAGTGAAGGCGCAGGCGGGCAGCGTCGGCACACGCTGGATGTTCGATCACCTGACGCCCGGCTCGCACGTCAAGGCCTATGGACCGGGCGGCGACTTTTCGCTGCACAGCCACCCGGCGGCGAAATACCTGTTCATCTCGGCCGGGTCGGGCGTGACGCCGATGATGTCGATGCTGCGCTGGCTGAACGACTGCGCGCCATGGACCGATGTCGGCTTCGTCAATTGCGCGCGGCGCCCGGAAGAGATCATCTTTCGCAAGGAACTCGAACTGCTCGGCGGCCATATGCCGGGGCTGTCGCTCGGCTTCATGATCGAGGAGCGGTCGAGCCGCGAGGGCTGGTACGGCCATATGGGCCGCATCGACGCCATCCGGCTGCCGCTCCTGGCGCCCGATTTCCGCGAACGCGAAATCTTCTGCTGCGGCCCCGACCCTTTCATGCGCGCCGTGCGCGGCATGCTGGAGGCCGCCGGGTTCGACATGGCAAAATACCATCAGGAGAGCTTTGCCGCGCCGGCGGCGGAGGAAATCCCGGCGCCGTTTGCCTCGCCGGCTGAAGACGGCGCGGCGATTTGCGTCGAAGCCGCGACGCCGATCCGCTTCGCGCTTTCGGATGTCGACGCCGACTGTGTCGGCGGCCAGACCGTGCTGCAGACGGCGCGCGCCTCGGGCGTGCGAATACCGGCCGCCTGCGAATTCGGCCTTTGCGGAACTTGCAAAGTGAAGAAAGTCTCCGGCAGCGTCGAGATGAGCCACAATGGCGGCATCCTCGATCATGAGATCGATGATGGCTTCATCCTGGCCTGTTGTTCCAAGCCATTGTCGCCGCTTGAAATCGAGGCTTGATCCGCCCGGCTTTCGACTGAACCCGGAAATGGTCCCCCGTTGCTGGCAAAGGTTACCTTGCCAAGGAAGACCTGAAAGTTTAGGCGTTGTTGGTGGAAGCGGTCCTGCTGGCGGGCAGGAAATGCAGGACGGGGCAACAATGACGCATGACTCCCACGCCTATGCGGTAGCGAGCCGGGATATCGTTTTCGAATCTTTCGATGGCGAGGCCGTGGTGCTCAATCTTGCCAATGGCAAATATTTCGGCTTTTCCGATTCCGGCAGCAAGGTATGGCAGGCGCTTTCATCCGGCGCGGACGCCCAGGCTCTGGTCGGGCTGAGCGCCGGCGGCTCGACAATAGGCCAGGCCGAACTCGAACGCTTCATATCGCAATTACTCGAATTGGGTTTGCTGGTGCGCTTGGACGCGGCGGCGCAGCCTTTGCCGGGCGATTTGCCTGCCGAGCTTGCCGCCACGAACGAGCCGCTCAATGTGAGCATTCACGACGACCTCGCCGACCTGATCGTCGTTGATCCCATCCACGAGGTCGAGGAACCTCTCGGCTGGCCGGCGGTCAAGCAGGCTTCCTGAGGGGGCGGCCGCAGCGTGATGGAAGGCGATTGATGCCGCGCGTCACGCTCGAAACCTTGCCGGATTACGCCAGGTATCTCATCGCCGCCGCTGAAGGCGCGGCCGCGTGCTATCCGACCATGCGAAAGGTTCGCCTGCCCTGGCTTGAACTGACCGTGCATCTCGGTCACGGCGTGCTTGCCGATGCATTGGGCCATGCTTTTGTCGAGCCCGGGCATGACCAGCCGGCACCGTCCACGGGTCGCATCTTCATCGCGCATCCCGGCATTGACGGCATCCCGGAGCCGGCGCACTGGGGCGATGCCCATTTCACCGAGCACGGTTTTGCCAAACAGCTCGCCGAAGCCGGTTTGCGCGGGCACCATTTCCACGACCTGGATTTCTGGCAGGTCTACGATCCGCACCGCCGCGTCGGCGTGCAGCTGATGGCCTCGGCCGATGCCTTTCCGCCCTGGGAGCCGGGAGCACCGCTGCGTGGCTTCCTGCACTGGGAATATGCCGCGCGCGGCATGCGGCTGACGCATGCCGGCACGCTTGGCATCGACGGCAACGGTATTCTGCTTGCCGGCTCGGGCGGGGCCGGGAAATCGGGGACCGTCGCCGCCGGCCTGCTTAACGGGCTCGACAGTGTCGGCGACGACTATGTGCTGATCGATCTCACCGACGGCGTGACCGCGCGCCCGCTTTTTTCGACGTTGAAGCAGGACACGAAAGGTTTCGCCCGGCTGGGCCTGCGGCAGCGGCTAACCATGCAAGGCCCGCTGAACTGGCAAGGCAAGCGCACGTTCCATATTCACGACATCGCGCCTCGGCCGGTGCCCGCCATGCTGGACATCGTCGCGCTGGTGGTGCCACATATCAGCGGAGGCGGAGCAAGTTCGATTATGCCGGTGTCGCGCAGGGATGCCATGATTGCCTTGGCGCCGTCCGGCATCGCCCAGATGCCGGGCGAGCGCGAAAGCGGCTTTCGCTTCTTCAGCGAATTGACGCGCCACCTGCCGTGCTTCCGTTTGTCCCTCGGCATCGACCCGGCAGAGATCGCCCGCACGATCGAGGATTTCCTGACACGAGACGCCCGGTGAAGCTCAGCGTGATCATGCCTGTGTACAATCGCGAGCGCTATGTCGTCTCGGCGCTGCGCTCGCTCGTGCGGCAGCAAGATGCCGCCGATCTCGACATCATCGTGATCGACGACGGCTCGACCGACGGGTCGCCGGAGGCCGTGCGTTCGATGATGGCCGAGAACCCCTGCATTCGTCTTTTCCGGCAAGAGAACATGGGCGTGACCCGGGCTCGCAACGCTGGTCTCAGACTGCTCACGCCGGAAACGGAGCTCGTGTCGTTCCTCGATTCGGACGATGTCTCGCCTGCGGGACGATTCAAGGCCGATATCGCATGCTTTGACGCCGACCCCGCTCTGGAGCTTACCTATTCCCTGATGATGATGGTCGAACACATCGACGACGATCTGCTGGAACCCTGCCCCGGCAGCCATTTCATGACCGTGCGGGGAATTCATCTGTCGTCGGGCATTTTCTCGCGTAAGCTCATCGAACGGATCGGCGGCTTCGACGAGGCCTTCGGCCAGGCCGAAGACACCGACTACCTGCTGCGCACCTTTGAAAGCGGCCCCAGATTCGTCCTGCCGGATACCGTGTCGCTTTACTACCGACGTCATCCCGGCAACATGACGAAGCAGGTCGACACGTCCCTTCGGGAATTCTTGCGGGCCATCCACAAATCGATGAAACGGCGCAAGGCCGACCCTTCACTGCGCGGGATCGAAGGCATCTTCGATGTCAAAGAACTCGCCAACTGGCGCTTTATGTAGCATGCGGAGCTATGGCGTCGTTATACCTGCCTTCAACGCCAGCGGCACCATCGCCGAGACGCTGCGATCGGTCGCGGCGCAGACAGTGCGGCCTGAGCTGGTGGCGATCGTCGACGATGGATCCAGCGACGATCTCGCGGCGGCGATCGGCGGAACGGACCTGCCGCTGCAATTGCTGCGCCAGGCAAATGCCGGACCTGGAAGCGCCACGACAAGGGGCATCGCCGCCTTGTCGACGCCGCTCATTGCAACACTCGATGCCGACGATCTGTGGCTGCCGAGCAAGGTCGAAACACAGCTCGCACATCTCGAAAGGCATCCCGCAACGTCGGGCGTTTTTTGCCATTTGCGAAACTTCCGCAATGACCGGCCCGATGCACCCGAGGACGCGATCGTACCCGGTTGGTCGCGGACCACGATGCTGATCCGGCGCGAGGTCGCCGAGACCGTCGGACCAATCGTCGATCCGCCGGGCGGCCGCGGCGAAATGATCGACTGGATCGCGCGGGTACGCGAGGCGGGCCTTGCCCTCGACATGGTGGAAGAGGTGCTGGCGCTGCGCCGCATCAGGCCCGGCAGCCTGTCCTACGGCCGGGATGCGGCGCGCGACCGCGGCTATCTCGAAGTGGCGCGGCTCGCCATGCTGCGACGGGCCCGGAACAAGGCCGGCGCGGGCTGATGGCGGGCATTCGCCGCATCAGCCGACGTTTCCCGGACTATGGCTGGTCCTGGCCGACGGGCGGGCTCGACCAACTGCTCAAGGCTGCCCTTCTTGCCGATGAGGACGCGGCCGCCGGTTGCGCCATGCAGTGGCTAAGCGCGAACGACATCGACCTTGTCTCCTTCAGGGAACACCGGCTGCTGGCCGCGATCTGCGATCGGTTCGGCCGGAAATTGGCCGGCCAATCCGCCTATCCGCGCCTTGTCGGCCTGCAAAAGATGCTGTGGACCAAGTCGCGCATGGCGATGCGCGAGGCCGAACCGGCGCTGCAGGCGATGACGGATTCCGGCTGCCTGGTGATGCTGATCAAGGGTGCCAGCCGCATTGCCTTGAACGCCTCGGCGCAGCGTGGCCGGGTGGCGCACGACATCGACATATTGGTGCGGCCGCAGGACATGCCGGCGGCATTCGGCGTGCTGCGCGACGGCGACTGGCAGATCGCCACCGGGGTGAGTCCCCAATATCTGAGGACAAGGCTGGCGTCGCTGCGCTCGATGAATTTTTTCAAGGGCAGTTATGGCGATATCGATCTGCACCAGCTTGCCTATGACGGCTCGCAGCAAAGCGACGAGGATGACCAGGCGATCTGGCAGCGCGCGGCGACGGCCGAATTCAGCGGTGTCGGCGTGCTGGTGCCGTCGCCCGCGGATCGCATCGCGCTCGCCATCGCGCATGGCGGGCTCGATGCCCATACCCACAGCGATTGGCTGGTCGATTGCGCGGTGGCCATTCGCACCGGCGGCGTCGACTGGGACGTGTTCCTCGATGTCGTCGCCAGGCGTGGCCTTGCCGTTGCCGCGGCGGTGGCGCTTTCCTACCTTGCGCTCGCTGTTGGCGTGACGGTGCCTGACAAGGTGCTGGCGCGCGTGCTGGACATGGCCGACCGCACCGGCCTTGCACGCTGGTCGGCGGTGCTGCAGGCCAAGCCGCGAACCGACTTCGGCAGGCTGACCTGGCTGTCGCGCGGCTTCGCCAAGCAGTTGCGGCTGAGACGCAAGAGCGGTCGGCTGCGGCAGGAGCCGCCCGCCAGGGCATGGCGCGGCAGAGCATGGCGCGGCAGGCAGGCACCTCGCGAGCCGCTGGAAGGACAGTCGCCCCTGGCCTTCTCGCAGGCCATACCGTGCCCTGCGACGGCAGGGGAGATGATGCTGGACATCACGATCAGGATCAGCGTCCCGCCGGTCCGGCGCCGCATCGAAATGGAGATCAATGTGGGCGACGACCACGTGGCGCGTCTGCGTGCGATGGCCATCAGCCGGTCTGGTGGAGAGCGGGTGCTGTGCTTTCGCGGCAAGGTTACGTTCGATGGCCGACAGCATGCCCTGACGCTGGAAGCGCGGCCGTCCCGGCAGTTCCGCCAATGGGACGATCAGGCGACGGTCGCCGCCTACGGCGCTTTGCCTTTCCATCTGGTCTCGGCGATTTTTTCACCGCTGCGCTGAACTGAACTATCGCTGGTCGCCCAAAGGTCGGCGGCGCCGTGCGGGGCGCGAACCCTCGCCTATACGGCGCCCTCGTCGGGCTTCGTCACCCGCCGCAACGTCAGATTGATCCTGCCGCCATTCTTGAGCAGCGCCGAGGTCGAAGGGTAGATGCGGTCGACGCCATGGAAGGCAAGACGGCCCTCGCCGCCAAGCACGACGACATCGCCGCTTTTGAGCCTGAACGATTTGGTGGCGCCATCGCGGGTAGTCTGGCCGACCCTGAACAGGCAATCGTCACCCAGCGAGACGGAGACGACGGGTGCCGAGAAATCGGCCTCGTCGCGATCCTGATGCAGGCCCATCTTCGCTTCCGGCGTGTAGAAATTGATCAGGCAGGCCTGCGGTGGATTGGGATAGCCCGACACCTGCCGCCACAGGTCGAGCAGACTGTCGGGGATAGGCGGCCACGGCTCTCCGGTCAGCGGATGCGTCGGCTGGTAGCGATAGCCGCGTTCCTTGTCGGTGACCCAGCCGAGAGGGCCGCAATTGGTCATGCGCACGCTCATCTCCTTGCCGGTCCGAGGCATGGCCGGCACGAACAGCGGCGCCTGCTGGACAATGCTTCTCACCTCCTCGACCAGCGTCTCCTGGACGGCGCGGGACAGATGGGCCGGCATGTGACGGATGCCTTTGGGCAGAACGAGCATGGGTTGGCTCATGTGAATGGTTCGGAGCCTCAGCATGCCACCGCCAGACGAAAACGGCGACCCGAAAGCGGTCGTGGTTTTTACGAGCGATGGCCGCAGCGAATTCGTCTTGGCCAAATGGCGGTTGACGAACAAAGATGACTAACATAGTCAAGATTTAGAACCGGACCGGTTGACGCAAGAATTTTCAGCTTCCGCGTCCAGAGAAGCCGCGGGCAGCCAACGAGAGCGAGGGATATGGAAGTGACATTTCTTCAAGGCTTCAACGCGATCGAACGGGGCTGCATCTGGTCGCGGCGAGGGCTGCTTGCCACGACATGCCTGGCGACGCTGGCTGGTGCCTACCAAGCCTCCGCCCAGCAGGCAGGCACCCAGGCATCGGGCGGCGCCACCGTGCTCGAGCCCATTACGGTCAGCGGCGAGGCCGGCGGCGACACGTCCCCCGAGGACGACAAGACGGTGGCCGCCAAGCGCAGCTCCGGTGCGACCAAGACGGACACGCCGCTCATCGAAACGCCCCGCTCGGTCTCGGTGGTGACACGCAAGGAACTCGATGAGCGCGGCGCGCAGGACATTATCGAGGCGGTGCGTTATTCCTCAGGCGTCAGCACCGGCGCTTACGGATTCGACCCGCGATTCGACCAGATCTATATCAGGGGCTACGACGCAACCACGCTCGGCGACTACAAGGACGGCCTGCGCCAGCCCTATATCAACTACGGCACGTTCCGCACCGACCCCTACTCGCTCGAACGCGTCGAGGTGATCAAGGGACCGGTATCGGTGCTTTACGGCGCGGGAACGCCGGCAGGCATCGTCAACAAGGTGCCCAAGCTGCCGACCGAGGACAGGATCAGGGAAGTCGAACTGCTTTATGGCACGAAGGACAGGGCGCAGGCCGCCTTCGATTTCGGCGGTCCGGTCACCAAGGGCAGTGACGATTTCCTCTACAGGATCGTCGGCCTGGCGCGAAACGGCGACACCAATTTCGACATCGCCGACGACCGCTATTTGCTGCAGCCGTCGTTCACCTGGAATCCGGACGCCGCGACGTCCTTCACCATCTATGGGCTGGTGCAGGCGGACGAGACCGATTCCAATGTCGGCGTGATCACCGATCCGTCGGGAAAGGTCCACACCCTGCGCGAGAGCGACCCCGACTATGACCATCAGAAGATCCGGCAGCAGCAGGTCGGCTACAAGTTCGAGCACGATTTCGACGGCGGCATCACGGTGCGCCAGAATGTACGATACTCCCATCTCGACCTGAGGTCGCGCTATCTCGCGGTTTCCGGTTGGACAGGTACGGTCGCGCATCGTTATGCGACCTCAATTCGCGACGAAATGAACGTTTTCCAGGCCGACAACCAGGTCGAGGCCAGGTTCGACACCGGGGCGCTCGCCCACACGTTGCTTCTCGGCCTCGACTACACGGACCTGACCTCTTCCTTCGGCTATGGGTTCGATCCGACCGATCCGGCTTACGATTTCGATATTGCCAACCCGACCTACGGTTTCTCCGGCCCGACCCCGGACACCACGTTCTCTGCGTCCGACGCGGATCTGAGCCAGACCGGCGTCTATGCGCTGGATCAGGTCGAACTGGACAAATGGCGTTTCACGCTCGGTGGCCGCCAGACCTGGGTCGAGCAGACGCGCGACTATTTTGGGGGCGGTTCCGAAGCGGTGGACAAGAACGCCTTCAGCATGCAGGCCGGCGCCCTCTATCTGTTCGACAGCGGCGTCGCGCCCTTCGCCAGCTACGCGACGTCATTCGAACCGATCTCGAACCGCTCGGCCGATGGCGGCGGCATTCTTCAGCCTACGAAGGGCGAACAGTTCGAAGTGGGGGTCAAGTACCAGCCACCGGGAACGGATATCCTGCTGTCCGCGGTCGCCTACCATCTGGTCGAGAAGAACAAGCCGGTAGTCGTCGATCCCAATGCGGGCACCTATCGTTCACTGGGCGAGGTCACCAGCAATGGTTTTGAACTGGAAGCCCGCGCGGCCGTCATGGACGGGCTCGACGTGATCGCGGCCTATAACTACAACCATGCCGAGATCACGGGCGCCGGCCCTGACTCGACGGAGTTGGACAAGGTCCCCGCCGTCACCCCCGAACATGTCGCGAGCCTCTGGGCGAACTACAAATTCGACGAGGGCAGTGCGGCACCCGGCCTTTCGGTGGGAGCCGGCGTGCGGCTGCAGAGCGCGACCTATACCGACACGTCAAACACCGCCAAGAACGATGCCGCCGTCTATCTCGATGCCTCGGCGTCCTACGATTTCGGCGCCATCGACAAGAGGTATGAAGGTGTCTCGGCCGCTTTCGCCGTCCGCAACATTGCCGATGACCGCGCGACGGTGTGCAATTCCGGTTATTGCTACATGGGCCAGGGCCGCAACATCACGGCTTCGCTGAAGCGCCGTTGGTAAAGGCAACGCCGCGCGCCTTTCGGACGCGCGGCGCACTGATTCAGCGTTTTGACACAACCATGCCCGGCGATTAGCCAAGTTCTGGAATACGCAGAACCTGGCCCGGATAGATCTTGTCGGGATGGGTCAGCATCGGCTTGTTCGCCTCGAAGATGACCGTGTTCTTGGCGCCCTGGCCCTTGCCATAGCTCTTTTCGGCGATCTTCCAGAGATTGTCGCCCTTCTGGACCGTATAGAAAGTCGGCTCCTTGGCCGCGGTCGCCGTGCCGGAAGCCGGCGCGACCTGCAACTCGTCGGCCTGCACCTTGGAGACACCCAGCGTGTTGCCGACGGCGATGACCGCCTTTTCGAAGATCGACTGGTCCTTGACGACGCCCTTCAGCACCGCCGTATCGCCCTGGACAACGACCTGCACGCCATCGGTACCGAGCTTGTGTGAATCGAGCTCTTTCTTGAGCGTGTCGGCGGTGGGTGCGGCTTCCTCGTCGCCGCCGATGCCGAGCTTCTTGCCGACGTTCTTGACGAAATCGAACATACCCATCTCTAGGTCTCCCTTGCTGTGGCAATAAGGGAAACCTCGCATCCGCAACGCAAAATTGAAAGTGGTTTTGCGGGCACGATTTGCGTGTTGCTTAATCGCTCTCCACGCGACCGCGCAGCTTCTTGATCGTACCGCGCCCGGCCTTGCTCTTCAGCCGACGCTCGACCGCGCCTTTCGACGGCCGTGTCTTCTTGCGCGGCGGCGGCGGCGGTTCTGCGGCCTTGGCCACCAGTGCCGCCAGCCTGGTCCGTGCGTCGGCGCGGTTTTGCTCCTGTGTGCGAAAGCGTCCGGCCTCGATGACGATGACACCATCCTTGGTGGCGCGCTGGCCGGCAAGTTTTATGGTCCGCTCGCGTACGCGGTCCGACAGGCCCTCGGCGTTCCGCGCGTCGAAGCGAAGCTGCACCGCCGTCGCCACCTTGTTGACGTTCTGGCCGCCGGGACCGGACGAGCGGATGAAATCCTCGTGCAGGTCGCCCGGGTGAATCACGGCTTCGCCCGATATGATGATGTCGTCGTCGATCGGCATGCCGCAGTCATGGCGCGGCGGACCGAAAAAGAAAAGGCCCGATCGAAAGCGCAGCCCCTAACTGGCATATACGATCCTGATCACGACGCCCAGGCGAGTTCGCCAAGATGGCGACGAAGCCATTTCGTCTCTTCCGACGCCGTGCGCCCGAAATGCCGTTTGAAGTCGCGGCTGAATGGGACGGGCTCGCGTAGCCTACCAAAGCCGCGACCTCTGCGATCGTCCTGTTCTGGCGTGCTATCATCAATCGTGCTTCGTGGAGCCGTATCGCCTTCACGTACTGCATTGGACTGTTGCCGGTCAGGCTCTTGAAATGGACATGGTAGGAAGGAACGCTCATGCCCACGTCTTTTGCCAGGTCGCCGATCGAAATTTCAGAACCGTAGTTCTCTCGCAACCAGGCCAGGCTCTGGATAATCCTTCCGGACGTGCCTTTCTGCTGCAGCGCCGCGAGCATTGCACCGCCCTGCGGGCCGACCAGCACCCGGTAATGCAGTTCGCGCAGAATGCCGTCACCAAGGACGAGAGCTTCAACGGGGCTGCGAAGTGCCACAAGGAGGCGCAGCAGGACATCCTCTATTTCGGGGGCCATCCTGCTTGACACGAGACCTCGCGGCTTGCCGCGCGCCGGTTCGGCATGCATCTGAGCTTGTATGGCGAGCTCGGCTGCCATCTGCATATCGAACTCAACATAGACCGCAAGCAATGGTCGCTCCGAACTGGCCATCGATTTCATGCGGAATGGAACGGGCACCGAAACCGCCAGATAGTGTTCCTCGTCGTAGAGGTAGATCTCCCTTTCGAGGATGCCCTGCTTGCTTCCCTGTAATACGAACACCGCGCCTGGCTTATAGAGGACCGGAATGTCGTGAAGCACGGCTTCCGTCCGGAGTATGCGGACGCGGCTGAACGCGGTCGGATTGTAGCCGCAACGAGGGGCGAGAGCTCCGGCCAACTCGATCAGCTTGGATCGTCCGTGTTTGGGAGGAATAGGATTTGGCAACAAATTCAGAGAATCCGCGATCGAAACGCTCGGTTCCTCATAATATTTGTCAACTCATCACCAATCAAGGAAAGCTTGCGGATCATGTCACAGAAGACCTTCTTTATCACCGGCGCGAATTCCGGCTTCGGCTTGGCCATAGCTTCCGCGGCTATCCAGATCGGCCATAAGGTGATTGGCGCCGTTCGCTCGGAGACATCACGCGCAGCGCTCGCCGACGTTCTTCCCGCAGTTCGACCGGTACTGTGCGACGTAACGGAATTCGACGCCATACCCGACGTCGTCAGGCAGGCGGAGAACGAACATGGACCGGTTGACGTGCTGATCAACAATGCCGGCTACGGCCACGAGGGAGTGCTTGAAGAGTCGCCGATCGAAGAGATGCGGCGTCAGTTCGACGTGAATGTCTTCGGCGCTGTCGCCGTCGCTAAGGCTTTTCTTCCCCGGTTCCGGGAGCGACGTCGTGGATTCATCGTTAATGTCACGTCGATGGGCGGCATGATCACCATGCCCGGCATTGCTTACTATTGCGGCAGCAAGTTTGCGCTCCAGGGCATATCGGAGGTGATGCGTTCGGAAATGGCCCCGTTCGGTGTCCGCGTGACGGCGGTCTGCCCCGGCTCGTTCCGGACGGATTGGGCTGGGCGATCAATGGTCCGCACAGAGAGATCAATCACTGACTACGACGCGCTTTTTGATCCGATACGTGAGGCGCGACAGGTAAAGAGCGGCAAGCAGCTCGGTGATCCCGATAAACTGGCAGCCGCCGTTTTAGGCTTGGTCGACGCCAGTGATCCGCCGCCGCAGCTTCTGCTTGGCAGCGATGCTCTCAAGCTCGTGTCGGACAGAATCGAACGTCTCCGGCAGGAAATCGAGGTGTGGAAGTCTGTCACTGTCTCGACCGACGGCTGACGGCACCGACGTCCTGCCTGCGCCTATTCCGCCGCTTCCTGCATGTGCGGCGCCGCGCCGAGGACGGAGGCGTCGACATGGCTTTCGAACTTCTCGAAATTGACGGCGAACATGCCGACCAGCCTTGCCGCTTGCCGGTCATAGGCCGATTTGTCGGCCCAGGTCGATCGCGGATCGAGGATGGCGCTGTCGACACCAGGCGCCGCCAGCGGCACCTCGAAGCCGAAATTGGCGTCGGTGCGGAAAGCGCCTGCCTTCAGCGAGCCGTCGAGGGCAGCGGCGAGCAAGGCGCGCGTCGCCTTGATCGGCATGCGCTTGCCGGTGCCATGGGCACCGCCGGTCCAGCCGGTGTTGACCAGCCAGCAATCGGCGCCGTGGCGAGCGATGAGCTCGCGCAGAAGATTGCCGTATTCCGACGGATGGCGCGGCATGAACGGCGCGCCGAAACAGGTCGAGAAAGTCGCTTCCGGCTCGGTCACGCCCCTTTCCGTTCCGGCCACCTTGGCCGTGTAGCCGGAAAGGAAATGATACATCGCCTGCGCCGGCGTCAGCCGGGCGATCGGCGGCATCACGCCGAAAGCGTCGGCGGTCAGCATGATGATGTTCTTCGGGTGACTGGCGCGCCCGGTTTTCGAGGCATTGGGGATGAAGTCGAGCGGATAGGCGCAGCGTGTGTTTTCGGTGAGCCGGCCGTCATTGAAATCCGGCATTCCATCGGCGTCGAGTACGACGTTTTCCAGCACGGTGCCGAAGCGCTGCGTGGTGGCGAATATCTCCGGTTCGGCTTCCGCCGACAGCTTGATCGTCTTGGCGTAGCAGCCGCCTTCGAAATTGAAGATGCCGTGCGGACCCCAGCCGTGCTCGTCGTCGCCGATCAAGGTGCGCGATGGATCGGCCGACAGCGTGGTCTTCCCGGTTCCCGACAGGCCGAAGAAGATGGCGGCATCGCCGGCCGGTCCCTCATTGGCCGAGCAATGCATCGGCATCACGCCTTTCTCCGGCAGGAGGTAGTTGAGCATGGTGAACACCGACTTCTTCATCTCGCCGGCATAGGAGGTGCCACCGATCAGCACGATCTTGCGCGTCAGGTCGACGGCGATCACCGTTTCGGTGCGGCTGCCGTGGCGGCCGGGATCGGCGCGGAAGGACGGCAGGTCGATGATCGTCATCCCGGGCACGAAGTGTTCGAGTTCGGCCGCCTCGGGACGGATGAGCAGGTTACGGATGAACAACGAGTGCCAGGCAAGTTCGGTGATCACCCTGGTGGGCAGCTTTAGCTCCGCGTCGGCACCGCCGACCAGGTCCTGCACATAGAGGTCCTTGTCCCCGGCATGGGCCTGGAAATCGGCGAGCAAGGCGTCGAACTGTGCCGGCGAGATCGCCTTGTTGTTGTCCCACCAGACTTGCGGCTCGGTGGCGGCGTCGCGGACGATGAACTTGTCCTTGGGCGAGCGACCGGTGTGCTGGCCGGTCTCGGCGAGCAGCGCGCCATGCGCGGTCAGCCGGGCTTCACCGCGCCGGATCGCTTCCTCGTAGAGCGCGGCCGCGCCGAAATTGTAGCGCACCGTGCCAGAGGTTTTCAGACCGACACGATCGATCGCGCAGGCAGGATTGCGTTTGCCGACTTCCGACATTGGTGACCCTTCTCAAGATTTGCCGCATCTTTGCCGGCGTATTTCCGGCACACCCACTAAGCAGGCTAGGATGGTCAGAACCAGAAAAGCCAAATGATATCAAATCATTAATCGATTTAAATATTTTGAAAGTTGTTTAAATCGTTTATATATGCGAAAAGTTTCACGGTTGCCCAAAGGATTGGCGAGGTTCGTTCGTCCAATCCATGTCGAGGTCGGATTGTGGCCGGCGGCACCCCGCGCGTGACAGCGGTTAAGGCCTATGCCACATTTTGTACCTAATTTGTCCTGCAAAAGCCCCTTCTCTACGACAGAAGGGACAGCTCATGAGGGAGCCGCTTGAAATGGCAACAATCGCGCTTGTCGATGACGACCGCAACATTCTGACGTCGGTGTCGATCGCCCTCGAATCCGAGGGATATCGTGTCGAGACCTACACGGATGGTGCGTCCGCGCTGGAAGGCCTGGCGGCCAGGCCGCCTAATCTCGCCATCCTCGACATCAAGATGCCGCGCATGGACGGCATGGAGCTGCTGCGCCGGATGCGCCAGAAATCCGACCTGCCGGTGATCTTCCTGACCTCCAAGGACGACGAGATCGATGAATTGTTCGGTCTCAAGATGGGCGCCGACGACTTTATCCGCAAACCGTTCTCGCAGCGCCTGCTGGTCGAGCGGGTGCGCGCCGTGCTGCGCCGTGCCAGTGCCCGCGAGGCCGCGGCAAAAGCGCCGAGTCAGCAGGCCCGCTCGCTCGAACGTGGCCAGCTCGTCATGGACCAGGAACGCCATACCTGCACCTGGAAGGGTGAGCCGGTGACGCTTACCGTCACGGAGTTCCTGATCCTGCATTCGCTGGCGCAGCGTCCCGGCGTGGTAAAAAGCCGTGATGCGCTGATGGATTCGGCCTATGATGAGCAGGTCTATGTCGATGACCGCACGATCGACAGCCACATCAAGCGGCTGCGCAAGAAGTTCAAGGCTGTCGACGACGACTTCGAGATGATCGAAACCCTTTACGGAGTCGGATATCGGTTCCGCGAAGCGTAATTTGATGTATGTCGAGCAGAAGCGGTCCCTAGTGTGGGGCTGCGACATGCGTCAAACCTGGGACTAGCGGGAGCTGCTGTTCGATGGCAGTGGAAGGACAGCGAACAAGACCGGCGGGCGCCGCCAGGCGGCCGTCGCGCATCATGCCTTCCTTCGTGTCGAAAATCACGGTGCCGATGCGCCGCTTCCTCGGCCACCATATCTTTTCCAGCCTGACGCGGCGTATTCTTTTCCTCAATCTCGCCGGGCTGGCGGTGCTCGTCACCGGCATCCTCTATCTCAACACCTTCCGCGACGGGCTGATCGACGCGCGCGTCGAAAGCCTGATGACGCAGGGCGAAATCATCGCCGGCGCGATTGCGGCGTCGGCGACGGTCGAGACGGATTCGATCAGCATCGACCCGGAAAAACTGCTTGAGCTGCAGGCCGGCGAAAGCCTGGGGCCTGGCTCGGACCAACTCGACAATCTGGATTTTCCGATCAATCCCGAGCGCGTGGCGCCGGTCCTGCGGCGGCTGATCTCGCCGACCCGCACCCGAGCCCGCATCTATGACCGCGACGCCAATTTGCTGCTCGATTCGCGCCATCTCTATTCGCGCGGTCAGATCCTGCGCTACGACCTGCCGCCGGTCGAGGAGGAGGAGCCCGACCTTGTCGAGCGCGTCCAGAAATTCATCTTCGACTTCTTCCGCAACACCGACCTGCCGGTCTATCACGAACAGCCCGGCGGCAACGGCGCCGCCTTCCCGGAAGTGGTCAAGGCATTGACGGGCAGTCCGTCGACCATCGTGCGCGTCTCGGAACAGGGCGAGCAGATCGTCTCGGTGGCGGTGCCGATCCAGCGTTTTCGCGCCGTGCTCGGCGTGCTGATGCTGTCGACCGAAGGCGGTGATATCGACAAGATCGTCGCCGCCGAACGCAAGGCGATCCTGCGCGTCTTCGGCATCGCGGCGCTCGTCACAGCCATCCTGTCGATGCTTTTGGCGTCCACCATCGCCAACCCGCTGCGCCGGCTGTCGGCGGCGGCCGTACGGGTGCGTCGCGGCGTCAAGAGCCGCGAGGAAATCCCAGACTTTTCCGACCGCCAGGACGAGATCGGCAATCTGTCGATTGCCGTGCGCGACATGACCAACGCACTCTATGCGCGCATCGAGGCGATCGAAAGCTTCGCGGCCGATGTCTCGCATGAGTTGAAGAACCCGCTGACGTCGTTGCGCAGTGCTGTCGAAACATTGCCGCTGGCGAAGAATGACACCTCCCGTGCGCGCCTGATGGAGATCATACAGCATGACGTGAAACGGCTGGACCGCCTCATCACCGACATTTCCGACGCCTCGCGCCTCGATGCGGAATTGGCGCGCGAAGATGCCGGCACCGTCGACCTGAAGAAATTCGTCACCGACCTCGTCGCTGTTTCGCGTGAAACCACGCGCAACAAGAAGGCGGTCGAGATCGAGCTCAAGGTCGCCAAGCTGCCGCAGGGCGCCAAGGGCTATGTCGTCGTCGGTCACGATCTGCGCATCGGCCAGGTCATCACCAATCTGATCGAGAACGCCCGTTCCTTCGTCCCCGAGGACCATGGCCACATCAGCCTGTCGCTGGCGCGCGCCGGCAAGTTCAACATCCTGACCGTCGACGACAACGGTCCCGGCATCCGCGCCGACGCCATCGACCGCATCTTCGAACGTTTTTACACCGACCGGCCCGCCGGCGAGGCGTTCGGCCAGAATTCCGGCCTTGGCCTGTCCATCTCCAGGCAGATCGTCGAGGCCCATGGCGGTACGCTGACCGCCGAAAACATACCAGGCACCAAGCCCGGCGAGATCAAGGGCGCACGCTTCGTCGTGACGCTCCCGGCCGAGGGATGACCGCCAATCGCCAGGGATCGCGACGTGCGGCCTGACAACATACACGCCACGGCGCTGCTGATCGGCGAGAGCGGCATTCTCATCAGCGGCTCATCCGGGTCGGGCAAGACAACGCTGGCGCTGACGCTGATCAGCCATTGCCTGCAACGCGGATTGTTCTCACGGCTCGTCGGCGACGATCAGATCTTCGTCGAAGCCCATGCCGGGCGGCTGGTGTGCCGTGCGCCCGCCACCATCGAAGGCCTTGCCGAGGTGCCGGGACATGGGCCACGGTCCCTGCCGTTCGAACCGGCCTGCGTCGTCGATCTGCATGTGCGCCTGTTGCCGGCCGGCGAAATCGCACGCTTCCAGGAGGATGCAAGCGACGACATCGCCGGCTGTGCGGTGGCGCGCATCGATCTGGCCGAGCGCAATGTCGCGGCCGCCTTGCTCGCCGTGATGGCGCGGCTGTCGATCCCGCCTTTTCTATGATCCGCGCTGGGTTTTTTGCTGCAATGCGTCAAAATGGCGTGGGCCGGCGCAATTTTGGGCTTGTCAACGGGCCGCGCGTCGACAAGATAGCGCTCCCGCCGCCTGGATTGGCTGGCGAGCATAAAATGCGCCTGTGAAGCGGCGATGACGGGAGCCACCAAAGAATGATCGGACTCGTGCTTGTAACGCACGGTCAACTGGCCACCGAGTTCAGACATGCCGTCGAACATGTCGTCGGGCCACAAGACAATTTCGAAACCGTGGCGATCGGTGCCGACGACGATATGGAGCAGCGTCGCCGCGACATCGTCGACGCCGTCTCCCGTGTCGATACGGGGGCGGGTGTGATCGTGTTGACCGACATGTTCGGCGGCACGCCGTCCAACCTTGCCATCTCGGTAATGGAGTCCGGCCGCACCGAGGTGATCGCCGGCATGAACCTGCCGATGCTGATCAAGCTGTCGTCGATCCGCAAGGGCGACAACATGGCGGCCGCGCTCGATGAAGCGCAAGCCGCGGGCCGCAAATACATCAACGTCGCCAGCCAGCTTTTGAGCAGCAAATGAGTACGCTGTCGCCTGACAAGGACCAGATCGTCAGGGAGTTTCCGATCGTCAACCAGCGCGGCCTGCATGCGCGCGCCTCGGCGAAATTCGTCCAGCTTGCCAGCGGTTTCAACGCTTCGGTCCATGTCGAGAAGGACGGCGTCAAGGTCGGCGGCACCTCGATCATGGGCCTGATGATGCTGGCGGCCAGCCCTGGATACTCGATCCGCGTCACCGCCAGCGGCCCGGAGGCGCTAGAGGTCATGGACGCGCTGGAGCAGCTCGTCGCCTCCCGTTTCGGCGAGGAGTGCTGACCGGAAGTCAGCCCTCCGGGACATGCACGAATAAAGATTTCTTTATATCCCATTGTCGTGCGAAGCCCGATCTGCTAGTCAGGCCGGCAATTCGCGCCCTTCGACGCGCCGACCGGCGCGGGCGCATCCGCAACCAATTCGCAAGCCAAACGATCAATTCACAGCAAGACAATTCGCATCGGAGCACTGCCATGACGGGTAGCAAGGACTATGTGGTCGCCGACATCTCTCTTGCCGGCTGGGGCCGCAAGGAACTCGATATCGCCGAAACCGAAATGCCGGGCCTGATGGCCTGCCGCGAGGAATTCGGGGCCAAGAAGCCGCTCAAGGGCGCGCGCATTACCGGCTCGCTGCACATGACGATCCAGACGGCGGTGCTGATCGAGACGCTGAAGGTGCTCGGCGCCGACATCCGCTGGGCTTCCTGCAACATCTTCTCGACCCAGGACCACGCCGCCGCGGCCATCGCCGAGACCGGCATTCCGGTCTTCGCCGTCAAGGGCGAGAGCCTCGAACAGTACTGGGACTACACCGACAGGATCTTCCAGTGGGCCGATGGCGGCCTCTCCAACATGATCCTCGATGACGGCGGCGACGCCACCATGTACATCCTGATCGGCGCCCGTGCCGAAGCCGGCGAGGACGTGCTGTCCAATCCGCAGAGCGAGGAAGAGGAATATTTCTACGCCCAGGTCAAGAAGCGCCTGAAGGCTTCGCCGGGCTTCTTCACCAAGCAGAAGGAAGCGATCCGCGGCGTCACCGAAGAGACGACGACCGGCGTCAACCGGCTCTACCAGTTGCAGAAGAAGGGCCTGCTGCCCTTCCCGGCCATCAACGTCAACGATTCGGTCACCAAGTCGAAATTCGACAACAAATATGGCTGCAAGGAATCGCTGGTCGACGGTATCCGCCGCGGCACCGACACGATGATGGCCGGCAAGGTCGCGGTCGTCTGCGGTTATGGCGACGTCGGCAAGGGCTCGTCGGCCTCGCTCAAGGGCGCGGGCGCCCGCGTCAAGGTCACCGAGGTCGATCCGATCTGCGCACTGCAGGCGGCGATGGACGGCTTTGAAGTGGTCACGCTGGAAGATGCGGCACCGACCGCCGACATCGTCATCACCACCACCGGCAACAAGGATGTGGTTACCCTCGACCACATGCGCTCGATGAAGGACATGGTGATCGTCGGCAACATCGGCCATTTCGACAACGAGATCCAGGTTGCGTCGCTGCGCAATCTGAAATGGACCAACGTCAAGCCGCAGGTCGACATGATCACCTTCCCGGACGGCAAGCGCATGATCCTCTTGTCGGAAGGCCGCCTGCTCAATCTCGGCAACGCCACCGGCCACCCGAGCTTCGTCATGTCGGCCTCCTTCACCAACCAGGTGCTGGCGCAGATCGAGTTGTTCACCAAGGGCGAGCAGTATCAGAACCAGGTCTATGTGCTGCCCAAGCATCTCGACGAGAAGGTCGCACGCCTGCATCTCGACAAGCTCGGCGCCCGCCTGACCGAACTGTCGGGCGAGCAGGCCGCCTATATTGGCGTCACGCCGCAGGGGCCGTTCAAGCCGGAACACTACCGCTATTAACCAAAGCCGAATTTGCTACAAGATATTGATGCCGGGCGATTGACTTTTCGCCCGGCATTATTTTTGGGCCGAATGATTCTTCACGCCGATTCCAGCAGGCGCTATTGTTGTGATTCGCGGGTCCAGGGGCGAGGACCGGCGCACGCGTCAGGGCGGTCTTGCATTCAGGCGGCGAAGAGGACCAAGACATGCCGGGGGAAAACCCGCTTCACGCGGGACAGGCCGTTTCCGGCGGCCATCAGGATTCGGGGACCACTGGCTCGCGGCGCGCTTCGTGGCGTGGCCGCGCGGGGCTGCTGCTTGCCGGCTCCACACTTGCCGGTCCGCTGCTTGGCGGGGTTGCATGCGCCCAGGGCGCCGAAGTGGCGGCCGGCCTTTCGGTCAGCACGATCGAGGTCATGCAGCTAGCCGTCTTTGCCGGAGTGATGGGAGCGGCATTCCTTTCGGCCATCGTTCTCATTCGCGAACGCGCGCGCACCTCGGCGGAAAATGTCGAGCTGAGAAGCCGCGTCGCCGATATCAGCGCAGCGTTGCGACGTTCGGAAGCGCTGCTCAATCTGCGCGACCAGCGTGTGGTCGTCTGGGCCTCGGAAAACAAGAAACCCGAGCTCATCGGCACATTGCCGACCGAAAGCGGAGCGCCGGAGGAACGGGCCGCATTCCTCGCCTTTGGGCGCTGGCTGATGCCGCGCTCGGCGGCGGCACTCGAACATGCCGTGACGGGTTTGCGGGAAAAAGGCAGACCGTTCGACCTGGTGGTGGAATCGCAGGCCGGCGCTCCGTTGGAAGTGCATGGCCGAAAGAGCGCGGCCCATGTGCTGGTGCGGTTTGTCTCGCTGTCCGAGACACAGCGCAGCCAGGCCCGGCTCAAGATCGACAACCAGCGGCTGGCCGCCGACCATGACACGATGATCGGCCTGCTCGAGGCGCTGAAGATGCCGGCATGGCTGCGTGACGAGCATGGCCGGCTGAAATGGGTCAACCGGGCCTATGCCGACGCGGTCGAAGCCGAGAACGCTGAAGCCGCCGTGCGTGACGCCCAGGAATTCCTCGGCGGCCAGGCCCGCGAGGCCATCGCCGCCCAGCACAAATCGCATCCGGTGTTCGAGCAATCGCTTTCGACGGTGATCGAAGGCGACCGCCGCGTGTTTGCCGTGACCGACTTTGCCGGCGCCGACGGTTCGGCCGGCCTTGCCTGCGACACCAGCGCCATCGAGGCCATCCGCGGCGAATATGAGCGGACCGTGCGCAGCCATGCCGATACGCTCGATCAGCTCAACACGGCAGTCGCCATCTTCGACACGAACGAGAAGCTGCGCTTCTTCAACCAGGCTTTCCAGAAACTGTGGGGGCTCGACAGCGGCTTCCTGCACAGCGCGCCCGACAACGCCCTTTTGCTCGACCGGCTGCGCAGCGAAGGCAAGATCGCCGAACAGCCGGAATGGCGCCGCTGGAAGGAAGGCCTGCTCGGCGCCTATCGAGCGGTCGAATCGCAGGAACACTGGTGGCACCTGCCGGACGGCAAGACCATCCGCGTCGTCGCCAACCCGCAACCCAAGGGCGGCGTCACCTGGGTGTTCGAGAACCTGACCGAGAAGATGGATCTCGAAAGCCGCTACCGCACCGCGGTCCGGGTCCAGGGCGAAACGCTCGACAATCTGGCCGAAGGCGTGGCGGTGTTCGGTCCCGATGGCCGGCTGCGGCTGTCGAACCCGGCCTTTGCCACGCTGTGGGGGTTGGGCACGGAAGTCGCCAAGCCCAATGTGCACGTATCGACCATACGCGAGCTCTCAGATCGGCAGGCGGTCGAGAGCCCCTGGCCCGGCTTTGTCGCCGCCATCACCGGCTTCGACGACGAGCGCCGCGAGCGTCACGGCCAGACCGAGCTCAACAACGGCACCGTGCTGCGCTACGCGGTGATTCCGCTGCCCAACGGGCAAGTGATGATGACCTTCGTCGACGTCACGGACAGCGTCCATGTCGAACGCGCGCTCAAGGACAGGAACGAGGCGCTGGAGAAATCGGACCAGCTCAAGAACGACTTCGTCCAGCATGTGTCCTACGAACTGCGTTCGCCGCTGACCAACATCATCGGTTTCACCGAGCTGCTGTCGCTGCCGGCGACTGGCCCGCTGACGCAGAAGCAGCGCGAATATGTCGAACATGTCGGCTCGTCCTCCTCGGTGCTGCTGACCATCGTCAACGACATACTCGACCTGGCGACCGTCGATGCCGGCATCATGCAGCTCGACATTTCCGAGGTGCATGTGGACCGCACCATCGCGGCTGCCGCCGAGCTTGTCGCCGACCGGCTGGAGGAGCATTCGATCCGGCTCGCGGTCGATGCCGCCGCCGCGCCGAAGACGTTCCATGGCGACGAAACGCGCATCCGCCAGATCCTCTACAATCTGCTCAGCAACGCCGCCAACTACGCGCCGGAGGCCAGCACCATCCGGCTGGCCTGCCGTCAGTTGGCGGACGGCGTCGAGTTCTCGGTTCACGACGACGGGCCTGGCATGCCGCCCGATGTGCTCGATTCGGTGTTCCGCCGCTTCGAACCGCGCGCCAATGGCGGCCGCCGGCGCGGCGCCGGCCTCGGCCTGTCGATCGTCAAGAGCTTTGTCGAACTGCATGGCGGCGCCGTTCGCATCGAAACCGGCAAGGACAAGGGCACGACCGTCATCTGCACCTTTCCCGACATGCCGGGTATCCGCGCAGCGGCCGAGTAGCGCGCTCGATGACGGAACCGGTGCTGGAGCGTTTGCTCGCCGACGAGACCCAGACAGCCCGGCTGGGCGAGGATCTGGCGTTGGCGCTGCGCGTGGGCGACGTGCTGGCGCTCAAGGGCGATCTCGGCGCCGGCAAGTCGACGCTGGCAAGGGCACTGATCCGGGCGCTGGCCGACGATGCCGGTCTCGAAGTGCCGAGCCCGACGTTCACGCTGGTACAGAGCTACGATACCCGCGTGCCGGTTCACCATTTCGATCTCTACCGCCTGTCCTCGGCGACCGAGCTCGACGAACTCGGCTTCGAGGAGGCGCTGGCGCAAGGTGCCGCCCTGATCGAATGGCCTGAACGGGCTGGCGGCTACCTGCCCAAGGCGACGGTGCTGATCGAACTCGTCCAGCATGGCGAGGGCCGGCTGGCCCGATTGTCGGGGCAAGGCGCTACCTTCGACCGTATGGCGCGCTCGCTGGCCATGCGCGGCTTTCTGGAGAGCACCGGCTGGGGGCAAGCGCGGCGCCGGCACTTCATCGGCGATGCCTCGGCCCGCTCCTACGAGATCGTAACGCTTGCCGGCGAGGCGCCGCGCGTGCTGATGAACTCGCCGCGGCTGGTGCTCGGCCCGCCCGTGCGCGACGGCAAACCCTATGCCGTGATCGCCCATACGGCGCAGTCGGTGTCCGCCTTCGTCGCCATCGACCGTGCGCTGCTGGCCGCCGGGGTCGCGGTGCCCAGGATCGACGCGCAGGATCTCGACCAGGGTTTCCTGCTGCTCGAGCATCTGGGCTCGGGAGGTTTCCTCGACGGCAATGGCGAGCCGGTCGCCGAACGCTACGAGGCGGCGGCCGAACTGCTTGCCATGATGCATGGCAAGGCCTGGCCTCACCGCATGGAGGCGGCTCCCGGCGTCGTTCATGACGTGCCGCCCTTCGATCGCGACGCCATGCTGATCGAGGCCGACCTGCTGATCGACTGGTACGTGCCGGCGATATCGGGCGAGCCGGCAAGCGAGGCGCTGCGTTCCGGCTACCACAAGATATGGAATGCGCTTCTCGACCGGCTGCAAGGCAGCGAATACACGCTGATGCTGCGCGACTTCCACTCGCCTAACATCATCTGGCGCGGCGAGCGGTCCGGCCTCGACCGGCTCGGCATCGTCGACGTCCAGGACGCGCTGATCGGGCCTTGCGCCTATGACGTCGCCTCGCTCGCCATGGACGCCCGCGTCACCATGGCGCCCGAGATCGAGAAGCGGACGCTCGACGCCTATGTCGCCGCGCGTCATGCAGCGGGCGACTTCGACGAAGAAAGCTTCCTCGAAGCCTATGCAATCATGGCCGCGCAGCGCAATTCCAAGATTCTGGGCATTTTCGTGCGCCTCGAAAAACGTGACGGCAAGCCCTATTATCTCAGGCACCTGCCGCGCATCCGCGACTATCTCAGGCGGGCGCTGTCACATCCCGCGCTCGCCGACCTGTGGGATTTCTACAGCGCGCACGGGCTGCTGGAGGAACGAGCGCTGTGACAATGAAACCGGACACCGCCATCGTCCTTGCCGCCGGGCTCGGCAAGCGCATGAGGCCGATCACCGACGCTATCCCCAAGCCGCTGGTCCGCATCGCCGGCAAGACGCTGCTCGACTGGGGCCTCGACAGCCTGGCGGCGGCCGGCGTCGGCAAGGCGGTGGTCAATGTCCATTACCTTCCCGAACAGATCGTCGCTCATGTGGCCGCGCGCCGCGCGCCGCGCGTCGTCATTTCCGATGAGAGCGGCCGGCTGCTCGATTCCGCCGGCGGCATCGTCAAGGCGCTGCCGGAGCTCGGCCAGGAGCCGTTCTACATCCTCAACGCCGATACGTTCTGGATCGACCACGGCCCGCTCAATCTCGGGCGGCTTGCCCTTGCATGGGACGCCGCGAAAATGGATATTCTGCTGATGCTGGCGGATCTCCATCAGGCGACAGGGCACTGTGGCAGCACCGATTTCCTGGTGGAGCCGGATGGTGCCCTGCGGCGTTCGAAAGGCGATCCCGCTGGCCTGATCTATGCCGGCGCCGCGATCATCCATCCGCGCCTGTTCAAAAACGCACCCGCCGAACCGCATTCGCTCAATGCCTATTTCGACAAGGCGATTGCCGCCGGCCGCCTGTTCGGCATGCCGATGCATGGCCACTGGATAACCGTCGGCACGCCCGATGCCATTCCGCTCGCCGAAGACGCAGTGGCCGGCGCACTCATCGGATCGCAATGAGCGGCTCAAGCCGCGTTTTCTCCATTCCCTCCGGAGCGCCGTTGCTGCCGACGCTGGCCGAGGCGCTGCTTGACGGCCGCCTTATCCCCGGCTTTCGGTTCGACGGTGACCCCCTCGCTTTGGCCGATGTTACCATCTATGTGCCGACGCGCCGGGCCGCTCGTGCCTTGCGCGGCGTCTTCGTCGACAGCCTGAAGGCGCGTGGCGGCGGCGGTTCGGCGATCCTGCCGGTGATCCGGCCGCTCGGCGAATTCGACGAGGATGAGGCCGCATTCGAGACCGATCCAACGGCGGCAATCGATCTCGCGCCCGCGATCCCCGCCACCGAGAGACTGTTGCTGCTGACGCCGCTGGTGCGGGCGTGGAAACGCCGGTTGCCCGCCCATGTCGCGGCCCTCTTCGCCGAGGAGATCGTCGTCCCGGCCTCCACCGCCGACGCGATCTGGCTGGCGCGCGATCTGGCCGGGCTGATGGACGAGATCGAGACGGAAGGCACCGATTGGGCCAAACTTGCCGGGCTCGTCAGTGGCAACCTTGCCGGATGGTGGCAGGTCACGCTCGAATTCCTCGGCATCGTCACCGATGCCTGGCCGAAATTCCTCGCAGAGAGCGACCGCTCCAACCCAGCCGCGCATCGCAGCGCCCTGATCCGTGCCGAGGCCGCGCGGCTGCGGCGCAATCCACCCGCCGGGCCGGTCATAGCCGCGGGGTCCACCGGCTCCATACCCGCCACGGCGGAACTGCTTGCGACCATCGCCGGCCTGTCCGGCGGTGCCATCGTGCTGCCCGGGCTGGACCAGATGCTCGACGAAGCCTCCTTCCAGGCGCTCGTCGCTCCCGGCGCGCGTCCAGCCGTGCTGGGCCATCCGCAATACGGCCTGGCAAAGCTGATCGGCAAGATCGGCGTGCTGCGCGGCGATGTCGAGGAGATCGGTGCGGCCGAGCCGAAGCTCGCGCGCCGCGCCGCCCTTGTCGGCGAGGCGCTGCGGCCGGCCGAGACCACGGAATTGTGGGCGGAAACACGAAACGGGTTTTCAGCGTCCGATATCGCCGGCGCCTTCGCCGACGTGACGCTGCTGGAGGCGGCAAGCGAGCGCGACGAAGCCGTCGCGATCGCCGTCGCGCTCAAGCAGGCAGTGGAAGAACCCGGCCAAAGGGCCGCTCTCGTGACCGGCGACCGCGCGCTGGCACGCCGCGTCTCGGTCGAGCTCAAGCGCTTCGGTGTCGTTGCCGACGATTCCGGCGGCACGCCGCTGTCCAACACGCCGGCGGCCAGCCTGCTCAGGCTGGCGCTCGAAGCGGTGTTCCGGCCGGGCGATCCGGTCGGCCTGCTGTCGCTGCTCAAGCATCCCCTGCTTGGCCTGGGTCTGGAACGGGTCAACGTGCGCCACGCGGCGGAATTGGTCGAACTGGTGGCGCTGCGCGGCGGCACCGGCCGCCCTGACATCGCTTCGCTGCCGGATCTTTTCGAGGCCCGCCTCACCGGGCTAGGCGACGGCAGCCGGCCGCCGTTCTGGTTTGCCCGCCTGACCGTGCGCTCCATTGAGGTTGCGCGGACCCTTCTCGCACGCCTGGCTGACGCGCTGGCGCCGCTTTCGATCTTTCGCGGCCAGGCGGAGGCCGGCCTTGCCGCGCTGGTCGAAGCCAGCGTCGCTGCCCTGGAAAATCTCGGCCGTTCCGCCGACGGTGGTCTTGGCGAACTCTACGCCGGCGATGCCGGCGAAAAGCTCGCCGAACTGCTGCGCGGGCTGGTCGCGGCTTCGGCGCCGCTGTCGTTCGCGGCAATCGAATGGCCCGATGTGATGGAGGCGCTGATCGCGCCCGAGACCGTCAAGCCAGCGCAAGGCACCGACAGGAACATCGCCATCTGGGGTGCGCTGGAGGCGCGGCTGCAGGATGTCGACACGCTGGTCATCGGCGGGCTCAACGAAGGGGTCTGGCCGCGCAAGCCGGAGAGCGACCGCTTCATGTCGCGGCTGATGAAGACCGGCATCGACCTGGAACCGCCGGAGCGGCGCATCGGGCTTGCCGCGCATGATTTCCAGATGGCCATGGGCGCGAGACATGTGGTGCTGGCCCGCTCGGCGCGTGCCGGCGACGCACCTGCCGTGCCGTCGCGCTGGTTGCAGCGGCTGCTCACCTTCATCGGCAACGATCAGGCGGCGGCACTGCGCCGGCGCGGCGATGAGCTGCTTGCCTGGGCGCGCGCGCTCGACACGGGACCGAAGCGGGATTTCGCGCCACGACCGCAGCCGAAGCCGCCGCTTTCGGTTCGCCCGACGCATTTCTCCGTCACCGAGGTCGAGACGCTGCGCCGCGACCCCTACGCTGTCTATGCCCGGAGGATCCTTGGCCTGACGCCGCTCGATCCGCTCGTCCGCGATCCGGGTGCGGCGGAGCGCGGCACGCTGTTTCACGCCATCCTGCATCTCTTTTCGTCCGAGGTGGCCGACCCGCGCGCGCTGGACGCATTGGCCGGGCTCATCGCCGCCGGCCGCGCCTGTTTTGCCGAGGCGGCGCTTCCGGCCGATGTCGAGGCGGTGTGGTGGCCGCGGTTCGAAAAGCTCGCCGCCAACATCATCGAATGGGAGCGAACGCGCGCCGACGCGGTCATCCAGCGGCATGCCGAGGAGCGCGCCGGCAAGACTGTGGTCGGACAGTCCGGCGTAACGCTGTCCGGCTATGCCGACCGTGTCGACCTGCTGGCCGGCGGCATGGCGGACATTCTGGACTACAAGACGGGTTCCTCGCCTTCCAAGGCACAGGCCCATACGCTACTGGCGCCGCAACTGGCGTTGGAAGGGGCGCTGCTCAGGCGTGGCGCATTCAAGGATTTGGGCACGCGCGAACCGTCGCAACTGGCCTTCATCAGGTTGAAGCCGAATGGCGAGGTGTTCGAGGAGTCCATACTCGAACACAACCGCCAACCACGCACCGCCGCCGATCTTGCCGAAGAGGCCTGGGCGCGGCTGGAAAAACTGCTGATCCATTATGCCGACCCGGCGACCGGCTATCTGTCGCGCGCGCTGCCGTTTCGCGAAGGCGAAACCGATGGCGATTACGACCACCTCGCCCGCGTGCTCGAATGGTCCGCCGGCGGCGACGCCGGGGATGAGGGAGGGGAGGCATGAAGAAAGCCTATCCGATCCCGAGCGATACGGCTTCGAGCCAGGCGCGGGCCGCCGATCCCGGCAATTCGGCCTGGGTGTCGGCCAATGCGGGATCGGGCAAGACGCACGTGCTGGCCCAGCGCGTCATCCGGCTGCTGCTCAACGGCACCGATCCCTCGAAGATATTGTGCCTGACCTATACGCGCGCCGCGGCCGCCAACATGTCGAACCGGGTTTTCTCCACGCTGTCGGAATGGACATCGCTGGGTGATCTGGAGCTGGCCGCCAGAATAGAGGCGCTGGAAGGGCGCCGGGCCGATCGCGACACCATGCGCCGCGCCCGCCGCCTGTTCGCCGAGGCGCTGGAGACGCCTGGCGGGTTGAAAATCCAGACCATCCACGCCTTCTGCGAATCCGTCCTGCATCAGTTCCCCCTGGAAGCCAACATCCCCGCCCATTTCGAAATGCTCGACAGCCAGATGGAGGCCTCGCTTTTTGCCGCTGCGCGCCGCGAGATGATCTCCGCCGCCGGCGACAGGACTTTGGCGGAGGCCTTCGCCACTGTCCTGGAACGCGGCGGTGAAGCCGGTCTCGACGCCTTGCTTGGCGAGATCGTGCGCAAGCGTGACGGGTTGCGCCATTTCCTCGATGCTGTCGGGCGTGACGGCTTCCAGCCGCTGTTCGATGAATTCCATTTCCAGCCCGGCCAGACCGCCGAAGGCATAGCGGCATCTGTATGGCCGCTGCCTGGTTTCCTGCCGGACTATTTTGCCGGCTTTGCCCAGGCAGCCGAAGCCACCGACGCCAGGTCGGTGTTGAACAACATCCTGCCCTATGCGCGCCAGGCCTTCGCCGAGAGCGACCCTCTCCGCCGGCTGCAGTTGCTTGCAAGAGCCTTCCTCAAGACCGACGGCGATCCTTATGATCCGGCAAAGGCGTTCAAAAAGGCGCTCACCGACCGGCTGCCTGAGCTGGCCGAGCGCTATCTGTCGGCCGCCAGCGCCATCATGGAGACTGTCGACCGGCTGGCGCTATTCCGGATGCTGGAGGGCACCCGCGCGGCCCTGACCATCGCCGACTGGCTGATCGCACGCTACGAAGTGCTGAAGCGCGGCCGCGGCTTTCTCGATTTCAACGACCTGATCACCCGCACGGTGAATCTTTTGGCGCGGCCCGATGCCGGCCCATGGGTGCAATACAAGCTCGACCAGGGCATAGATCACATCCTGCTCGACGAGGCGCAGGACACCAGCCCGGATCAATGGGAGGTGGTGAAGCGGCTGGCGGAAGAATTCTTTGCCGGCTTCGGCGCCCGCGAGCGGGTCCACCGCACGGTCTTTGCCGTCGGCGACGAGAAGCAGTCGATCTACTCCTTCCAGGGTGCGGCACCCGACTCCTTCGCCGACAGCCGGTTGTTATTCGCCGGGCGTGTGCGCGATGCCGAAGCGTCCTTCGCCGACCTCAAGCTGACCTGGTCGTTCCGCTCCACGGACGATGTGCTGGCCGCCGTCGACCGGGTCTTTGCCGATCCCATCGTGCGGCGCGGCATCAGCCACGATCCCGATCCACTGAACCACAAGGCGATCCGCACCGATGCGCCAGGCTATGTCGAGGTCTGGCCGTCGATCGGTGCCGAGGCCGTCGACGAGCCCGACGACTGGGCGCAAGCGATCGACCATGCCCATGCGCCGGCGGTGCGGGTCGCCGAGAACGTCGCGGTCACCATTGCCGGCTGGATCGGCAAGGGCGAAATCATCGAGGGGCGTGGCAAGCGGCTGCGGCCGGGCGACGTGCTGGTGCTGGTGCGCAAGCGCGACAGCTTCGTCCACGCGCTGACCCGCGCGCTCAAGCGCCGCGACATCCCGGTTGCCGGCGCCGACCGGCTGAGCCTGTCGGGCCATATTGCCGTCAAGGACCTGATCGCGCTCGGCCACCTTTTGATCCAGCCGCAGGACGACTTGTCACTCGCCGCTCTGCTGCGCAGCCCGGTCTTCGACCTGCCGGAAGAGACACTGTTCACGCTCGCCGCGCAACGGCCGCCCGGCGTGTCGCTGGCGGCATCGCTGCGCCAGCATGCCGGCGAAAGCGAAACGCTCGCGGCGGTCGTCGCGCAACTCGACGGCTGGGCTGACGAGGCCGCCTTCAAGCCGGTGTTCGAATTCTATGCCGCCCTGCTGGCGCGCGATGGCGTACGCCGCAAGATGATCGCGCGGCTCGGGCCGGAAGCCGGCGATATCCTCGATGAGTTCCTGAGCTTCTGCCTTGCCGAAGAGCGGACTGGCCTGCCCGGGCTGGAAGCCTTCCTGTCGACACTGGAAAACGCCGGCCCCGAGATCAAGCGCGAGATGGACCAGACCCGCGATGAAGTCCGGGTCATGACCGTGCATGCGGCCAAGGGCCTGGAGGCGCCCGTGGTGTTCCTGGTCGACGGCGGTTCCGCCCCGTTCAGCGACCAGCATTTGCCGCGCCTGATGCCTTTCGACGGCTCTGGCCGACATTGGGATGGCAGGGGCTATCTCTGGCGTTCGGCCAGCGACGTCGCCAACGGCTTCTCGAAGACGGCCGCCGCTCGCGCCCGCGAACTCGCCGACGACGAGTACCGCCGGCTGCTCTATGTCGGCATGACGCGCGCCGAGGACCGGCTTATCGTCTGCGGCTATCACGGCAAGCGGGCGCCGAACGCCGGCACATGGCATTCGATCGTCAGCCGCGCGCTGAGCGGCGCGCCCGAAAGCGAACAGCGTCCGCATCCTGCCGGCGGGGAGCCTGTCTACCGTTTCCACATCACCAAACTGCCGCCGGTTGCGCCAAGTCCGGGCGAACAGGCACGGCAGGCCGATGCTTTCGGACCCTTGCCGACGACCCTGTTCAGGCCCTTGCCGCCTTTCGAGGACCTGCCGCGTCCCCTGTCGCCGTCGGGCGCCTCGGCGCTGATCGAGGAAGGCAAGGAAGCGGTGGTCGACAAGGCGTCGCCGGTGCTGGACGCCGCTGCCGAGCCGGGTTTGGCCGTGCTGCGCGGGCTCGCCCTGCACAAACTGCTGCAGATGCTGCCCGGCATCGCCGAGGACGCACGGGTGGACGCTGCGAAGCGTTATCTCTCCCGAACGGGTGCGGCGTGGCCTGAGGCCGAGCGTGAAAAGGCCCTGGCATCGGTCATCGCCATCCTTGCCGACCCCGGCCTCGGTCAGCTGTTCGCGCCCTCCTCGCGCGCCGAGGTCGCGATCATGGGCAGCCTGGAGGTCAAGGGCAAGATCCGCTCCATTTCGGGCAAGATCGATCGGCTGGCGGTGACCCCGAATGCGGTCTCGATCGTCGACTACAAGACCAACCGGCCCGCACCCGCCTCCCTGGCGGAAGTCCCGCCGGCCTATCTGCTTCAGCTCGCGCTCTATCGCGCCCTGCTGCAGCCGCTTTATCCCGGACGGGAGGTCAAGGCAGCCCTGCTGTTCACCGAAGCGCCAAGGCTGATCGAACTGCCGTCCCGGGCCATGGACGACGCCCTTGCCCGACTCACGGGAGCGTGACACAAGAACTGCTTGAAGAAGGGCGCGACAACCACCACATTTGGTGGGACGAAAAATTTCGAAAGGATTTTAGCATGACCACCGTCAAGGTCGACAAGAACAATTTCCAGGCTGACGTGCTTAATGCCCAGGTGCCGGTTGTGGTTGATTTCTGGGCGGAATGGTGTGGCCCTTGCAAGATGATCGCACCGGCGCTTGAGGACATCGCCACCGAGCTCGGCGCCAAGGTCAAGATCGCCAAGCTGAATATCGACGAGAATCCCGAGCTTGCCGCCCAGTTTGGCGTGCGCTCGATCCCGACGCTGATGATCTTCAAGGGCGGCGAAGTGGCCGACATCAAGGTTGGCGCCGCGCCCAAGACCGCACTGTCGCACTGGGTCAATGGCAATCTCGCCTGATGCCATCTGAATTCGAAGCATTGAGCCCGGCCATCGCGCCGGGCTTTTTGTTGGCGTCATCGGTGCGCCGCTCTGGCCCTCACATCGGGCCACTCCATGTCCTCTGTTGGCAGCAGAAGCAGGGAGAGAGAAATGACCGGATCCGCCAAGGCCACCGTCTTCATCGACAACGAACGCGTCATCGTCACCGAGTACCGCTTCCAGCCGGGCGACAACACCGGCTGGCATCGCCACGGCCACGACTATGTCGTGGTGCCGCTGATGGACGGCAAGCTGAAGCTGGTGACCAAGGACGGCGAAACCTTCGCCGAGATGAAGAAAGGCGCGCCGTATTTCCGCAAGGAGGGAGTGGAACACGATGTCGTCAGCGCCAATGAGGGCGAGTACGCTTTTATCGAGATCGAGCTGAAGTAAGCGGCACCTCTGACGCTGACCGAAGCCTCCTTAACTCCATATCAGGGCGAAGCAGGAGCGAAGCTCCGTCGCGAAGGCCCAGGCATCCATGCTGTGACGGCCATCGACGAATACAGCGGAAGGAAATTCCGCACCGCTGCGGCGCTTTGAAGTCGCGGTTCCTGGGGTCTGCGCTGCTTCGCTTCGCTCCTCGCTACGCCGGGAAATGACGAGGCGATGGACGGCCTCAGGTTGGGGGCGTGCCGTTCTCGGCGAGAACCGCGCCGGCCAGGTAGAGCGACCCGCCGATCAGGATGCGCGGCGTTGGGCCGTCCCAGGTGTCGCGCAGCAGCATCAGGGCGCTGGCGACGGAGCTTACCGGCTCGGCCGTCAGCCCGGCTTCCGTGGCACGGATCGCCAGTTCGTCATTCGGCACACCGGCATCGCTCATGCTCACGGGCACGGTGTAGACATGCCGGACGAGGCCCTTGAAGGCGCGGAAATAGCCGGCCTGGTCCTTGGTGTTGATCATGCCGGAAATGAGGAAGAGCGGACGCGGGTTCTTTTCTTCCTGCTCGGCCAGCGCTTCGGCGACGACGACGCCAGCGCCGGGATTATGGCCGCCGTCGAGCCAGATGTCGGCGCCCTTCGGCGCCAGTTCCGCCAGCCGGCCCTGCGCCAGCTTCTGCATGCGGCCCGGCCAGGCGACGTTGGTCATTGCCTTCTCGGCGGCGCGGTGGCTGATCTCGAAGCCGGCCGCCTTGACCGCGGCGATCGCAGCAGCCGCATTGGCGAACTGGTGGCGACCGAGCAGCCGCGGCGGCGGCAGATCCATCAACCCATCATCGTCCTGGTAGACCATGCGGCCGTTTTCCTCGAAGGCGAGAAAATCCTGCCCGTAGACCAGGGTCGGGCATTCCAACCGCTCGGCGGCGTCGATCAGCACCTGCAGCGCCGTCTCGCTTTCCTGCGCGCCGATGACCACCGGGCAGCCACGCTTCATGATCCCGGCCTTTTCGGCGGCGATCAGTTCGACGCGATCGCCGAGATAGGCCTCATGGTCCATCGACACCGGCATGATCACCGACACGGCCGGCCGCGCGACGACATTGGTGGCGTCGAAACGGCCGCCAAGACCGACCTCGATGATCGCGACATCGGCCGGATGTTCCGAAAACAGGATGAAGGTGACGGCGGTGAGAATTTCGAAGACGGTGATCTTCTGGCCTGCATTGGCCTTGGCAACGCGGGCAATGGCCTCCGCGAAGATGTCGTCGTCGACCAGCCTGCCCCCGCCTTCGGCGGCCAGCCTGTAGCGCTCGTGCCAGCTGACCAGATGTGGCGAGGTGTGGACATGGACGAGCCGGCCGGAGGCTTCCAGCAGCGCCCGCGAGAAGGCGGCGCAGGAACCCTTGCCGTTGGTGCCAGCGATGTGGATGACCGGCGGCAGCAGGTCCTGCGGACTGCCCAACCGTTCCAACAGCCGCGTGATGCGGTCGAGCGAAAGGTCGAAACCCTTCGGGTGAAGCGCCATCAGGGCTTCGATTTCGCGGTCCGCGGCAAGCGTCGTCATGGCGAATCCCGTGCATGGCCTGGAGCCAGAATCGCTCCCGCAAAGACCACGGCTATCAAAAGGCTACAGCGTGCAACGGATGCCGCGCAATCGCTGTTCGCGGCGGCCAATGTCGCGTCAGGCCAGTCTCGCGTTAGGTCGGTGTAGCGTCAAGCTTGCGGCCGGACGTCGGCGGCAACCACGGCCGGCGGCAGGATTTCCGGTTCCAGAGGCTTTTGCTCTTCCGGCATCTTGAGCAGCATCTTCAACAGGCGGGCGATGGTCTCGCGCAGCTCCAGCCGCGACACCACCATGTCGACCATGCCATGCTCCATCAGATATTCGGAGCGCTGGAAGCCGTCCGGCAATTTCTCGCGGATGGTCTGTTCGATAACACGCGGCCCGGCAAAACCGATCAGCGCGCCGGGCTCGGCGATGTGCACGTCGCCCAGCATGGCATAGGAGGCGGTGACGCCGCCGGTGGTCGGGTTGGTCAGCACGACGATGTAGGGCAGGCCGGCTTCCTTCAGCCTATCAACACCAACCGTGGTGCGCGGCAATTGCATGAGGGACAAAATACCTTCCTGCATGCGCGCGCCACCGGAGGCGGCGAACAGGATCAACGGCCGCTTGCGCTGCAAGGCGACCTCGAAGCCATGCACGATGGCATCACCCGCAGCCATGCCGAGCGAACCGCCCATGAAAGCGAAATCCTGCACCGTCACCACCACCGGCAAGCCCTCGACGGTCCCCAGCGCATTGATGATGGCGTCTTCCAGGCCGGTCTTGGCCTTGGCGTCCTTCAGCCGGTCGACATAGCGTTTCTCGTCGCGGAACTTCAGCGGATCCTGCATGACCTTGGGATTGTCCAGGGTCTCGTACTTGCCGTCATCGAAGAAGAATTTCAGCCGCTCCTTGGCCGAGATCTTCATGTGATGGCCGGAAGACGGGATGACGAACTGGTTGGATTCCAGGTCCTTGTGGAACACCATCTCGCCGGTCTCGGGATCCTTGATCCAGAGATTCTCGGGCATGTCGGTGCGCCGGCCGAGCATCGAATTGATTTTCGGGCGAACGTAATTGGTGATCCAGTTCATCGCTTCGGCTCCTGTCCTGACGAAGAGTTGGGTAAAGACGTAGGGAAACTATTCGGCGGCAGCAAGGCGGGCCGAGCGCACGCCTTGCGCAAGGCCGCTGACCAGCGTGGCGACTGCCTCCGCCGGATCGGCGGTCTTTTCACCCTTCGGCCCCAGCACGTTCGCGACCGCGTTGACGATCGCCGTGCCGACGACCACGCCGTCGGCGTTGGCCCCGATCACGCGCGCCTGTTCGGCGGTCTTGACGCCGAACCCGACGCAGACCGGCAGGTTGGTGTGACCCTTGATGCGCTGGACCGCTGTGGCGACCTTGCCGGTGTCGGCAAGCGCCGAGCCGGTGATGCCGGTCATGGACACGTAGTAGACGAAGCCGGATGTGTTCTGCAGCACCTTGGGCAGGCGCTTGTCGTCGGTGGTCGGCGTCGCCAGCCGGATGAAATTGATGCCGGCCTTCAGCGCCGGGATGCAGAGTTCCTCATCCATCTCCGGCGGCAGGTCGACGACGATCAGCCCGTCGATGCCGCTGGCGATCGCGTCCTTCAGGAAGCGGTCGACGCCATAGATGTAGATCGGGTTGTAGTAGCCCATCAGCACGATCGGCGTTTCATCGTCGCCGGCGCGGAAGTCCGACGCCATCTTCAGCGTCTTGACCAGCGTTTGGCCGCCTTTGAGCGCCCTGAGGCCCGCCGCCTGGATCGCCGGGCCGTCGGCCATCGGGTCGGAAAACGGCATGCCGAGCTCGATGATGTCGGAGCCGGCGCCGGGCAGCGCCTTCATGATCGACAGCGAGGTTGCATAGTCGGGGTCGCCCCCCATGAAATAGGTGACGAGCGCCGGGCGGCCTTCGGCCTTCAGCTTCTCCATGCGGCGGTCGATGCGGGTTGTCATGTCAGGCCCTTTGGACGAATTTTGCTCATAATCAACTCCCAGGTCGAACGGTCCAAAGGGCCTAGATCTCCATGCCCAGCATCGAGGCCACCGTGTGGACGTCCTTGTCGCCACGGCCGGACAGGTTGACGATGACGATCTGGTCCTTGTCCATGGCGGGCACGATCTTGACCGCATGGGCGATGGCGTGCGCGGATTCCAGCGCCGGGATGATGCCTTCGACGCGCGTCGTCAGCTTGAAGGCCTCGAGCGCCTCGTCGTCAAGGATCGGCACATAGTCGACACGGCCGGAGTCGCGCAGCCAGGAATGCTCCGGGCCGACGCCGGGATAATCGAGGCCGGCCGAGATCGAATGGCCGTCCATGATCTGGCCGTCGGCATTCTGCAAGAGATAGGTGCGGTTGCCGTGCAGCACACCGGGGGAGCCGGCATTCATCGAGGCGCAATGCTCGATGCCGTCGAGGCCGCGCCCGCCGGCTTCGATGCCGATGATACGAACTTCCTTGTCATCGAGGAAGGGATGGAACATGCCGATGGCATTGGACCCGCCGCCGACGGCGGCGATGATGGTGTCGGGCAGCCGCCCCTCCTGTTCGAGGATCTGCGCGCGCGCCTCGGTTCCGATCACCGACTGGAAATCGCGCACCAGTTCGGGATAGGGGTGCGGACCGGCGGCGGTGCCGATCAAATAATAGGTGTCCTCGACATTGGTCACCCAATCACGAAGGGCTTCGTTCATGGCGTCCTTCAGCGTGCCGTGACCGGCGGTGACGGGCCGCACTTCGGCGCCGAGCAGCTTCATGCGGAAGACGTTGGGGCTCTGCCGAGCAACGTCGGTCGCGCCCATATAGACGACGCAGGGAAAGCCGAAGCGGGCCGCGACCGTGGCGGACGCCACGCCATGCTGGCCGGCACCGGTCTCCGCGATGATGCGCTTCTTGCCCATGCGCTTGGCCAACAGGATCTGGCCCAGGCAGTTGTTGATCTTGTGCGAACCGGTATGGTTCAAATCCTCGCGCTTGAAATAGACTTTCGCGCCCCCCCCGAGGCCTTTCGCCGAGGAAACCTCACGAAGATGCCTGGTCAGGCCCTCGGCGAAGTAGAGCTTCGACGGCCGTCCGGCATAATGGGTCGAAAGACCGGTCAGTTCAGCCCTGAAATCCGGATCGTTCTTGACCTCGTTCCAGTTTTTCTCCAGGTCGAGGATCAGCGGCATCAGCGTTTCGGCAACGAAACGACCGCCGAAAATGCCGAACATGCCCTGTTCGTCGGGTCCGGTGCGGAAGGAATTGGGTGTCGCCGGCTTGTTCATCGCCGATCTCCTAGATCTGTACTTTTGAGCATGTCCTGTCGGAAAACCGGTTCCCACTTTTCCGGGACATGCTCAGGGTTCGAAATTTTGTTCAGGCAGCGCGGTCGTCCCGCGCGGCCCTGACGGCCCGGAAAAACTGTTCGATCAGCGCCGGATCCTTGACGCCCGGGGCGCTTTCCACGCCTGACGAAATGTCGATCGCGGGCGGATTGGCCAGCCTAAGGGCATCGCCGATGTTGGCGGCGTTGAGCCCACCGGAAAGCATGTAATCGATCCCGGCGTCAAGGCCAGCGAGAATGCGCCAGTCGAAGGCGACGCCATTGCCGCCCGGCAGCTCCGAGCCCTTTGGAGGCTTGGCGTCGAACAGGAACCGGTCGGCGATGCCGACAAACGGCTTTATCCGTTCGAGATCGGCGGCCTCGCTGAGCGGCAACGCCTTCATCACCGGCAGCCCATGGCGGGCTTTCAGTTCAGCCACTCGCTCGGGGGTTTCGGAGCCGTGCAGTTGCAGCATGTCGGGCTGCAGCTTTTCGACGATTTCGTCGAGGAAGGCGTCTCTGGCATCGACGGTGACGGCAATCGCCGAGGCCTTGCCACGAGCCGCTTCGCGCAGACGGCCGGCTTCGGCCGGCTCAACATAACGCGGGCTTTTTGGAAAGAAAATGAACCCGACATGGCTGGCGCCGCCGGCCAGGGCCGCGGCCATTGCCTGGTCGGTCTTCAAGCCGCAGATCTTGATGTCGAGCGCCATGGCGCGGAATTGGCACGAAAAGCGCCAAGAGTCGAGAAAAAGCATGCTGTTTGCCGGCAAGGCCAAAGGCGCTACCTATGGATGGACAGCATGCAAGGCGGGAGCACAGCCATGGCCGACCAGACCGTTGCCGAACTGAAGCAGAAGATCGCGCAGGCGCGCGAGGTCATAGCGCACCTCATGGACAGGGCCGCCTTCAACGGCGCCGAGGCGCATCGGGCGCTGGATTATTTCGGCGGCGAGGCTTTCGATCGGAACTTTCTACCCTGGCCGCATCATGCTGACGAAGGGTTGCGGCCGGATGAGCTCAATGCGGCGAATGATGATTGAGGCGCCCTACTCGAACACAATCGCCTGCAGGGCGCCGCCATTGCGCTTCAGCCAATCCTTGCAGCGCTCGGTGTCGGGGCAGAGCTTTTCGCATAGTTTCCAGAATTTCGGCCCGTGGTTCATCTCCTTGAGATGCGCCACCTCATGCGCGACGAGGTAGTTTATGACAGGCTGCGGCGCCATCATGATGCGCCAGGAAAAGGACAGATTGCCTTCCGAAGTGCAGGAGCCCCAGCGGCTGGAGGTGTCCTTGTAGCGGATCGCCTTGGCGCGCTTGCCAAGCGCCTCCGTATGCTTGACGACCAGCTTTTCGATTTCCTTCTTGGCCTCGCGTTTCAAAAAATCGGCGATGCGGCGCGGCAGATGGATGCGGTCGCCATGCACGATCAGCAGCGGGCCGCGGTCGTCGCGCGATATGGTGACAGTGCCGCGCTTTGACGGCTCATGTACGATACGGTGGGCCACGCCGCGTACCGGAATCTTTATGCCCGGACGCACCTGCGGCCGTGTCGGCACCTTGGCCAGCCGCTGTTCCAGCCAGCCCTGGTGGCGGTCGAGGAACCTGTCCACTTCACCGCGGCGCAGGCCCGGCGGCACGGTTATGCGCAGGCCCTGTCCGCCGGAATCGATGCGCAGCGTCAGACGCTTTGCCCTGGCGCTCTCGACGATCTTGAGCGGCAGCGTGCGGCCGGCGACGCAATATTCCCGCTCCACCACAGGCGTGGGTTTGGGCTTCGTCAGATTGCGGAAGAACCCGATGGTCATGGCGGGACGATACGCGATTCGAGGAGAACGAATAGAACAAAAAAGAAACGGCGCCGCTCGCGCGACGCCGTCATCATACCTTGGCCCTGTCGCCGGGCTTCAGTCGTCGAGCAGGTTCGAGCCTTTGCCACGCTTGGTGGGGGTCGTTCCGGTGCTCGGATCGGTCTTGGCCGGCGCGGTCGACTTGTTGCGGTTGGCCATGAACCGGTCGAACTCGTCCTGATCCTTGGCGCGGCGCAATTCGCGGGCATACTCGTCGAACTGCGTCAGCATCTCGTCGAGCTTGCGGCGCTCTTCGTTCAGACGCTCAAGCTCCTTTTCGCGCCAGTCGTCGAAAGCGACGTTGCCGGTGCGGGCGGAGCCGTTGCCCCAGCGCGCGGCCTTGTCGGAGCCACGGCGGCAGCCGGCGAAGATGCCGTCGGTCGCGCGGTTGACGTCACGCTTGAAGCCCTCGAGCCGGTCGCCCCAGATGATGTAGGCGAGCATGGCGAAGCCGAGCGGCCAGAACACCATGAAACCGATCACCATCAACGCGATGGTCGCCGGCGTCCAGGCCGGGCGGATCAATGCAGAT
The DNA here is from genome assembly GCF_020165375.1 of Mesorhizobium sp. BR1-1-4. Taxonomy (NCBI): domain Bacteria; kingdom Pseudomonadati; phylum Pseudomonadota; class Alphaproteobacteria; order Hyphomicrobiales; family Phyllobacteriaceae; genus Mesorhizobium; species Mesorhizobium sp. BR1-1-4. The sequence continues at coordinate 224,516 of NZ_JAIUIB010000010.1, read as the reverse complement.
GTGTTCATTTTCTCCCATTCCTTCGGTTGGAGACAGCCAGAACCGGCTGCGTGGAATCGAAATGGGAAGGCGAAAACGGCGATTCAAGACAATGTCCGCCAAAACCGAACAAGGGCCTGAAATGATTATCGCTTTTTGAGCATATCGAGGAAAAGCACGACCAACCCGGCGATCAGGCCCCAGAATGCGGCGCCGACACCGAACAGCGTCAGCCCGGAGGCGGTCACGACGAAGGTGACGGTTGCGGCCATGCGCTCGCTCTCGTCCTTCAGCGCGATCGCCAGCGCGTTGGCGAGCGACCCCATCAGCGCAAGTCCCGCCACCAGCACGATCAGGGTCTGCGGCAGGACGGCGAAGATCGCCACCAGCGAAGCGCCGAAAATTGCGAAGACGAGATAGGCAAGCGCGTAGAACGGCCCGGTCTTCCAGCGCTCGGCGGGATCGGGATGGACGTCAGGGCCGGTGCAGATGGCCGCCGAGATCGCGGCCAGATTGGTGGTTCCGGCACCGAATGGTGCCGACAGGAGCGAAAACAGGCCGGTGACGCCGATCAGCGGGCCAGGTTCAGGGTGGTAGCCGGCCGCCCGCAGTACCGCCAGCCCCGACAGGTTCTGCGAAGCCATGGTGACGAGGTAGAGCGGCAGCGCCAGGCCGATGATCGCCTTGGCGGTGAAATGGGGAGCGATAAACGTCAGTGTCGACAGTTCGGGCGCGGGCAGGCCGCCGACACGGCCCGTAAGGAAGGCGGCAAGGCCACCGCCAACCAGCACCGCCAGCACCGACAGCGCCGGATTGAACAGCCGGATGACGAAGAATGCCGCGATCAGCGGCAGGATGAGCCAAGGGTCCGCCGGAATGGCCTTCATGGCATTGATGGCGAAGGTGACGACGATGCCGGCCAGCATGCCGGAGGCGACCGAAGCCGGTATTCTCGATATCAGCCGGGTCAGCGGCCCAAACAGGCCGGTAGCGACCAGCAGCACGCCCGTGACGATATAGGCGCCGACGGCCTCGCCCATCGAGAAGCCGCTCGAGGCGGCGACCAGTGCAAGGCCTGGCGTCGACCAGGCGGTGATGACAGGCATTTTCGTGCGCCATGACAGCCACAGGCACTCGACGGTCATGGCCAGGCAGATCGCCGTCACACCGCTTGCCGTCTCGACCTGCGTCGCGCCGACCGCCTTGGCGGCGGCAATGACGATGGCCAGCGTGCCGCCGAAACCGACGATGGCCGCGACGAAGGCGGAGATCGGGATGGACAGGCGCATCGTCACTGGCCTCGCCTGGCCATATCGCCGACCGCCCGCACCAGCATGTCGAGATCCTGCGGCCGCGACAGGCGGTGGTCGCCGTCAGGGATCAGCGACAGCGTGACATCGTCGGCCGGCAGCAGACTGACCAGCCTCAAGGCATGGCTCGACGGCACGTCGGCGTCGGCCAGTCCCTGCAGGATGTGAACCGGGCAATGCGTGTCGATCGGCCCGGTCATCACCCGGTTATCGCGCCCATCCTCGATCAGGGCGCGGGTGTAGACGTAAGGCTCGGGGGAATAATCCGAGGGTTCCGCGAAGAAGCCCTTTTCGGCGAGATCGCGCTTCTGTGGCTTGGTCAGCACCGGCTCGATCAGGTCGCTGGTAAAATCCGGCGCCGGGGCCAGCAGCACCAGGCCGACGACGTTTGCGTCGCCCGCCTTGCGCAATTCCTGCACCATGCGCAGCGCGATCCAGGCGCCCATCGACGAGCCGACCAGGATCTGATCGCCTTTGGCGAAATGCCGGAAGACGGCCAGGCTTTGCGCAAGCCATTTCGAGATCGTGCCGTCGGCGAAGGCGCCACCGGATTCGCCATGACCGGAATAGTCGTGCCGCAGGAAGGCCCGGCCTTCCCGTGCCGCCCAGTCCGACAGCGTCTCGGCCTTCGTGCCCAGCATGTCCGACTTGTAGCCGCCGAGCCAGACGATGCCTGGCGTCGAGCCGGCTGAATGGCGCACCGCGATATCAGATCCGTCGACATCCAGAAAAGTTGGAGCCAGAGAGGATGGGGGCGTGGCGATCATGGTTTTTTCCTCAGGCCCGTCTTTTGGCACGCGGTCCTTGTGGCACAGCCGGAGGCGTGGCGAAAAGTACTCGCGCTGTTTCTTTGTTTGGTGCAGGCCAGCGATCAGGGTGATTTTCTGTCAATGCTGTGCTATTGACTCCGCCCGCGCGCTCACCACATTGGCGCGTCCACGTATCAAGACCGACAAATCCCGAACGAAACGGCCAAGGAGACCACGACCATTCGCAGACCTTTCAAAGCAGCGGCGCCGACCAAGGATGGGCCGCGCTCCAATCGTGACATCCGGGTTCCCCGGGTCCAGCTTATCGACGCCGACGGCCAGAATCGCGGCGATATTTCCATCAACGACGCATTGCTGCTCGCCGAAGAGGCCGGGCTCGATCTCGTCGAAATATCGCCCAACGCGGTCCCCCCCGTCGTAAAAATCCTCGATCTCGGCAAGTTGAAATACGCCAACCAGAAGAAGGCGGCCGAGGCGCGCAAGAACCAGAAGGTCATCGAGATCAAGGAGATCAAGATGCGCCCGAACATCGACAGCCATGACTACGAAACCAAGATGAAGGCGGTGCGCCGCTTCTTCGAGGAAGGCGACAAGGTCAAGCTGACGCTGCGCTTCCGCGGCCGCGAGATGGCGCATATGGAACTCGGCATGCAGCTTCTGAACAAGGTGCGCGAGGAGGTGGCGACCATCGCCAAGGTGGAAGCCGAGCCGAAGCTCGAAGGCCGCCAGATGATGATGGTGCTGGCGCCGCGCTAAGGTTTGCGGAACCCACTTGGATCACGATGACGTCAGGCCCGGACATCGCGCTCCAAATCCGCCCGAATTGTGCTACAGGGCGTCCCGGCGATCGGCGGGACGCCTTATTTCTTAGCTCAAAGCTGCGATCGCCGGCAAAGCTCTTCGACGATCGGATTCCCGCATGGCCAACGACAAGGTTTCGGACGTCAAGGACGTCAAACATGGGCTGGGCAACTACCAGCAGATGCGCCGGCTGGTGCTTGCCGTGCTCGTGGTGGTGCTGTTTCTGGCGCTGCTGTTCGGCCAGTCGACCTTCCCGCCGGACACGCCGGTGCACGAAACGATCGAGATGTTCGGCGTGCTCTTGATTTTCCTCGGCATCGTCGGGCGCCTCTGGGCGACGCTCTATATAGGCGGGCGCAAATCCTCCGAGGTGGTGACCGGCGGCCCCTATTCGATCACCCGCAACCCGCTCTACGTGTTCTCGACCGTGGCCGCCGCCGGCGTCGGCGCGCAGATCGGCTCGTTCTCCGGCATCATCCTTTTCGCGGTTCTGTGCGCCGGTGCCTTCCATATCGTCATCCTGCGCGAGGAGAAGTTCCTCAAGGAGGCGCTCGGTGCACCCTATGCCGACTATCTGGCACGCGTGCCGCGCTTCTTCCCCAAGCTTTCGCTCTACCAGGAAGGCGACACCGGCAGCTTCAGGCCGAGCCTGCTTTTGACCACACTGCTCGACGGGCTGGTGTTCCTGATCGCGCTGCCGGCTTTCGAACTGATCGACGGCGCGCAGTTGTCGGGCATGCTGCCGGTCTGGTTTAGGCTGCCCTGACCGGGGACAGTGCGTCGCACGGTGCTGAGGGTGTTGCGCCCGCGCCATCTTTGATCTATAGCACCGCCGTTCCAAGAAAACCGCCCGGCAGGGCATGCCGTGGCGGTTTCATTTGCTTTTCGGGCTTTGGTCGGCCCGGAGCGAACAAGAAGCGCGATCGTGCGCCAACAATACGGAGTAGCAAAATGCCCAAGATGAAGACCAAATCGGCCGCCAAGAAGCGGTTCAAGATCACAGGTACGGGTAAAGTCCTGTCGGCTGCGGCCGGCAAGCGTCACGGCATGATCAAGCGTTCCAACAAGTTCATTCGAAATGCCCGCGGCACGATGGTTCTGGCTGAACCGGATGGCAAGAAGGTCATCAAGAATTTTCTGCCGAACGGCCTCTAAGGCATTCGGTCCGGACACGCATCAGTTTTACGCAATTTCGAACGGAACGCCGCCAGGCACCTGGAATTGCTTTTAAGGAGATCATGACATGGCACGCGTAAAGAGAGGCGTCACCTCGCACGCCAAGCACAAGAAGGTTCTGAAAGCCGCGAAAGGCTTCTACGGCCGCCGCAAGAACACCATCCGCATCGCCAAGCAGGCGGTGGAAAAGTCGCTGCAGTACGCTTACCGCGACCGCAAGAACCGCAAGCGCTCGTTCCGCGCGCTGTGGATCCAGCGCATCAACGCCGCGACGCACGAGCATGGCCTGACCTATGGCCGCTTCATCGACGGTTTGAACAAGGCCGGCATCGAGATCGATCGCAAGATCCTGTCCGACATGGCCATCCACGAGCCGCAGGCTTTCGCCGCCCTGGTGGCCAAGGCCAAGGTTGCTCTTGAGTACCTCAAGAACACCACTCCGAATGCTTTTGAAAGCGCTGTCGCCTAGAGCATGATGCCAAAAAGTTTCTGACTTTTTGGACAACATCATGCTCCAGGGAAATTAGCGGGGAGCGCGATCTTTTCCGAAAAGTCTGCAACTTTTCGGGATCGGGCTCCGAGCCCAGCGCTTCCCAAGCATTCGAAATTCTGATTTGGGAACCCGCGCTGGCACGGCTGGCGCGGGTTCTTTTGTCTCTGCCTGAAATTTCACTTTTAAAGTGACTTTCACTTAAGCCGACTTCCAACGCAGCGAGTTTGATCGTGAACGACGCAACCATTGGCCTTGATGCACTCGAAAATACCCTGATGGCTGACATCGCCTCGGCCGCCGACGAGACGTCGATCGAGGCGGTGCGCGTTTCGGCGCTTGGCAAGAAGGGCTCAATCTCGGAAATGCTGAAGACGCTTGGCGCGATGAGCGCCGAGGACCGGCAGGTGAAGGGCCCGGCCATCAACGGCCTCAAGAACCGTGTCACCGAGGCGCTGACGGCCCGCAAGGCTGAACTCAGGGATGTGGCGATCGCCGCCCGTCTGGCGGCTGAGAAGGTCGACGTGACGCTGCCGGTGCGGCAGTCGCCGGCCGAGCGCGGCCGCATCCATCCGATCAGCCAGGTCATCGACGAAATCGCCGCGATCTTCGGCGATCTCGGCTTCGCCATCGCCGAAGGTCCCGATATCGAGACCGACTACTATAATTTCACCGCGCTGAATTTTCCGGAGGGCCACCCGGCACGCGAGATGCACGACACCTTCTTCTTCCAGCCGGACGAGAAGGGCGAGCGCAAGCTTTTGCGCACTCATACCTCGCCGGTGCAGATCCGCACCATGGAGAAGCAGAAGCCGCCGATCCGCATCGTCATTCCGGGCAAGACCTATCGCCAGGATTCCGACGCCACCCACTCGCCGATGTTCCATCAGGTCGAGGGGCTGGTGATCGATAAATCGGCCAACGTCGCCAACATGAAGTGGGTGCTGGAAGAGTTCTGCAAGGCCTTCTTCGAAGTGCCGCAGGTCAAGATGCGCTTTCGCCCCTCCTTCTTCCCGTTCACCGAGCCAAGCCTCGAGGTCGATATCCAGTGCGACCGCTCCAGGCCCGGCGAAGTGCGCTTCGGCGAAGGCTCCGACTGGATGGAGATCCTGGGCTGCGGCATGGTGCACCCCAATGTGCTCAGGGCCGGCGGACTCGATCCCGACGAGTACCAGGGCTTTGCCTGGGGCATGGGCATCGACCGCATCGCCATGCTGAAATATGGCATGCCCGACCTGCGCGCCTTCTTCGACGCGGATGTGCGCTGGCTGTCGCACTACGGCTTCCGGCCGCTCGACATGCCGACGCTGTTCGGAGGCCTGAGCGCGTGACGGCCCTGAAGACTTCTGCTGCCAGCTACCACGGAACAGCCCAATGAAATTCACCCTCTCCTGGCTCAAGGATCACCTTGAAACCGACGCCACGCTGGCCGAAATCGTCGAGCGGCTGACCTCGATCGGCCTCGAGGTCGAGCATGTCGACGACAAGGCGGGGCTGAAACCCTTCGTCATCGCCAAGGTGCTGACGGCGGTGCAGCATCCCGACGCCGACCGGCTGCGGGTGCTGACCGTCGATACCGGCGACGGCAAGCCGCCGGTGCAGGTCGTCTGCGGCGCGCCCAACGCCCGCGCTGGCCTGATCGGCGCCTTCGCCGCGCCCGGCACCTATGTCCCCGGCATCGACGTGACGCTGACGGTCGGCAAGATCCGTGGCGTCGAAAGCCATGGCATGATGTGTTCGGAGCGCGAACTGGAACTGTCCGACGAGCATAATGGCATCATCGACCTGCCCGAGGATGCGCCGGTCGGCACCAGCTTTGCGTCCTATGCGCATCTCGACGATCCGGTCATCGAGATCAATCTGACGCCGAACCGGCCCGACGCCACCAGCGTCTACGGCATCGCCCGGGATCTGGCGGCGAGCGGGCTTGGCCGCCTCGTCGGCGGGGCGATCATGCCGCATGTCGGCAACGGCATGTGCCCGGTGAAGGTGACGATCGAAGCGCCGGAGCTTTGCCCCGGCTTCGCCCTCAGGCTGGTCAAGGATGTCAAGAACGGGCCCTCGCCGAAATGGCTGCAGCAGCGGCTGATCGCCATTGGGCTGAGGCCGATCAGCGCGCTGGTCGACATCACCAATTACGTCACCTTCGATCGCGGACGGCCGCTGCATGTCTTCGATGCCGCCAAGGTCGCCGGCAACCTCGTGGTGCGCCGCGCCAAGAATGGCGAAAAGGTGCAGGCGCTCGACGGGCGCGAATACACGCTGACGCCGGAGATGTGCGTGATCGCGGACGACAATGGCGTCGAGTCCATTGCCGGCATCATGGGTGGCGAACACTCCGGCTGTGACGAGAACACGACGGACGTGCTGATCGAATCCGCTCTTTGGGACCCGATCACCACGGCCCGCACCGGCCGCACGCTCGGCATCATCACCGACGCGCGCTACCGTTTCGAGCGCGGTGTCGACCCTGAATTCATGGTGCCGGGCATCGAACTGGCGACCAAGCTGGTGATCGATTTCTGCGGCGGCACGCCGACCGAGGCCGAGGTGGCCGGCTATGCCGGGCATCAGCCGAAGATCGTGTCGCTTCCGCTGTCGGAAGTGAAACGGCTGACCGGTATCGAGGTGCCAAAGGCGGAGAGCCTCGACATCCTGTCGCGTCTCGGCTTCCACGCGCAGGGATCGGGCGACGTCGTCGACGTGACCGTGCCGTCCTGGCGGCCCGATGTCGACGGCAAGGCCGATCTGGTCGAGGAGGTCATGCGAATCCATGGCGTCGACAATATCGCGCCGCAGCCGCTCGGCGCGCATGACGTGGTCAACGGCAAGATCCTGACCACGCTGCAGATCCGCACCCGTGCCGCGAAGCGTTCGCTTGCGGTGCGCGGCATGATGGAGGCCGTTACCTGGTCGTTCATCCCGGCCAAACACGCCGAACTGTTCGGCGGCGGCCAGACGGCGCTGAAGCTTGCCAACCCAATCGCCGCCGACATGTCCGACATGCGGCCCTCGCTGCTGCCGGGGCTGATTTCGGCCGCGCAGCGCAACGCCGACAAGGGCATCGGCGACGTGGCGCTGTTCGAGGTCTCGGGCACCTATGAGGGCGACGGCGCCGACCAGCAGCGGCGCGTCGCCGCCGGCGTGCGCCGCGGCACGGCCAAGCTCGACGGCTCCGGCCGCAACTGGGCCGGCAATTCGGGCCCGGTCGGCGTGTTCGACGCGAAGGCGGATGCGATCGCCGCGCTCGAAGCCTGTGGCGCACCGGTCGACCGGCTGCAGATCGAGGCCGGCGGACCCGCCTGGTACCATCCCGGCCGCTCCGGAACGATCAAGCTTGGCCCGAAGACCGTGCTCGGCACGTTCGGCGAGTTCCATCCGAAGACGCTGGAAGGGCTCGATGTCTCGGGGCCGCTCTGCGGCTTCGAGGTGTTCGTCGACGCCGTGCCCGAGCCGAAGGCCAAGCCGACCAAGACCAAGCCCAGGCTGCACCTGTCCGCTTTCCAGGCGGTGAAGCGCGACTTCGCCTTCGTCGTCGACAAGGGAGTCGAGGCCGGCACGCTGGTACGTGCCGCGCTTGCCGCCGACAAGAAGCTGATCACGGCTGCCTCGGTCTTCGACGTGTTCGAAGGTGCGTCGCTGGGCGAAGGCAAGAAGTCGATCGCCATCGAAGTCTCGATCCAGCCGGTCGAGAAGACGTTGACCGACGAGGATTTCGAGGCGCTGGCCAAGCGCATCGTCGAGAATGTCGGCAAGCAGACGGGCGGCGTGCTGCGCGGCTGAGACTTGCGAGCGGATGGCGAATCGCTCTCCAAAGGGCGATGGACCATCTGCGCCATTCTGGGCTCTCCTTCGAGAAACAGCGTACGGCTTTTCTCGACATCGTCGCGGCTGACCCGCTGCTTGCCGAAACGCTGGCGAGGGTGCGCGCGCTTGCGCTGCCGGATTGGCTGGTGGTTTCCGGCGCGCTTTACAATAGCGTCTGGAACCACCTGACCGGCAAGCCATCGGGCTACGGCATCAGGGATGTCGACCTGTTTTATTTCGACGGTTCCGACCTGTCCTACGAGGCCGAAGACGCGGTGATCCAACGGGCGGCCAGGCATTTCGAAGGACTGCCGCTGCCGGTGGAAGTGCGCAACCAGGCGCGCGTGCACCTGTGGTATCCGGAAAAGTTCGGGCAGCCGTGCCCGCGCTATACGAGTGCCAGCCAATCCGTCAGCTATTTTGCCTCGAAGACGCATGCGGTGGGGGTGCGGTTCGACGGGGACGGGCAGCTGGACCTCGTGGCGCCGTTCGGGCTCGACGACCTTTTTTCGTTTCGAATTACGCCCAGCCGGCTGATGGATAACCGGAAGACGCATGAGGAGAAGGGCGCGCGAGCGCGGGCGTATTGGCCGGAGATTACGGTGGTGCCGTGGTGAGCTAACAGAGTTTCAGGTTGGCGCGAGGCACCCCCCTCTGTCACAGAGGGGGGTGCCTCGCGCCAACGCCCTTTAATTCGCTGCATAAAAGGGCGCGCCCTTTTCCACCTTCACCCATTCACCAGCGCCAGCAACTCCTCCGTATAGCGCTTGCCCATAACCTTGTCGGGCGACAGCGCATCGCCGATCGCCGCGACCTCTGCCGCGCTGAGCACGATGTCAGCCGCCGCCGTATTCTGCTCCAAATGGCGGATTTTTCGCGCACCCGGGATCGGCACGATGAAGTCGCCCTGGTGCAGCACCCAGGCCAGCGCCAGCTGCGCCGAGGTGACGCCCTTCTCCATCGCCATCCTTTCCAGCGTGGCGATCACCTTGCCATTGGCTTCCATGGCGTCGGCCTGGAAGCGCGGCAAGGTGCGGCGCCAATCGTCGTCGCTCAGGGTCTCCGGCCTCGCGATGGTGCCGGTGAGCAGGCCGCGGCCGAGCGGGCTGTAGGGCACGAAGCCAATGCCCAACTCGCGGCAGACGGCGAATGTCTCGTCTTCCGGGTCGCGGCTCCACAGCGAGTATTCGCTCTGCACTGCTGATATCGGGTGCACTGCGTGTGCCCGGCGGATGGTGGCGGCACTTGCCTCCGACAGGCCAAGCGCCCGCACCTTGCCCTCGCGCACCAGCTCGGCCATGGCGCCGACCGTATCCTCGATCGGCACGTCCGGGTCGACGCGGTGCTGGTAGTAGAGGTCGATGACATCGGTGCCGAGCCGCTTCAGCGACGCCTCGGCGACGGCCTTGACGTGCTCGGGACGGCTGTCGACACCGGCCATGCGATCCATGCCGGTGCCTTCCTCCAGGATCTTGAAGCCGAATTTGGTCGCGATCGTCACCTTATCGCGAACCGATTTCAGCGCTTTGCCCAGCAGGATCTCGTTCTCGTAGGGGCCGTAGACCTCGGCCGTGTCGAAGAAGTTGACACCTATCTCGACGGCGCGGTGCAAGGTGGCGATCGCCTCGGCTTCCGGCTGGCCGCCATAGGCAAAGCTCATGCCCATGCAACCGAGGCCGACCGGATAGACTTCGAGTTCAGTTCCTAGCTTGCGGGTTTTCATCACGCATCTCCTTGTTGTGATGCCTAGGAAATAACGCCTTGCAGCACGTTCGATAATCGGCTCTTCTTCGTACGGGTCGTTCCATGAAATAGATCAATGAATCGGGCACATCTCTCACAGCTCGCGGTGCTGGCAACCGTTGCCCAATGCGGCAGTTTTCGCGGCGCGGCCAGGGAACTGGCGATAGCTCCCTCCGCGGTGAGCCACGCGGTCTCCAGCCTGGAGGCACGGCTTGGCGTGCGCCTTTTGGCGCGCAGCACACGCAGTGTCGCTCCGACCGAGGAAGGCGCGCAATTGCTGGAGCGATTGCGCCCGGCGCTTTCCGAGATCGACCTGGCGCTGGAGACGGCCGTCGAGGCGCGCGACCGGCCCGCCGGGAACTTGCGGCTCAGCGTGCCGCGCACGTCAGCGCATCTGGTGCTGACGCCACGGCTCAGCGCCTTTGCATCAGCCTATCCCGACATCGTGCTGGAGATCATCATCGAGGATCGTTTCACCGACGTGGTGGCAGGCGGTTTCGATGCTGGTGTCAGGCTCGGCGAGAGCCTGCAGCGCGACATGATCGCGGTGCGCATCGGGCCGGACATTCGCGGCGCGGTGGTGGGCGCGCCATCCTATTTCGAGAGCATGCCCCGGCCCCGCCACCCGCGCGATCTTGCCGAGCATCGCTGCATCCGCTTCCGCTTCTCCAGCGGCATTCTCTACCGCTGGGAATTCGAAAAGGACGGCGAGGAGGTCGAGATCGCGGTGCAAGGGCCGCTGATCCTCGACGAGGACCATCTGATCGCCCAGGCCGCGATCGACGGCGCCGGGCTCGCCTTCGTTTTCGAGGACTATGTCCGCGCGCCGCTTGCCGACGGACGGCTGATCCGCGTGCTGGAGGACTGGTGCCCACCCTTTGACGGATTCTTCGTCTACTACCCGAGCCGCCGCCAGATGCGGCCGGCGCTGAGGGCTTTCGTCGATTTCTTCAAGGTGAGTGGGTAGGCAACTCTCCTCCTCCTCGGCAAGGGGAAGAAAGCTGACCGCCCCAACGTTCGCCTCGCATGCAGGCTTCAATCACCAACACCGCGACCCGCTATGGATGGGCAACCATTATCCTCCACTGGCTGATCGGGATTATCTTCATCGGCCAGTTCATGCTCGGCTTCGTCATGGTCAGGACCCCGAGCCAACGCACGGCCTTCGAACTGATCCAGCTGCACAAATCCCTGGGCTTCCTGCTGCTGGGGCTCATCATCCTGCGTATAGCCTGGCGGCTCGGCAATGCGGCACCGCCCTTGCCGCCTTCTGTCGGCGCCCTGGAGCGCCGCTCGGCGCCGCTGGCGCATCTGGCGCTCTATGCCTTCCAGATCGCCCTGCCCCTGTCAGGCTGGGCGCTGGTGTCGGTCTCGACGCTGGAGATTCCCAGCATGCCGTTCAACCTGTTCGTCATGCCGAACCTGCCGCTCGCCGAATCCGATGCCGCCGAAAGCTTTTGGACGTCGGCACACTGGTATCTCGCCTATGCCGGCGCGGCGCTTGTCGCCCTGCATGTCGCGGCTGCCCTGCGCCACCGTTTCCTGCTTCGCGACGGGGTGCTCGCGCGTATGATCACGCCTTCGTCAGCCGGGGAATAGAAGGCGCCTTGGTCTCGTTTGTGGGGTGAGGACGCCAGAGAGCGCTGCCTCCTAACAAGGAACAACCCAATGCGTGCGCGAATCCTCGGATTGGCGGCTATCGCCGCCTGCCTTGCCATGCCTGTTTATGCGGCGGTCGTGCTCGGCGATGCCGCCGGCAGCTATACGATCAGCCAAACTGGCTCCGCGATCCGCTTCACCATCGGCAAGGCCGGCGGCGGCGGTTTCGACGGCGCCTTTGCCCGTTTCAAGGGCATGATCCGCATCGACAACAATGATGTCGGCCGTTCGAAAGTCGACCTGACCATCTATCCCGAAAGCGTCGGCACCGGCCAAGGCCGCATTGATGCGTTCCTGCGCTCCGACGCGGTGTTCGACGCGGCCAACAGTCCCGAAATCCAGTTCCGCTCGACCAGCGTGACCCGCACCGGCGACACGTCGGCCCTTGTCACCGGCAGGCTGACGGCGCGCGGCAAGACGTTTCCGGAAAAATTCACCGCCGAGCTCGACGGGTTGAAGGGCGGGACGATCAAATTCCATGTCACCGGCAAGGTGCTGCGCTCGCGCTACGGCATGGATGTCGGCACGCCGCTCTATTCCAACGTCGTCGATTTCGACATGACGCTGACCGGGAAAAGGGGCTAGCGCGCGGCTGAGGTACCTGGGTTCCTTGCCCGCTTTCGTGGGGCGAGGAACCGAGCGACCTGCATTGGCTTTTCCAGCGATTTCAGGCAAACCTCCTTGCCTGTAATCTATAGGGAGAAGCGTGATGTTCCGATGGGGTGTGTTGTCGACGGCCAAGATCGGCCGCGAGCAGCTGTTGCCGGCAATCGTCGAAGCGGAGAACGGCGTGCTGTCGGCAATCGCCAGCCGCGACCTAGCGAAGGCCAAGGCATTGGGCGACCGCTTTGGCGCGCGCCATGCCTTCGGCTCCTATGAGGAGTTGCTCGCTTCCAACGAGGTCGATGGCGTCTACATCCCGTTGCCGACCTCGCAGCATGTCGAATGGACTGCAAAAGCCATCGAAGCGGGCAAGCATGTGCTGGTCGAAAAGCCGCTGGCACTCGATGCCAAGGACATCGCGCCGCTGATCAAGTTGCGCGACCAGAAGAAGGTGCTGGTCTGCGAAGCCTTCATGGTTATCTACCACCCGCAGTGGATCAAGGTGCGTGATCTCATCGCCAGCGGCGCCATCGGCCGGCTGCGCCATGTGCAGGGCGCGTTTTCCTACTACAATGTCGACCCCAACAACATGCGCAACAAGCTCGATCTCGGCGGCGGCGCGCTGCCCGATATCGGCGTCTACCCGACCGTGTCGACGCGCTTCTCGACCGGCAAGGAGCCGCTGCGCGTACAGGCGACGATCGAGCGCGACAAGACATTCGGCACCGACATCTATTCATCGATCCGCGCCGATTTCGGCGATTTCGAGCTGTCCTTCTACCTGTCGACGCAGATGGCGGCGCGGCAGATGATGGTGTTCCACGGCGAGAAGGGTTTCATCGAACTGTTCTCGCCCTTCAATGCCGGGCTCTACGACCATCACCGCGTCGAACTGCACAACCAGAACCACACCGAGGCGCAGGTGTTCCGCTTCCCCGGCACGCAGCAATACAGGCTCGAGGTCGAGACCTTCGCGCGGGCAGCTCTTGGCGGCAAGGAGCGCGTCTTCACGCTGGAAGAATCCGTGCTCAACCAGAAAGTCATCGACGCCATCTTCCGCGCCGGCGACACAGGCGGCTGGGAGACCGTCTGAAACCCATATTACATAGCCGGCTAATCCTGGGGAGGAAAAATGGCTGACGACGCGGATGTGATCATTGTCGGCGCCGGCCTTGCCGGACTGGTTGCCGCCGCCGAGCTTGCGGAAGCGGGCAAGAAAATCATCATCGTCGACCAGGAGCCGGAGCAATCGCTGGGCGGCCAGGCGTTCTGGTCGTTCGGCGGGCTTTTCCTCGTCGATTCACAGGAGCAGCGGCGCATGCGCATCCGCGACTCCCATGACCTGGCGCTCGAGGACTGGATGGGCACCGCCGCCTTCGACCGGCCGGAAGACCACTGGCCACGCAAATGGGCCGAGGCCTATGTCGGCTTCGCCGCCGGCGAGAAGCGCTCCTGGCTGATCGAGCGCGGCCTGAAATTCTTTCCTGTCGTCGGCTGGGCCGAGCGCGGCGGCGGCAACGCCATCGGCCACGGCAATTCGGTACCGCGCTTCCACATCACCTGGGGCACCGGTCCCGGCGTGCTCGAACCTTTCGTGCTGCGCGTGCGCGAGGCGCAAAAGCGTGGATTGATCGACTTCAGGTTTCGTCACCGGGTCAATGCCCTGACGCGGACGGGTGCAGCCGTGACCGGCGTACAGGGCGACATCCTGCAACCGAGCCCTGTCGAGCGCGGCCACAGGAGTCCGCGCGACGTATCAGGCGGTTTCGCATTGCAAGCGCAGGCGGTGATCGTCGCCTCCGGCGGCATTGGCGCCAACCATCGGCTGGTGCGGGAAAACTGGCCCAAGCGGCTGGGCAACGCGCCGCAGCGCATGATCACCGGCGTGCCGGACCATGTCGACGGCCGCATGCTGGCCATATCGGAACACGCCGGCGGCAGGGTCATCAACCGCGACCGCATGTGGCACTATGTCGAGGGCGTCAAGAACTGGGCGCCGATCTGGACAGACCATGCGATCCGCATCCTGCCCGGCCCATCCTCGCTGTGGCTCGATGCCCGGGGAAAACGCCTGCCAGTGCCACTCTATCCCGGCTTCGACACGCTGGGCACGCTTAGCCATATCATGAGCACCGGCTTCGACTATTCCTGGTTCATCCTGACGAAAAAGATCATCCAGAAGGAATTCGCGCTGTCGGGCTCGGAGCAGAACCCCGACCTGACGGGAAAAAGCTGGCGCCAGGTGCTCGGTCGCGCCACGTCGGGCATTCCCGGCCCGGTCAAGGCGTTCATGGAAAAGGGCGAGGACTTCATCGTCGAGGCCAATCTTTCGAAACTGGTCGCGCGCATGAACGCGCTGGCCGGCGGCGAACCGCTGCTTGACGTCGCAACGGTCGAGCGCGAGATCCGCGCCCGCGACATGCAACTCGACAATCCGTTCTCCAAGGACATGCAGGTGACCGCGCTGCGCGGCGCGCGCGCCTATCTCGGCGACCGCCTGATCCGCACGGCAAAGCCGCACAAGATGCTCGACCCGGCGAACGGACCGCTGATCGCGGTGCGCCTCAACATCCTGACCCGCAAGACGCTGGGCGGCCTGCAGACCGATCTCGACAGCCGCGTGCTCGATGCCGGCGGCCAGCCGGTGCCGGGCCTCTATGCGGTCGGTGAAGTGGCGGGCTTCGGCGGCGGCGGCGTGCATGGCTACGCGGCGCTCGAAGGCACATTCCTGGGCGGCTGTATCTTCTCGGGCCGCAGCGCCGGCCGGGCGGCGGCACGCTCAGTGGGGTGAGACAGCGGCGTGCTGCCGGCATTTGGCTGAGCCGCTGCGACCGTGCAGCAATAAACCGCGGCTTAGGAGATTTGGCGCGCCACACCGGGTGATGAAGATGGGGACTATTGCTTCGCAGTGGCGCTATGATGCCGCCACGCGCTCCAATCGCGAAGCCTGCGACGGCCTGCCATTTTGCCCTCGCCTCATGGGCGGCTGCCGGGGTCCGGTTGCTCTTCGATAGCGGCTATGCCGGTCAATCCAGAATTGACGTGATGGGCCAGCAGCGGACCTCACCCCGGCCGCGCTCAGAGGAGGAGAGATAGCCCATCGCAATACTGCGTGATACCGTTCGATGAATGCCAATCTATCGGGGGTACGCCGCAATGATCAGCAAAGCGGATGTTATTGTCATTGGCTCCGGCGGCCTTGGCGCTGCCACCGCGTACTACTTGAGCAAGCGTAAGGGGCTCAGCGTTGCTCTGATCGACAAGCATGACATCGGATCGCAGACCTCGCCCCGCGCTGCAGGAATGGTGAGCTGCACCCGCAAAGGCGATTTGATGACTAGCCTTATCAAGGACGCGTGCCGCAAGATTGAGGCGTTTACGGAAGAAACCGGGCAACCTCTCGATTGGGTGCATTCGGGCAGTCTGAAAATCGCGCGCCGGCCGCAGGACGCGGAGGTTATCCAGGTCGACTTCGAGCGCGGGCGGCGCATGGGTCTTGATGTCGAGCTGATCTCAGCGGAGCAGGCGAGCCGCCTTAATCCGTTCTTGAAGCCGAGCGGCGTCGTTGGAGTGATGAGGATTGGCGACGACAGATATTTCGACCCGACGCAGGTTGCTGTCGGCTTCGCCAGAGCAGCGGCGGCTCAGGGCGCAACCTTGCTGCCGAAAACCGACGTACTCGCCGTGAACATCGGTGGTGGCAAGGTCACCGGCGTGAATACCGTGAAAGGCACAATTGAAGGTCCGGTCGTCGTTGATGCCGCTGGTGCGTGGACGCGGCAGGTGGCGGAGGCGAGCGGCATTCGGGTGCCCTTGGTACCCACCCGCCAGCAACTAATCGTTACGGAGCCTCTGGCTGGCGCGCGTGCGGAGCTGCCAATGGTTCGGATCATGGACGCGGCCGTGTACATGCGCCCATGTCAGGGTGGGTTTCTTTGGGGCGTCTACGAGGATGCACCGCGCTTTTTCGATATGCAATCGCTCGGGCCTGGATTTGATGTCAAGGACATGCCGCTCGACATCGAGATACTTCATTCAGCTGCGACCGAAGTGACGGATCAACTGCCGATACTGCAAAAGGCTAAGGTGCGAGAATTTCGCGGTGGCATCCCCACAATGACCGCTGACGGTCATCACATCCTTGGCCCAGTTCCAGGAATTGACGGCTTCCATTTCGCAAGCGGTTGCAATGTTGCCGGCCTCTCAATCTCGCCGACGGTCGGAGAGGCACTCGCAACCTGGATTGTCGATGGTAAGCCACCGGTTGATCTCTCGCCGATGTCCGTCATGCGCTTCAAGGACACGTCGTGGTCCGAGGCTGAATTGCAGCGGGAAGCCGCCTGGCAATATCGGCACTTCTATGGCGCAGTTTGACCACGATAGGGCCACGTGTAGACCCCGAGGGCTAGCCGCCGACACGCCGACAAAGCGACGGAATTACGGTGAATCGCAGAGCCGGTCGATTTTGGCATGAATAGCGAATTCCGAAATGGCGCGCCCGAAGAGATTCGAACTCCTGACCCCCAGATTCGTAGTCTGGTGCTCTATCCAGCTGAGCTACGGGCGCGCATCAGGCCATGTTTTCGACGGCCCCGCGATCCGGTCCGAAAGACCGGCCGCGAATGTGTGCAGTTCCCTAACGACTGAATTCGCGAAAAGCAAGCCGATCCGGCAAAAGTTTTGTCGCAAGCCTGTCATGCGGCGATGCCGGCGCTCATCCCGGCACTTCGAGCCGCTGTGACTGGCCTGATCCTGGCGATCGGGAACTGTTGGAGAGAGCGACGGGTCCGCAAGGTGGTAATCTCGGGAAACGGGACGGAAGCCGTCAGGCTGGGCGGCGCAGGCTGCCACGGGCCTGGTCGAGCCGCACCGGCTGGTCGGGGATGGTGACGGCGAATGTGGTGCGCCCGCCGATCGATTCGACCAATTCCACCGTGCCGCCATGCGCCCTGATCAGTTCATGCGCGATCGCCAGGCCAAGGCCGGTGCCGCCGCTGCGCGCCGAGCCGCGGAAGGCCGCGAACAGGTTTTCGCGCGCCTTCGGCGGCAGGCCGGGGCCGGTGTCGGTGACGGCGATGCGGCTGACGCTGCCCATGCGCTCGGCCGAGACCGCCAGCCGCCGCACCACGGCGCTTTCGGTATCGGCCGCCATCGCCTGCACCGAGTTGCGGCAAAGATTGGTGAGCACCCGGAAGAGCTGGTCGGAATCGGCATCCACCTCGAAAGCCATCTCGACCGCGTTGATGAACTCGATGCCCTGCTCGATGTCGAGCAGGCCGTGCACGTCCTCGACCAGTTGGCGCAGCCTCACCCTGCGGCGCGACGGCGGCGGCTCCTGCGTGCGGCCGTAATGAAGCACACCCTCCGAATAGGAGACGGCGCGGTCGAGCGCGCGCAGAAGCTTCGGCGCAAAGGCCTGCACGGTCGGATCCTTGACCAGGCGCAGGCGGTCCGACATCAGCTGGGCGGAGGCCAGGATGTTGCGCATGTCGTGGTTGATCTTCGACACGGCGAGACCGAGGTCGGCCAGATGCTTCTGCTCGGCCAGCATCTTTTGCAGCCGCTCCTGCATCTGCGACAGTTCGCGCTCGGCCACTCCGATCTCGTCGGAACGAGCAGCGGGGCGGATGATCCGTCCAGGGTCGTCGGGAGCTTCCGAGAAGGAGAGCATCGAGCGCGTCATGGTGCGGATCGGCCCGATCATGATCAGGTCGATCGCCGCATAGACCAGCATGGCCGTGAACAGCGAGATCAATAGCGACACGAAAGCGACGTTGCGCGAATAGATGAGCATGGCTTTGCGGAGCGAGTAGTCCGGCATGATCAGCTCGAACTCCTTGTCGCTGTCGCCGACCGGTCCGAAGACGCGCAGCATCCTGTCGCCGCCGAAAAACAGCGTATCCAGCGCGCCAGTCATGCCCTTGATCATGCCGACGCTGGCGAGATCGATGTGTTCGTCGACCTGCGGCGGCATGTCGGCCACCACCAGAAGCCGCGACACGCCGCCGTCGCGCACCGCGATCGCCTTGGCGCCGATCGCCATCAGCACGTCATTCTGGGCCGTACGCGACAGCGAGGTCGACTCGCCCTGCACCAGCACGATCGACACGGCTGCGGCCGTGCTCAGCCTCTCCTTGAGCCAGCTCAGCCGGTAACTGGCGATCCAGGGCAGGAAGATGAGCACTTCGGCCAGCAGCACGAAAACGATGGTGAGCAGCAGCAGCTTCGTTGACAGACCACGCGACAGCGGTACCGTGCGGACAGCGGCTGACGCCGGTCCGGTCCCTTCCCCTGCTTGGCTGGCTTCGCTCATGCGACTCGATCTTCACAATCACTTGATCAGCCAAGATTAGGCGATTACGGCTTTTTTGCCAATTTCTCCCTTGGTCGGAAAAATAGATGCTCCAAAACAGGTGCGTCTTTAGGGCGCCGACGCCGGATTGACTTCCAAAACCCTTCTTTCTATAAGCCCGCTCACGCTCGGGCCATTCGTCCCGGCGCGGTTTCGATCGCGCCAAAACCGGCCCGGCAAAGCTCCTGTTACAAAGTGACAGAATCAAGAAGGGCCGCACCCCGCGGTATTAAAACAAATGAAGCGTACCTACCAACCGTCCAAACTCGTCCGCAAACGCCGGCACGGCTTCCGTGCCCGCATGGCCACCAAGGGTGGCCGTGGCGTCGTCGCAGCTCGCCGCAACCGCGGCCGCAAGCGGCTCAGCGCCTAAGCGAGACGAGATCGTTGCCCGCAACCGGCAAGCCAGTGGGGCAAAATCCCGAGCGGCTTCTGAAACGCGCGGAATTCCTGGCCGTCCGTCGTGGTGAAAAGCGACGCGGACGGTTTTTCCTCGTCGAGGTCCTCGACCGCGGCGATGGCGGGGTGCCGCGCGTCGGCTACACCGTCACCAAGAAGGTCGGCAACGCCGTTGTGCGCAACCGCGTCAGGCGCCGGCTGAAAGAAGCCGTCCGCGTCCATGCCGCAGATGACATGGTGCCCGGCAATGATTATGTCATCGTCGGGCGCGATGATGCGCTGCGCGCCCCTTTCGGCCAGTTGAAGGCCGAACTCTCCCGCCGACTTCGCGGAACACGATAGGCCAAGGGCTCTCGATGGAAAACAACCGGAACTTCTTCATCACCATCGCCCTGTCGGTGCTGATCCTGGCGGTATGGCAGTACTTCTACGTGCTGCCGCGCAGCGAGGCGCAGCGCGAGGCCGCCAAAATCGAGCAGCAGCGCGTCGAGGAACAGAAGAAGGCGGCCGATGCGGCCAATCCGGGCGCATCGACACCGGCCCCAGGCGCGACCACCCCGGGCGCCATTCCCAACGCGCCCGGTGGTGACGTGGTCACCGTGGCCGGCCGCGATCAGGCGCTGGCGGCATCCAAGCGCGTCAAGATCGACACGCCGAGCCTCGAGGGCTCGATCAATTTGACCGGCGCGCGGCTCGACGACCTCAAGCTCAAGCACTACACCGAGACGGTCGACAAGAATTCGCCCGAGATCGAGCTGCTCAACCCGCAGGCGCTGCCCACCGGCTATTTCGCCGAGATCGGCTTTGTCGGCAACGACAAGACCGGCGCGGTGCCGGGTGCGGAGACGGTGTGGAGCGTGGACGGCAATCCGACGCTGACCCCGTCGACGCCGGTGACGCTCACCTACACCAATGACAAGGGCCTGACCTTCAAGCGCACCTTCTCCGTCGACGCAAACTACATGTTCACCGTGTCGGACACGGTGCAGAATTCAGGCTCGAGCGCGGTTTCGCTGTTCAACTATGGCCGTGTCACGCGCTACGACAAGCCGGCCGTCGCCAGCACCTATGTGCTGCATGAAGGCCTCATCGGCTTCACCGGCACGGAAGGCCTGCAGGAACACAAATACGCCTCGGTCGAGAAGGACAAACAGTACCAGCCTGGCAAGTCGACCGACGGCTGGCTCGGCATCACCGACAAATATTGGGCCGTCACGCTGGTGCCGACCGAGAAGCAGCCGTTCCAGCCGCGCTATGCGTATTTCGAGGATGGCCGCCACCGTTACCAGTCCGACTTCCTGACCGACCCGATCAATGTCGAGGCCGGCCAGTCGGCGACCGTCGAGACCGAAATCTTCGCCGGCGCCAAGGAAGTCGGCAAGATCAACGCCTATGCCGAAGAGCGCCATATCAAGCGGTTCGACCTTTTGATCGACTGGGGCTGGTTCCACTTCATCACCAAGCCGATGTTCTGGCTGATCGACACGCTCTACAAGTTCCTCGGCAATTTCGGGCTGGCGATCCTGGCCACCACGGTCATCGTGAAAGCCATTTTCTTCCCGCTCGCCAACAAGTCATACGCGTCGATGGCGAACATGAAGAAGGTGCAGCCCAAGATGCTCGAGATCCGCGAGAAATACGCGGACGACAAGATGAAGCAGCAGCAGGCGATGATGGAGCTGTACAAGACCGAGAAGATCAATCCGCTCGCCGGCTGCTGGCCGGTGGCGCTGCAGATCCCGGTCTTCTTCTCCCTCTACAAGGTGCTCTACATCACCATCGAGATGCGGCATGCGCCGTTCTTCGGCTGGATCCAGGATCTGGCCGCGCCCGATCCGACCTCGATCTTCAACCTGTTCGGGCTGGTTCCGGTCACGCTGCCGCATATGCTGATGATCGGTGTGTGGCCGCTGATCATGGGCGTCACCATGTTCCTGCAGATGCGCATGAACCCGACGCCGCCGGACCCGACGCAGGCTGCGATCTTCACCTGGATGCCGGTCATCTTCACCTTCATGATGGCCGGATTCCCGGCGGGTCTCGTCATCTACTGGGCCTGGAACAACACGCTGTCGATCCTGCAGCAGGGCGTGATCATGAAGCGCCAGGGCGCCAAGATCGAGCTGTGGGACAATCTGGTGGCGCTGTTCCGCAAGAAACCGTCACCGGCGGAATAGCGGCACCTCTTAGGCAAGAGAGCCCGCCCCAGCCGACTGAGCCATAAAGTTGGGCGGTCTCGGCAAGCAAGCAGATCTGACGGCTGGGTCCTGCGTTCTACAGGGCCCAGCCTTTTAGTTTCAGCGATGCAGCGTGCGATGCGGTGGTCCGGCACGCGATGAGGACAGGCACCGAGCCGGCATTTCCTGGTCTCCGTCATTACCGGCAAATCAGCCGACCCTCGCCGCTGCCGGATTGTCCCGCATGGAACTTATCCTGCGTTCAAGAGTTCGCGCAAAAGGCTTCCTAAGCTCCCGCGTGGAGAGGATCAGGTCGGCGCGCCCATCCAAATTCAAGGCAGTGGATCGACCTCATCACATGCTAATTGCAGAGAGGCATTCCGATGAGCAGCAACATTCACCCAAAGACGGCCAAGCCCACCAACAAGGATTTGAAGCAGAATCCCGGGATCGGCGCCTCCAGGGGCACGATCAAGGGAGGCAATCTTCTCGACGAGGACGAGGAACTGGACGGCGAGAACACTTTCAAGGGAGATGTCGATAACGACACCACGCCGCAAGGCGGCGTCAATCCGCGACAGACCGGGCGAACCAACCAATAAGCCTGCGCGATCGGCGTGGGCTGCCGAGGAAGACAGGATGGTCCGTGCCCGGGAGCCGGAAGAGCGAATGGCACCGAAAACGACTTCGCTCTCGAGATGACATCACGTCGATCCGATCAATCGCCTGATTGGAGGCTCTCATGCTGGATTTCGAGCACGCCAGGCATCGGATGGTGGAGGCGCACATCGCGCGCCGTGGAGTGCATGACAGGCGGGTTCTGAATGCGGTACGCCGGGTTGCGCGAGAGCAATTCGTCGACGAGGGTTTCGAGGAATTCGCCTATGAGGACAGTCCGCTGCCGATCGGCAGCGGACAGACGATCTCGCAACCCTTCATCGTGGCGAAAATGGCGGAGATGGCCGAGATCGAGGCGACCGATCGCGTGCTGGAAATCGGCACCGGCTCGGGCTACGCGGCGGCTGTGCTGGCCGAACTTGCTGAACACGTCTTCACCATAGAGCGGCATCGATCGCTCGCGCAGCAGGCGGAGCGGCGGCTCAATGCCGCCGGGTATCGAAATATCGAGGTCCGGGTCGGCGACGGCACAAAAGGCTGGCAGGAAAAGGCGCCGTTTGACGCCATCGTCGTCGCGGCCGCCGGAACGTCCATCCCCCTCGGCTTGCAGGAGCAGTTGGAGATCGGCGGCAGGCTGATCATCCCGGTCGGTGAAGACCTCTACTCCCAGCGGCTCGTTCGCGTCACGCGGATCGCTGCAAACAAGTTCGAGGAGGAGGACCTCGGTGGTGTCATGTTCGTGCCGCTGATCGGCGAGCACGGCGGACACGACGAAAACGCATCGGTGCGCGAGGCGCGCGCTCCTCCATTGCCGCAGCAAATTGCAAGGGCGGCCGAAGATTTGCCGCAGATCGACGATCCGGCCTTCGGCGCGATGTTCGATCGGTTCGGCAGCCGGCGCGTCGTCCTGCTCGGGGAGGCGAGCCACGGCACTTCGGAATTTTATCGTGCCCGTGCGGCTGTCACCCGACGCCTCCTCCAGCGACACGGCTTCACCATCGTGGCCGTCGAGGCGGATTGGCCGGATGCGGCGCAGATCAACCGGTATGTTCGCGGAGGGGAGCGGCGGTCGGATGCGCAGCCGCTCTTCCAGCGCTTCCCGACCTGGATGTGGCGCAACGCCGAGGTGTCCGAATTCATCGGCTGGCTGCATGAATACAACCGGGATGTGCCCGGTCATGCGCGGAAAGCAGGCTTTTATGGGCTCGATCTCTACAATATGAGCGGCTCGATCGCCACGGTGCTTGCCTATCTGGACAAGGTCGATCCCGAAGCGGCCGCCGTCGCGCGCGAGCGCTATGGCTGTCTGATGCCCTGGCAGAACGAGCCCAGCACCTACGGACGCGCGGCGCTGCGGCCGGGCTACAGAACCTGCGAAGAGGCCGTTGTGCGACAGTGCATGGATCTGTTCGAGCGATCCATGATGGAGGGCGACGGCGATCTCCTCGACGCCAAGCAGAGTGCACGTCTGGTCGCATCGGCCGAGCGCTACTACCGCGTGATGTATTATGGTGGCGCCGAGACCTGGAACCTCCGCGATCGGCACATGTTTGAAACGCTCGATCAACTTCTCGAAGCGCATGGGCCGAAGTCGAAGGCCGTGGTGTGGGCGCATAACTCGCATATCGGGGACGCGCGGCATACCGACATGGGCACTGTCCGTGACGAGTTGAACATCGGCCAGCTCTGCCGGGAGCGCTTCGGTGCCCAGACGGCGCTGATCGGCTTCGGGACGGATACCGGTACCGTCGCCTGTGCCTCGGATTGGGACCGTGAGATGGAGGTAAAGGACGTAAATCCGTCGCTGCCGGGCAGCTTCGAGCGGCTGTGTCACGAGAGCGGCAAACCGTCGTTCCTGCTGGATTTTGAGCGCCATGGCCAGCTCGGCGCCGACCTGGCGGCGCCGAGGCCGGAACGCTATATCGGCGTCATCTACAGGCCGGAGACTGAACGGCTCAGCCATTACATGGACTCGTCCGTCTCCCGCCAGTTCGACGCCTTCGTCTGGTTCGATCGAACGTCCGCGGTCACGCCGCTCAGCAAGCCGGCCGACAGCATCGGCAAGGTACCGGATACATTTCCCTTCGGCATCTGAATGTCCGGGACTCACTTCCAGCGCCTGACGGTCGGCCTGTCCTCAATCGCGCGGCCCGTTGAAAAAGCCTGGTTCGTCCAGATATTTTCTTTGGGCAGGCCTCCATTCACGTTCCCGTGATCGGCGAAACTGCGAGCACTCGCGCGGCGTGACTGCTTGTGCGTTTCCAAAGGCTATCAATTCCGATCAGCCCTCACCCGGAGGAAGACCACATGCGCTTGCCCACATTCAGGACCATCGCCGTATCAGCCCTTGTCGCCGGCATGGCGATTGCCGCCCCAGCCTACGCCAAGAACCCGAATGTCGGCGGCGCGCCGATGTACGCCACCAAGAACATCGTGCAGAACGCGGTCAAGTCGAAGGATCACACAACGCTGGTCGCCGCCGTCAAGGCCGCCGGCCTGGTCGACACGTTGCAAAGCGCGGGTCCGTTCACCGTGTTTGCCCCGACCAACGAGGCTTTCGCCGCACTGCCGGCCGGCACCGTCGATACGCTGCTCAAGCCCGAGAACAAGGACAAGCTCACCAAGGTGCTGACCGCGCATGTCGTGGCTGGCAAGATTTCAGGCGCCGAGATGATGAAGAAGGCCAAGGCGATGGGCGGCAAATACGAGATGAAGGCCGTCTCGGGCGACACGCTCACGGCCGAGATCAAGAAAGGCAAGCTCTACATCATGGACGAGTCCGGCGGCGAGGCGAAGGTGACGATCGCCGACGTCAACCAGTCGAACGGCGTCATTCACGTCGTCAACAAGGTGCTGTTGCCGAAGTAACGGCTTCCGGCGAAAGGGGGCGTTGGCAGACCGTTGGGGCTTTCTCGGTCCGCCATCCCCGCCTCGTGACGAGGTGCCATGTTTCTTGGGAAGCCGTATCGGCGAGGCCGGGGTCCTGTCGTCCCTAACAGGACCCCGGTTTCTTTTTCCCTACCGTGCAGACGGTCGGGGTCAGCGGTCGAACGTCAACCGTTCCCAGCGGTCTCACTCCATGACGGCGCTGTGGTCGATCTTGGCCGGCGTTCCCGGTTTGCGCAGCAGAAGCACCAGCGGGATGGCGGCCAGCGACAGGAGCATCATCAGCTTGAAGTCGTTCATGTAGCTGATAACAGTCGCCTGCAGCGTCACCACGCCGTCGAGCGCGGCGCGGCCGGCGGCGGTGTAGGGGTTCATCGCCTGGAAGATCGCCGGATCGTTGAACGCCTGGTTGAAGGGCGTCACATAGGTGGCGATGCTGGCGTGGTTGATCTGCACATTCTGCGTCAGGAGCGCGGTGACCACCGATATGCCGACGCTGGAGCCGATGTTGCGCGACAGATTGTAGAGGCCGGTTCCTTCCGCGCGCCGCTCCGGCGCCAGCGTGGCGAAGGTTATGGTGGTCAGCGGCACGAACAGGAAGCCGAGCCCCGCCCCCTGGATGAACCCGGTGGAGATGATGGTCCATTGCGAAACGTCGGGCGTCCAGCCGGTCATGTCGTACATCGCCCAGGCGGTGATCAGCAGGCCGATGAGCAGCAGCCAGCGCGTGTCGACCTTGCCGATCAGCCGGCCGACCAGGAACATGCAGGCCATCGTGCCAAGCCCGCGCGGCCCCATGACGATGCCGGCCGTCACCACGGGGTAGCCCATCAGCGTCTGCAGATAGGGCGTCATCAGCGCCAGCGAGGCCAAGTAGGTGATGCCGATGATGAAGATGAAGATCATGCCGACGGCGAAATTCCGGTCCAGGAACAGTCTCGGATTGACGAAGGTGTTGCGGGCGGTGAAGGTGTGGACGAGGAAGATGTAGAAGGCCGATGCGCAGATCACCGCCTCGACGATGATCTCGGATGACGAGAACCAGTTGAGCTGCTCGCCGCGATCGAGAAACATCTGCAAGGCGGCGATGGTGATGCTGAGCATGCCGAAACCCAGCCAATCCAGCCTCGCCTTGAAGTCCAGCTTGGTTTCCAGGACGTACAGCGACACGCCGGCGAAGGCCAAGGCGCCGATCGGCACGTTGATGTAGAACACCCAGCGCCAGCTGACATTTTCGGTCAGCCAGCCGCCGATGACAGGGCCCAGCACCGGCCCGACCATCACCGAAATGCCGAACAGCGCCATCGCGGAGCCGCGCTCTTCCACACTGTAGATATCGAGCAGGATACTCTGCGAGAGCGGCACCAGAGCCGCGCCGAACAGGCCCTGCAGCAGGCGGAAGCCGACGATTTGCGGCAGCGATTGCGCGAAGCCGCACAGCACCGAGGCGACGACGAAGCCGGTGATCGAGGTCAGGAGGATGCGCTTGCGGCCGAAGCGGTTGGCGAGGTAGCCCGAAGGCGGCGTCATCACCGCCGCCGCCACGATGTAGGAGGTCAGAACCCAGTTGATCTGGTCGGCGCTGGCCGAGACGCTGCCCTGGATGTAAGGCAGCGCGACATTGGCGATGGTGGTGTCCAGCGCCTGCATGATGACGGCCAGGATCACGCAGGCAGTGATGGCGCCGCGATTGGCGACCACCGGCGTGGCAGCTGTCGCGGACGCGCTGGTCATGACTTTTGTCCGAACAGGCCGACGAGATTGGTGACGAAGTCGGGCAGGCCGCGTGCATGGCCCGTCTCGACGTCGACCACCGCGCTCATGCCGCCGCGCAGCGGCGGCTTGCCGTCGATACCATCGATCGTCACGCGCATCGGGATGCGCTGCACGACCTTGACCCAGTTGCCGGTGGTGTTCTGCGCCGGCAGCAGCGAGAAGCTCGACGAGGAGGCGGGGCTGATCGAGGCAACGGTGCCGTGCCACACGGCGCCCGGATAGGTGTCGACGCTGATCGTCGCCGTCTGTCCCGGCCTGACATAGGTCAGCTCGGTTTCCTTCGGCTCGGCCGCGATCCACAGGTCGGTCGACGAGACCAGGCTGAACGCCGGCTGCGAAGCCGGCAGGTACTTGCCGACCTGCAGTGCGTCGACATTGGTGACGATGCCGTCGAACGGCGCCTTGACCACGGAATCGCCGAGGTTGCGCTGCGCATCGTCGACGCCCGACTTGGCCTGCAGGTAGAAGGGGTTCTTCTCCACCGGCTGGTTGGCGTCGCCGCCGAGCTGGGCCAGCGTGGCCTGCGCCTGCGCCTTGGCGACGGACACTTTCTGGCGCGCGGCGACGAGGTCGTGCTGGGCGCTGTCGAAAGACGCCTTCGAGGCGGTGGAGGTCTTGAGCAGATCCTGCTGCCGCTGGAAGGCGGCCTCATAATAGGGGATGTCGGCTTGCGCCTGCTCGATCTGCGACAGCGACTGCTGGTAGCTCGCCTCCAGGGTCAGCACCTGGTTGCGCACGGTGCCGAGTTGGGCCTGGGCGGCGGCGAGAGCGGTCTCGAAGGAGGCCGGACGCAGGCGAAACAGCACGTCGCCCTTCTTCACGGCCTGGTTCTCATGCACGTCGATCTCCTCCACCGTGCCGGAGACGTCGGTGGAGACGCCGAGCGACTGGGCCTGGATATAGGCATTGTCGGTCGTCATCAGCTGGCCGCCGGTGACATAGTAATAGCCACCGACGACGAGCGCGACCGGAAGCAGCGCAAAAAGGACCGGCCGTGTCAGGCTGCGCTTCGGTTTGGCCGGAACAGGAGGGGCGACGGCGGCGGGGGTCTGCCGTGGCTGCGGCTCCTTGGCCGGAGCCTCGAGTGCCGCAGGCTCCAGGGCAACCGGCGCTTCCAGCTCGTCATTGTCGATGACGACGTTGGCTCGCCGCTGCTCCCGCTCATTGTCGAGCCGGATGATCTGGTCTGTCCGACCCGCTGGCGTCTCGTCTCCGGCGGGCTTTTTGGGGTATGTTGATTCAGCCATGTATTTTCTCCCGGTCGACGGCCGGCTGGGTGCAAGCCGCGAGCAGATTGGATTTGATCAAGCTTAGGGTTTGCAGCAGACGCTGCTGTGTTTCAGGCGAAAGGCCGGCGAAGGCCTCGTCTCGAGTTTTCTGGCCGTTGCCGCGCATGATCTCGAGCAGCGGACGGGCCTGCGGCTTCAGGTAAAGCAGCCAGGCCCTGCGGTCGGCGGGATCGGGCCGGCGCTCGATGAAGCCGCGGGCCTCCATCTTGTCGAGCAGCCGGGCGAGCGTGATCGGCACGATCTCGATAAGGTCGGCGAGCTTGTTCTGGTGGATGCCTTCATGCAGCGAAAGGTACGCCAGCACCTGCCACTGGGCGCGGGTCAGTCCCGAAGCGCGCGACCGCTGCTCGAACCGCTTGCGAAGCAGACGCGCAACGTCGTGCAGCACGAAGCTGATATTGGGGGAAGAGGGCATGGGAGGAGATCGGGGTCGATGGACAATTTTTCGTGAGCATGCTTATTATCATCATGCACATAATCCTGCTGGACGCCCCGCGCAAGACCGATTAAGCCTCGGGCAGGAAAAAACGCATGGGCCACGGCACCGCAAAGGCCGCCTGGCGATGTGGATTTGCCGGCAAGGATTTGGCGATGAATTGGATTGGGATCGCGGCCGTCACGGCTCTCATTGGGTGCCCCGGCGCCGCGGCTGCCAAGGATGCGGTCAGTTGTGGCGGCGCCGCCATGCTGGGCGGCGCGCAGCTCAATTGCAGCCACGTCGAAACCAAGGCGCCGCCGCAGTTCTGCACGTTTAGCTGGGATCTCCACACGATCGCGGGCGATCAGAAGGTCGTCGAAGGCAGCTTCATGCTGCCGCCCGGAGCGTCGAACGTTCAGGTCTATCAGGGCAGTGGGTTCGACAGCGCGCTGTCCAATCCGATCGTGATCTGCCGCGGCAACAAATGAGCATGGCGAGCAAGGAAGGCTCGCTCGTCAGCCGATTGGTGCTATAGGGCGGATCACGTTATTTTGACCAGGCGCGCGGATTGCGGATCCACGTGGCTGTCACTTCCTGGACGGACTTCGACATGGACGGACCCAACCCCGGCATCAAGCACCCGATCCCGATGCACACACGCGTCGGCTTCCTGAAGCCTCTGGTGACAGTGCCGAATATCGAGATCGGCGACTTCACCTATTATGACGACCCCGACGGGCCGGACAAGTTCGCCGAAAAATGCGTGCTGCATCACTATCCCTTCATCGGCGACAAGCTCATCATCGGCAAGTTCTGCGCCATAGCCGAAGGCGCGCGCTTCATCATGAATGGCGCCAACCACGCGATGTCCGGCTTTTCAACCTATCCGTTCAACATCTTCGGTCATGGCTGGGAAAACGGTTTTGACCCAGCCACGTGGTCGAAGGAAGTGCGCGGCGACACAATGGTCGGCAGCGATGTCTGGATCGGCATGGAGGCTGTGATCCTGCCCGGCGTGGAAATCGGCCATGGCGCCATCGTCGCCGCCAAATCGGTGGTGACGCACGATGTGCCGCCCTATGCGATCGTCGCCGGCAACGCCGCGAAAGTGGTCAAGATGCGTTTCGACGACAGGACGATCCGGCGGCTGCTGGCGGTGGCATGGTGGGATTGGCCGGTGGACAAGATCGGCCGCAACCTCGACGCCATCAGAGGCGCCGATATTTCTCTTCTGGAGGCAGCAGCTTGAACGTTCCCAACAGCACCGCGATCAGCACCGACCTGTTCACGCGCGGGTGGATCTTCATCCGCGGCGTGCCGGCCATGAAGCTCCTGCCGCCGGAAGGGCCGCCCGAGATCGCCTTCGCCGGCCGCTCCAATGTCGGCAAGTCGTCGCTGATCAATGCGCTGGTCAACCAGAAGGGCCTGGCGCGCACCTCCAATACGCCGGGGCGCACGCAGGAGCTCAACTATTTCGTGCCGGATGGATTTTCGGGCGAGGGCACCGACCTGCCGCCAATGGCGCTGGTCGACATGCCGGGCTACGGCTATGCCACCGCGCCCAAGGAGAAGGTCGACGAGTGGACCAAGCTGGTCTTCGACTATCTCAAGGGCCGGGTCACGCTGAAGCGGGTCTATGTGCTGATCGATGCCCGCCACGGTATCAAGGCCAAGGACGACGAAGTGCTGTCGCTGCTCGATAAGGCGGCGGTGTCCTACCAGATCGTGCTGACCAAGACCGACAAGATCAAGGCCGCCGGCGTGCCGCGGCTGATCGAGGAGACGCTGGCCAAGATCAAGAAGCGTCCCGCGGCGTTCCCGTTCGTGCTGGCGACGTCATCGGAAAAAGGCGAAGGCCTGGAGGAATTGCAGGCCGCGATCGTGCTCGCCGCCAATGGCGGGTAAAAAGCTGGGATAGGTCGGCCATCAGGACGGGCAGGCCCTATCTCCCTGTTTTCTCGCAATTCGGACAGAAACCTGCACGCAATTTCCTGGATTGCTTCTAAGGTTTCGCCTCGATTGCAATCATCTCGTGGCTTTCTTCATCGACGAGCTTTTCGGTGCCGTAGGCCTTCAGGAACATGTTGACGCCCGACCTGACGATGTGGTCGATCTCGTCCTGGGTCGGGGCCTTGGTGCGATAGGCGAAGATGCACTGCCGGAAAAGACCGGCCAGGCACAGTTCGGTGAACTGATAGGCGGCGAGGTCGACATCGTCGATCTCCAGCAGGCCGCGCTCGATGGCGGCGTTGAGGAACGTCACCACCTTGTCATGGCCGCGCTTGGGCCCGCGCTCGTAAAAGCGCGCGCCCATGTCTGGTATTCTGTCGGAGGCGCCGATCACCGTACGCTGCGCCTGGATGACCCTGGCCGAGGTGATCTTCATCGACAGAACCTTGCCGAACTTCACCAGCGTCTGGCGCAAGTCGTCGGCGCGGTCGAGCATGTCGTACATGTTCTTGAAGATGGTGCCGCGCTCTTCCTCGATCAGCGCTTCGAACAGCTCTTCCTTGTTGGCGAAGTAGACGTAGATGGTGCCCTTCGAGACCCCGGCCTCGCGGGTGATGTCGTTCATCGAGGCGGCCTCGAAGCCCTTTTCGATGAAGACACGACGGGCGCCATCGATGATCTGGCTGCGCTTGACCGGGTCCTGTCCAGCGGCCGGGCGGCCGCGGCGCAGACCGTCCAGCAGGTCTTCGCACGGATCGGTTTCGCTGTTGCGTACAATCTCAACCATAAAAGTCGGACCTCGAAATAATTCGAACCAATCGGTTCGATTGCCCCTTGATATGGTCCTCTTTACGCGCTATGTCAACGGCCTGATCGAACCGAACGGTTCAGTATTATAACTTTAGAGAGATGTCATGTCCTCGACCGCGTCAATATCAGCCGAAGTCCGCCCTTTCCCCAACGCCAAGGTCGCGCCGGCGACGGAAGCTCCGGAAATTCCCCTCCAGCCGGTCGTCGCACCGCCGCCGGCGGAAGCGCCGGCCAAGAAAAAGCGCTCGGTGCGCTCCTTCCTGCTGCCGATCATCGGCCTTGCCCTTCTGAGCGGCGGCGCCTGGTATGGCTATGACTACTGGACCACGGGCCGCTTCATGATCTCCACCGACGACGCCTATGTCCAGGCCGACATGGCGTTCGTCTCGCCAAAAATTTCCGGCTATGTCGACCAGGTCCTGGTCAGCGAGAACCAGCAGGTCAAGGCCGGCGATCCATTGCTGACGATCGACGCCGGCGACTACAAGATCGCCGTCGCCCAGGCCGAGGCGCAGATCGCCACGCTGGCCATGACGCTCGACCGCATCGACGCGCAGACCAAGGCCGCGCAAGCCTCGCTTCAGCAGGCACAGGCGCAGAAGGTCGCCGATCGGGCCGCCGCCGACAATGCCGGCCGGGCCCAGCAGCGCGCCGCGCAACTGGTCAAGACCCATGTCGGCACGCAGGCACAGCTGGACGACGCCCAGACCGCGCTCGACCAGGCCAATGCCGCGCTCGTCGGCGCCGACGCACAGATCGCCGCCGCGCAGGCCAATATCGGTGTGCTCGAGGCACAGCGCGCGGAATCCGCCAGCACGCTGGCATCCCTGCAGCTCGGCCGCGACAAGGCCGCGCGCGACCTCTCCTTCACGGTGCTCAAGGCGCCTTATGACGGCGTCGTCGGCAACCGCTCCGTCGAGCAGGGCGATCTGGTCAGCCCCGGCCAAAAGCTCGCCGTGGTCGTGCCTATGGACAAGCTTTACATCGTCGCCAACTTCAAGGAGACGCAGCTTGCCAGGCTCGTGCCCGGCGAAAAGGTCAACATCTCGGTCGACGCCATCGACGGCCAGCCCATCAAGGGAACCGTCTCCTCGCTGGCGCCGGCCTCGGGCGCGGTGTTCTCGCTGTTGCCGCCTGAAAACGCCACCGGCAACTTCACCAAGGTGGTGCAACGCGTTCCGGTCCGCATCGACGTACCGGCCGATGCGCTGAAGACCGGCAAGCTGCGCGCGGGCCTGAGCGTCGTCGTCGCCGTCGACAGCCGTACCGCGCCTGCCGCCACCAGTAACTGATCGCTTTTCGGAGGGCGGCTTGGTGGCTGATTGAAGCACCGAGCCGCCCGGCCTGCCTCAACGGGGCCCCAAGGAGGGCCAGGAAATGGCAACCGCAACCATCACCGCAGGATCGCCGCCGGCAATGCCGGCTGCCCCCGACACGATCTCGACGCGCCGCGTCATCGCCTTTCTGGCGATGGTGTTCGGCATGTTCATGGCGATCCTCGACATCCAGATCGTTTCGGCCTCGTTGGCCGAGATCCAGGCCGGCCTCAGCGCCAGCTCCGACGAGATCCCATGGGTGCAGACGGCCTACCTGATCGCCGAGGTGGTCATGATCCCGCTGTCGGGCTTCCTCAGCCGCATGCTGTCGACGCGCGTGCTGTTCACCGTCGCGGCGGCGGGCTTCACCGCGGCGAGCGCCCTTGCCGCGACCGCCACCAACATCGACCAGATGATCGTCTACCGCGCCGTGCAGGGCTTCATCGGCGGCGGCATGATCCCGAGCGTTTTCGCCGCGGCCTTCACCATCTTCCCACCCTCGCGCCGTGCCATCGTCTCGCCGATGATCGGCCTGGTGGCGACACTGGCGCCGACCATCGGCCCGACCGTCGGCGGCTATATCAGTCACGCTTTTTCCTGGCACTGGCTGTTCCTGGTCAATGTCGTGCCGGGCATCCTCGTGGCGACCGCTGCCTGGTCGCTGATCGATTTCGACAAGCCCAATCTCAAGCTGTTCTCGAAGTTCGACTGGTGGGGCCTGGCCGGCATGGCGGCCTTCCTCGGCTGCATGGAATACGTGCTTGAAGAAGGCCCGAACAATGACTGGCTGCAGGACCAGGGCGTCTTCATCTGCGCCATCGTGATGACCATCGGCGCGGTGATCTTCTTCTGGCGTGTCTTCACCGCCGAGGAGCCGATCGTCGACCTCAAGGCGTTCAGCAACATCAACTTCGCCTTCGGCTCGCTGTTTTCCTTCGTCATCGGCATCGGTCTCTATGGCCTGACCTATCTCTATCCGGTCTTCCTCGGACGCATCCGCGGCTACGACTCGATGATGATCGGCGAAGCGCTGTTCGTCAGCGGCCTGGCCATGTTCGTCACCGCGCCCATATCCGGCATCCTGTCGAGCAAGATGGACCTGCGGCTGATGATGATGATCGGCCTGTTCGGCTTCGCCACCGGTACCTGGTGGATGACGCACCTGACCGCCGACTGGGATTTCTACGAGCTGCTCATCCCGCAGATCCTGCGCGGCTGTTCGATGATGCTGTGCATGGTGCCGATCAACAACATCGCGCTCGGCACCTTGCCGCCGGACCGGTTGAAGAATGCGTCGGGACTGTTCAACCTGACTCGCAATCTCGGCGGCGCCGTCGGCCTCGCCCTCATCAACACCGTGCTGATCGACCGCAACGCCTTCCACTATGCCCGGCTCTCCGAGCATGTGCAGTGGGGCAGTGCCGCCGCGCAGGCCAAACTGCAGAACATGACGCTCAATTTCGAGCAGACCACCGGCCTCGACGCCACCAGTGCCGCGATCTCCAAGCTGTCGGGCATGGTCCAGCAGCAGGCGGCGCTGCTGTCCTTCATGGATGTGTTCTATCTGCTGACCGTGCTGTTCGGGACGCTGGGGTTCTTCACCATGCTGATCAGGAAGCCGGCCGCGCCCGGTGGCGGCGGAGGCGGCGGGCACTGAAGCAAGGAATCGTGGCAGCGGTTTTCGGGAAGCTCCTCCAGTCCACGCCCGAAAGCTCCGACCCACGCAAAAAACTCCGGGCCGCAAAGCCCGGAGTTTTTTTATTGCCTTTGGGTCCTCAGGCGGCGGCGGGCTTGAAGGTCAGCGCCACCCCATTGATGCAGTGGCGCAGGCCGGTCGGCGCCGGACCGTCATCGAAGACATGGCCGAGATGGCCTCCGCAGCGGCGGCAATGCACTTCGGTGCGGGTCATGCCCAGCGACCGGTCCTCGGTCTTGCCGATGCCATTGGCGATCTCTTGCCAGAAACTCGGCCAGCCGGTGCCGGAATCGAATTTCGTCTCCGAGGGATAGACCGGCAGGTCGCAGCCGGCGCAGGCGAAGATGCCCTTGCGGTGTTCGTTGAGCAGCGGGCTGGTGCCTGGATATTCGGTGCCTTCCTTGCGCAGGACGTTAAAGGCGGCCGGCGACAGGATGGCTTTCCACTCGTCCTCGGTCTTGGCGACCTCGAATTTTTCGGCGGCCTGCGCGGCCTGCGGGCTGCCCATGCGCAGCATTGCTGCCGCGGTTCCGATGACGCCGATAGCGGCGGCACCGCTCAAAAGAAAGTCGCGACGGTTCATGACCAGTTCCTCCTGTCGTCTGTTTTGCCAAACTATGCCGCCGCCCGAAAGTCAAAAGCCGGTGACGGTTGCCCCAAACGACACTCCGCGCCGTCCACTTTCGATCGTGGGCGGCGCGGAGCACGCGTGTCGATTGCGGATCACGGGAGCGAGACGGCGCGATCGACGGAGAGCTCTTGCAGCAGGTTCGTCCGCGACAAGCGCCTCGTTACATCTTCGGCCCGATCACATCTTCGGGAGCAGAACCTTGTCGAGAACGTGGATGACGCCGTTGGACTGTTCGACATCGGCGATGGTCACATTGGCGACATTGCCGTTCTCGTCGGTGACGGTGACCGTGCCACCGTCGGCCTTCAGCGACAGCTCGCAGCCGCCGACCGTCTTGACCTTGTGCGTGCCGCCATCGGCCTTGGCCATGGACATCACATCCGCCGCCATCGCCTTGGCGCCGATCACATGGCAGGTCAGGATCTTGACGAGCTTGTCCTTGTTCTCGGGCTTGAGCAGCGTCTCGACCGTGCCGACCGGCAGGGCGGCGAAGGCTTCATTGGTCGGCGCGAAGACGGTGAACGGGCCGGCGCCCTGCAAGGTCTCGACAAGACCGGCCGCCTTGACGGCGGCGACCAGCGTCGTGTGATCCTTCGAATTGACGGCATTGTCGACGATGGTCTTGTTGGCAAACATGGCGGCGCCGCCGACCATCGGGTTTTCAGCATAAGCAGCCGTGGCAAGCGCGGAGACAGCGATCGTGCCGGCGAGCAAAAGGGTGGCGAATCTACGCATTGTATCAAAACTCCTCGGGTTTTCTCTTCCCATTTTGGGGACGCAAGGAGATACGGAACACAGATGCGTGAGTTTCAGAATATTTCGCGGATTTTTGATTTATTTTCACTGTGGATGTATTTTCTGCCTTGGCAATTCGCCGGCTACCGGTCCATTTAGACATATGGAACGGAGATAGACTGAGCCTGTTCTATCCACGCGCCGCCAGTGCGAAGGCTCGATCAGATGCCCTTCAAATCGCCCGCGGCAACCACCGGCCCGGTGGGCTGCCCGGTCGGCGAACCGCCGGCGGGTTCGAGGCTGACGGCCAGCACGGCGCCCTGCGCGAGTTTCCGCTGCGTGGTGGGCGAGACGCCAATATGCGCCGTCGCACCCGCCGGGATGACGCCCATCGAGACCGGCGCGTTCTTGCCCTCGATCATCCAGAGTTCGAAGTCCTTGCCGGCGGCGAGCACGCCGGAAACATGCGAAAGGCTGACTTCATGCCGTTCGGAATCATAGACGGCGAGATATTTGACGTCGCTGCCGTCGGCGGCCAGCGAAGCGACGAGTCGCGCCTGCGGCTGTTCAGCCGGCCGGTTGACATAGGGAACGGCGACGTAGAGCGCCAGCGCGGCAACAGCCGCCACCGCAAGGCCGCGCCAGAAGGCGAGGCTGGACCACAGGCCGGCGCGCGGCTCGGCAGGCGTGGTGGCGGCGGATGAAAACAGCCGGCGGTCGATCGCCGGCTTCACCGAAGCCGGCGGCTCGATTTCAAGATAGGCCGCGCCCAGCGGCGACAGGCGAACTTCCCAGCCGTCGACCAGCCGCGCGAAATCGGTCTCGACGTCGATGCGCCTGGAGGCTATCTGCCGCTCTTCGATCGGCAGCACGCCAAGAACGTATTCGGCGGCGAACAGGTCGTCGCCTCCACGTTCCGGTCCGTTGTCCTCTGCCAGCGTCATCTTTCCAGACATTCCCTGAGTTTCATCAGGCTGCGGCGCAGCCAGGTGCGCATCGTGTTCAACGGCACGCCGTGGCGTTCCGCCAGTTCGGCATAGCTTTCGCCCTTGAGATAAGCGCCCCGGACGGCCGCCGCCCGGTCTTTCTCCAACTCATCGAGACAATGATGGATCCGCTCGGTCTCGTCGCCCGCCACCACCATCGCTTCAGGTCCCGGCGCCGGATCGGCCACGTCGAGCGCGGCATCGATATCGGCGGCGGGCTTGCGCCGCGCTCGGATGCGATCGATCGCATGATTGCGCGCGATTGCCACCAGCCAGGAGATCGGGCTCAGATCGGAGACAGCAAAGCGATCCGCCTTCGTCCATATCTTGACGAAGACTTCCTGCAGCGCTTCTTCAGCATCTCCCCGGTCGTTCAATACACGAAGGCATACGCCGAAAAGTTTCGCACTGGTGTGCCGGTAAAGCAGATCGAACGCTGCCCGATCTTTCATCGAAGTCCGGACGATCAGCTTGGTAATGTCCTGCGGCGTCATGCGCGCCAAATTAGGCAATTGGGCTGTATTTGCAACGCCGGAAATATGCTGTGCACCTAAAGTTCGGCGTCCGCACACCTGCCCCGAGACAGTGTCCCGGTTTGAAGTCAAAAGCTGGCAATCGCGTTTGAGGCGCTTCCCCCGACATGCTACGCTTCAGCCGAAGCAAGGGAGATTTGTCATGGGATTGGTGCTCGCCAAACCTGAGGATGTCGCCACTGCCTTTGCCGATGCCTGGAATAGACACGATATGAACGACTTCGCGGCGTTGTTCGCCGACGACGCCAATTTCGTCAATGTCGTGGGCATGTGGTGGAAGAACCGCACCGAGATCGAAAGGGCGCACCGCGCAACTCATGAAACCATGTTTCGTGACAGCCGATTGAAGGGTGTTGTCTCGTCAGTTGTTGAATTGTCTTCCGGCATTGCATCGGTGCACTATTCATGGATCCTGACCGGCGCATCCGCTCCGGACGGCTCATCCGCCGGAAAACGAGAAGGCATTCTGCTTCTGGTTTTGAAGGAAGAACAGTCGGGCTGGCGGATAAAGGTTGCCCAAAACACCGACATTGTTCCGGGGGCGATTGCGCCCCCTTCCAACGCGGGGAGATAGCCGTTTAAAAGTCGCCGCCAAACTCCAAACTGAGACACTATCAGCCTGGATTGCCAAGGGAATTGCCGCTGACTAGCTTGGCAGCAATGGGGGAGCGCACATGTCGGTCGAACGAATCCTTTGGGAAGAAGACGCAACCGGCCTTGCCGGTCTGGTGCGCAGGGGCGAACTATCGGCGATCGAGTTGACCGAAGCGGCGATCGCCCGTGCCGAGGCCACCCGCCCCGAAATCAATGCCACGGCCGAGCCGCTCTACGAGGCGGCACGGACCCGGGCAAAGAGCATCGACCGTTCGCTGCCGCTGGCTGGGGTCCCCTTCGCCATCAAGGATCTCGGCATCGCCATCAAGGGCGTGCCCTCGCATGGCGGCAGCCGCATTCCGGCCTGGGTGCCCGATTTCAACTCGGTGATGACCGAACGCTATCTCGCCGCCGGGCTGATTCCGATCGTCACCTCGACGTCACCCGAGCACGGGCTGCGGCTGATGACGGAATCCAAGGCCTTTGGCGTCACCCGCAATCCCTGGAATACCGGCCACACCACCGGCGGCTCGTCGGGCGGTTCGGCAGCCCTGGTTGCCGCCGGCGTCGTGCCGGTGGCGCATGCGTCGGATGGCGGCGGCTCGATCCGCGTGCCTTCGGCCTGCAGCGGCCTTGTCGGCCTCAAGACCTCGCGCGGCCGTGTCCCGTTGTCCCCACTGGTGAGCGAAAGCTGGTACGGCATGGTCGTCGATCACGCCGTCACCCGCTCGGTGCGCGACTGCGCGCTGCTGCTCGACCTCACCCATGGTGCGGATACGCTCGCGCCTTATGCCGCGCGCCCGCCAAAAAGCTCGTTCGCCGCCGCTGCCGCGCGGGATCCCGGCAAGCTCACGCTGGCGGTGTACCGCAAGTCGCCGCTGGGCCTGCCGATTTCGGCCGAGACGCTGAAGGCGCTCGACATTGCCGTGGCACTCGCCCGCGAGGGCGGCCATTCGGTCGAGGACATCGATCTGCCTTTTATCGGCCGCGATTTCTTCGCCGATTTCTGCACAACGGTCGCCTCCGCCGTCGCCGGCTCGTTGCGGGGTGAAGCGCTGCGCGTCGGCCGCTCGGTGACGGGCGACATCGAGCGCGCCACGCGCGTGCTTGGCCGGTTGGGCGAGATGATCTCGGCCGGCGAAACCTATGCCGGCCTGCAGCGCCTGCATGCCACCTCGAGGCAACTGATCACGGAGACCGCGCGCTATGACGCGGTTCTGATGCCTGTTATCGCGCACCCGCCGCTCGCCTGCGGCGCCATGGATCCGAAAGGCGCCGATGAACTGATCGAAAACCTGCTCGACAAGCTGCACCTCACCGCGCTGCTCAGGATCAAGCCGCTGTTCGGCCAGTTGATGGACAAGAGCCTTTGGTTCACGCATTGGCCGGCGATCCACAATGTCAGCGGCCAGCCGTCGATCGCGCTCCCCGTCCATGTCACGGACGCCGGCCTGCCGCTCGGCATCCAGGCCGCCGGCCGGCCGGGCGACGAGGAAACACTTTTGTCGCTCGCCGCGCAGATGGAGAAAATCTCGGGCTGGCTGACGCGGCGGGCGCCGCTGATGGTGCCGTCACAATGACGACACCGTGAACCGACTATGACAGCAAAGCCATTTGCGGCTCGCGTCAATTCCCGCTAAGACGCCGCCGTCCTTACCTGATGCATGTCGCCCAAAAGTGCCCAGCGGTTTGGGACAACGACATGCATAAAACCAAATACCAGGGAACCACGCCGATGTCGGACGTCGCCGCCACCGCCGAAATGCAGGCCGCCCTCTTGTCGCGCGCGCTGCCCTACATGCAGCGCTACGAGCACAAGACGGTCGTGGTGAAGTATGGCGGCCATGCCATGGGCGATCTCGAACTCGGCAAGGCCTTCGCCCGCGACATCGCGCTGCTCAAGCAGTCCGGCGTCAACCCAATCGTCGTCCATGGCGGCGGACCGCAGATCGGGGCCATGCTGGCCAAGATGGGCATCGAATCCAAGTTCGAGGGCGGCCTGCGCGTCACCGACCAGA
The DNA here is from genome assembly GCF_020165375.1 of Mesorhizobium sp. BR1-1-4. Lineage (NCBI taxonomy): Bacteria > Pseudomonadati > Pseudomonadota > Alphaproteobacteria > Hyphomicrobiales > Phyllobacteriaceae > Mesorhizobium > Mesorhizobium sp. BR1-1-4. Next base: position 184,994 of record NZ_JAIUIB010000010.1, on the reverse strand, counting down.
AGACGGTCGAGATCGTCGAGATGGTGCTGGCCGGGTCGATCAACAAGGAGATCGTCGCGCTGATCAACGCCGAGGGCGAATGGGCGATCGGCCTGTGCGGCAAGGACGGCAACATGGTGTTCGCCGAAAAGGCGCGCAAGACGATGATCGACCCCGATTCCAACATCGAGCGCGTGCTCGATCTCGGCTTCGTCGGCGAGCCGGTCGAGGTCGACCGCACGTTGCTCGACCTTCTGGCGCGCTCCGAAATGATCCCCGTGCTGGCGCCGGTCGCGCCCGGCCGCGATGGCCATACCTACAACATCAACGCCGACACTTTCGCCGGCGCCATCGCCGGCGCATGCAAGGCCTCGCGCCTGCTGTTCCTCACCGACGTGCCGGGCGTGCTAGACAAGGACAAGAAGCTGATCGACGAGTTGACGGTCGCCGAGGCCAAGGCGCTGATCAAGGACGGCACGGTTTCCGGCGGCATGATCCCCAAGGTCGAGACCTGCATCGAGGCGATCGAGCGTGGCGTCGAAGGCGTCGTCATCCTCAACGGCAAGACGCCGCATTCGGTGCTGCTCGAACTGTTCACCGAACACGGCGCCGGCACGCTGATCGTGCCATAATGCTTGTTGTCAGCCGGCTAATCTTCTGCCTGGCAGGCCGCGATTTACGGCTGCGGGAAGCTCCGGCTTCGTAACTGGCCGCCCGACAACCATCGATTCCTCCTCGGTGTCCTGCGGTGCGCCCCAGAATTCGGCGAGCGTCGGGCCGCCTTTCACCCGGCGGTCGGTCACCAGAAAACCCCAGACCTCGCGGAACCAGACGCGGCGGCCCATCTGCGTGTACCAGCGCATCGAATGCCGCTGCTCGGGATCGGGGTGGAACAGGATGCGCGCCAGCGCCTTCGGCCTCGACTGCACGGCGAGCTCAATCAGCTTGACCGAGAAGAACAGCATCCACGGCTTCAGCCGGGTCATCTGCAGCACCTGGTGCTTGTAATCCCACAGGCGGGCATCCCTCTGGATGACCTTGCGATCCCGCGCGATGCGGAAAAACGGCGTCCAGCGATGCGGCGTCACATAGAGCGCCTGGATCTGGTCGGGGTCATAGGCGAGGAGCTGGCGAAAGCCGCGCCACAGATCGCGAAATCCCTCATCCTCGAAGCCGGCGACCCAGGTTGCCATGGACAGGATGCCGTGCTTCCGCAGCAGCCGTATCGCTTCACGATCGGACGAGGTACTGCCGCCCTTGCGGATCAATTGCAGCGTCTGCTCGTCGGTGTTTTCCATGCCGAGCAGCCAGCGGATGACACCGGCCTGGCGGTAGAGGTGCAGCATATCGGCATCGCGCACGATATCGTCGGCGCGGGTCGAGCCGACGATCAGCACCGACACGTTCTCGGCAATCAAGGCTTCGAGAAAGGCGCGCCATGCCTTTTTAGAAACCGTCGGATTTTCATCCGCCAGGTTGATCAGTTCGACGCCATGCTCGCGGTGCAGCCAGGCGATCTCCTTGGCGAACTTGACTGGGTCGCGATGCCGCCAGCGGGTCCAGAAGCCACGCTGGCCGCAATAATTGCACAGATGCGGGCAGCCGCGCGAAAACTGCATGACCACCGCACGCTTGCCTCCCCAGTAGCTGTATCCGCGGTGGTCGATCAGCTCCCAGCCGACGCGGTAGGCGTCGAGGTCGGCGATGGTCATCGCCGCTTGCGTAGCGAAGGGACGGTCAAGATCGTCGCGGCAGGCGATGCCGGCAACGCTTGCCGGCGGCTGGCGCATCTCCAGCGCCTCGACCAGCGCCACCACGGTCGCCTCGCCCTCGCCGCGCACGATGAAGTCGAAGGCGTCGGTTGACGCCAGGATGTCGCGCCAGTGATAGGTGGGGAAGACGCCGCCATAGAGGATGATCGTCGCCGGCGCGCGCGCCTTGACCATCCCGGCGATCAACAAGGCGGTCGGATGTGCCGAGGTCGAGCCGGAATGGCCGATCAGAACGAAGTCGGGACAGTCCTTCAGGGCTGCCGCGACAACCGAGGCGAGCGGCATCGGCCCGAACTCGGCATCGACGAGCCGCACCTGATGACCGGCGTCGAGCAGCGGGCCGCCGATCGCCAGCAGACCAAGCGGCGGCAGGTGATCGTCCGGCACGCGGCTGCCGATGGCGGTGTGCGGCGGATTGATCAGGACGATTTTCATGGCGGACCTCATGGAGTTGGTCCGCGCAATGCTGGCCGGCGATAGTGCCGCCCGATTGGCCCGTTTCAGCAGTTTGCTTGCAGCTTTTCCGCAGAAACGCGGACGCGCATCACCGCCTGAGATGGGCGAGCGGCGTGTGGCCGGGTCCCTTGATGTTCTGCAGCACCAGTTGCGTGTGGACGTCGCGCACGCCGTCGAGCCGCATCAGCCGATGCATGACGAAGGCGTTGAGCTCGTCGACCGATGGCACCATGACATGCAGCAGGAAATCGTGGTCGCCGGTCATCGTCCAGCACGACGACACCTCATCCATGCGCTGAACGGCGGCAATGAAGCTCTCGGGCGAGCCGTCGCTGTGGCTGACGAGGCGCACCTGGATGAATACCTCGACCATCAGGCCGACGGCGCGGCGGCTGATCACCGCGGCAAAGCCCTTGATGATGCCGGCTTCCTGCAGCGCCTCGAAGCGCCGCGCGCAGGGCGTGGTGGAGAGGCCGACCTCCTGCGCCAGCTCGGAAACGGCTTTGCGACCGTTGCGTTGCAGGACATCCAGCATCTTGATCTCGAAATCGTCGAATTGAGGCATTTTCACTCCTCCCACGTGAATTGTGAGTGAATAGTATCTCGAATGTGGCGGAGGAGCCACCATCAAAACCGAATTGCCTCGGCAGATCGGGTTAGCCTTGCGGCACGTCAACCATTGATGCGAGGAGAAAACCCATGACGACGATGAGCGTTGCCGAATACGCCCGCGACTGCGCGGCGCAAGGGTTGCGCGGGGACTATTCGGTGTGCCGCGCGGATTTCACCGTGGCGCAGGCTTATGACTATTCGACCGAGGAGCAGGCGGTGTGGCGCACGCTGTGCGACCGCCAGACCAAGCTGACGCAAAAGCTCGCCCATCACTCCTATCTCGACGGCGTCGAGAAGCTCGGCCTGCTCGACTGCATCCCCGATTTCGAGGACGTCAGCACCAAACTGCGCAAGCTGACCGGCTGGGAAATCGTCGCCGTGCCGGGCCTCATCCCGGCCGCACCGTTCTTCGACCACCTCGCCAACCGCCGCTTCCCGGTCACCAACTGGCTGCGGACCAGGCAGGAACTCGACTACGTCGTCGAGCCGGACATGTTCCATGACTTCTTCGGCCATGTGCCGGTTCTCTCGCAGCCGGTGTTTGCCGATTTCATGCAGATGTATGGCAAGAAGGCCGGCGACATCATTGCGCTGGGCGGCGACGAGATGATCACCCGGCTCTACTGGTACACGGCCGAATATGGCCTGATGCAGGAGAACGGCCAGAAGCTGAAGGCGTTTGGCGCCGGTCTGATGTCGTCGTTCACCGAGTTGCAGTTCGCTGTCGAGAGCAAGGACGCCCACCATGTGCCGTTCGACCTGGAAACGGTGATGCGCACCGGCTACGAGATCGACAAGTTCCAGCGCGCCTATTTCGTGCTGCCGTCCTTCGACGCCTTGCGCGATGCCTTCCAGACGGCGGATTTCGAAGCGATCGTCGCGCGCCGCAAGAGCCAGCCGGCGCTCGACCCGGCGACGGTCTAAAACATAAAGCGCGTCGCATGAATCTGTCTCAACGCGACGCGCTTTGGACGCTTTGATCGCGCTGGGCTATTGCATGGCAGCGGGGTTCATCCACAGGAGCTCCCAGACGTTGCCGTCAGGGTCTTCGATGTGGCGGTTCAACATGAAGCCGAGATCCTGAGCGGGGTTGGGATCGGCGCGGCCGCCGGCCGCGACGCCCTTCTCGATCGTGGCATTGACCTCGTCCTTGCTGCTCGCGGTGAGTGCGATCAGCATCTGGCTGTCACGCCTGGCGTCGCCGATCTGGCGGGTTGTGAACTGGCCGTAATGCTGGTGCGTCAGCAACATCACCCCGATCGCGTCGGAAAACATGACCGAACTGGCCTGGTCGTTCGAGAACCGCGGATTGAGCGTGCCCCCGATCGCGAGATAGAAATTGGTCGCTGCCTGCAGATCCCGCACCGGCAGATTTATGAAGATCATCTTGGTCATCGGTCTAAGCCTTGCCTTCGTTGACAGGTACTAGTCAGTCCAGTACCGTTTCATGGGGCTACCACGAGAGAACGGTACCGTCTAGTACTGGTTAAGAGGGCGCCATGAAAATCGACGGTGAGACCAGATCGGCTCGCAAGGATCGTGAGATCATCCAGGCGGCCACAGCGGCGTTCACCAGCAAGGGATATGACGGGACCAGCATGGAGGAAATCGCCACCAAGGCGGGGGCCTCCAAGCAGACCGTCTACAAGCATTTCACCGACAAGGAGACGCTGTTTGGCGAAGTCGTTCTGTCAACCGCTACCCAGGTCAATGACATCATCGAGTCCGTGACGACGCTGCTTTCCGAGGCGAAATTCATGGAAGGCGGCCTGCAGCAGCTTGCCCGACGTCTGATAGCGGTTCTCATGGATGAAGAGTTGTTGAAGCTGCGGCGCTTGATCATCGCCAACGCGGATCGAATGCCGCAGCTTGGCCGCGCTTGGTACGAAAAGGGGTTTGAGCGCATGCTTGCCTCGACGGCGTCCTGCTTTCAAAAACTCACCAGTCGAGGACTGATACAAACAAGTGATCCCTATCTGGCAGCCAGCCATCTTTTTGGAATGCTTCTTTGGATCCCCATGAATGAAGCCATGTTCACGGGAGGCAACCGGCGCTCCAAGGCCGAACTGGAACGCCACGCGGATGCCTCGGTGGAGGCATTTCTGGCCGTCTACGGAGTCCAGCCGAACTAGTCGCGTCCCCTGCCCACGTTTGCAGGGGTCGAGGACACCACCATGTGCCTTTCGACCCGCAAACAGTGATGCGCACCGGCTACCAGATCGACAAGTTCCAGTGGAACGGCCGGCCGCCGGGACATTCCGCCATTCCTACAGAGCGTAGATGGTCCGGTTGAACTTCGTCTCCATCACCACGTGGGAAGCGGTTTTGACGACGCCGCTGATTTCATTCAGGGCATTCACCTCCCGGTTCAGCTTCTCGAGCGTCTCGGCGGCAAGGTGGATGATCAGATCCCATTCACCGGTTATGGCATAGACCGCCTGGATCGAGGGCATCGCCTTGATCCTTCTGGAGACGTCCGGATAACTCTTGTTGTTCAGGGAGGCGAGGGTGAAACAGTGGACGGCGTTCTGGGCCACCGTCTTGGCCAGCCGCACGGTATAGCCTTCGATGATGCCGCCGGCCTCCAGCTTCTGGATCCGCTCCTGCAGCGCTGTCCGCGACACGCCGAGCTGCCGTGCCAGTGACGCGACCGGCTCACGCGCGTTCTTCTGCATCAGCGCGAGCAACTGACGATCCTTCTCGGTCAATTCCACAAACAAAACCTCTCGCTCGATCCGCTTAGTAACCACCGCGCGATCCTATCGGCTGAACAGCCCCCGCGACAATCCGCAATACTGGCAGCGGCGAACGGAACAAGGCCAACTATCCGGCACTTTGTCATCCCAAGGGACGCAATGACTGCGCGATCGCCAATATCCCGCATTTCGCCGGGTGGAACCCTTCTTTTTGCGACCTGACTGTCTGGGGTCACGAACGCCGGTCCGTCAGGAGGAATCAGCTTCGGCTGTGATGGGCAAAGTCCGAAACCGATCCGGTTGCACCTGCAGCTGAAGCGCTGAGGTTCGACGTCGGCCACTCAACCTATCAGTTCAACCACAAGGGAGGGATAACTTTGAAAAAACTGCTCAATTTGGCCGTTCTTGCCGCCGCGACATTCGCCATCACGACGGCAGCCATGGCCGGTGAAACCCTGGACCGCGTCACGTCGAAAAAGGCGATGGTCATCGCCACCAACGCGGCCTGGCCTCCACAGAGCTTTCTCAACGACAGCAACGAACTCGCCGGTTTCGACATCGATGTCTCGCGCGAGATCGGCAAGCGGCTTGGCGTCGAGGTCTCGTTCGAAACGCCCGACTGGGCGACGCTGACCGGCGGGCGCTGGCAGGGACGCTACGACCTTGGCGTCGGATCGGTCACGCCGACAAAAGCCCGCTCCAAGGTGATCGACTTTGCCGGCATCTATTATTACAGCCCCTACGTCTATGTCCTGCACAAGGACAGCGGCGCTAAGTCGGTCGCCGATCTCAACGGCAAGATCATCGGCGTCGAGACTGCCACCACCTCGGAGGATTTCATCCGCCGCAAGCTCGAAATCGACGCGCCTGGCCTGGCTCCCATCGAATACAAGCTCGAGCCGGGCGAGATCCGCACCTACGCGGATTCCATGCTTCCCTTCGATGACCTGCGGCTTGGCGACGGCGTGCGCCTGAATGCCGTGATCGCGCCGGAACAGACGGCGCAGAATGCCATCAAGAACGGCTATCCCGTAAAGATCCTGGAAGGTGAGTACGCCTTCCGCGAGCCGCTCGTCGTCATCGCCGAGAAGAAGGATCCCGAGTGGACCGCGAAGGTCGGGGGCATCATCACCGAAATGAAGACGGACGGCACGCTCGCCGCGCTGACCACGAAGTGGTACGGCAAGGACTACAGCGCCAAGTAAAGTCATTCCGCCGGCTGCCTCCTCGGCAGCCGGCGGGCGTCACCTCGCCTCATGAATGCCCTCACCGCAAAGTCGCCATGGCCTATCCGGACACCTATTACGCCCGCACCCTGACTGACCGGAAGACGCGGCCCCCGCTCAAAGGCGAGGCGCGATGTGACGTGGCCGTCGTCGGCGCCGGATTGGCCGGGCTGACGACAGCGCTGCAACTGGCGCGCGCCGGACTGCACGTCGTCGTGCTGGAAGCCCAGGTCGTTGGTTTCGGCGCTTCGGGACGCAATGGCGGCTTCGTCACACCCGGCTTCGCCACCGGCGGCGACACTATCGCCGCACGTGTCGGCGGGGAGGCAGCGCGCGACCTGCACCGGCTGTCGATCGAAGGCATGGACTTCGTGCGCGACACCATCGAGGCGCTCGGAATATCGGCCGCCCAGCCGCGTGCCGGCCTGCTCAGCGTCTTGCGCTACGACGGCGGCGATGCGCTGAAGGCCTATGCCGACCAGATGGCACGCGACCATGGTTACGAGCTTCAATATCTGCGCGGCGAAGATGTGCGCGCGGTGCTGAAGTCGGCTCGCTACCACCAGGGCCTGCGCGACCCGAACGCCTTTCACATCCATCCGCTCAACTATCTGCGTTGCCTGGCCGACGAGATCGAGCGGCTGGGCGGCAAGATCCATGAGAGTTCCGAGGTCGTGCAATGCGACCTGTCGCGACCGCAAAAGATGCTGCGCACGAGCCAGGGCACGCTTCGGGCGCCCCAGATCGTGCTCGCGACCGGCGGCTATACCGGCCCGGTGTTCGGCCAGCTCTACCGCGCCTTTCTGCCCATCGCGACCTATGTGATGGTTTCCGAGGCGGCTCCCCGCCTCATCGCGCAAGCCATCGCCACCACCGATGCCGTCGGCGACAACAGGCGGGCCGGCGACTATTATCGTCTGGTCGAGAGCGGCAATCGCCTTTTGTGGGGCGGGCGCATCACCACGCGCGCCGCTTCCGCCGACGCGCTGGCGCGCGAATTGCGCCGTGAAATGGTCGGCACCTACCCGCAGCTCGCCGGCCTCAAGACCGAATTGGCCTGGTCGGGGCTGATGTCCTATGCCCGGCATCTGATGCCCCAGATCGGGGAGCTGCAATCGGGCGTCTGGTACTGCACCGCTTTTGGTGGCCATGGCCTCAACACCACGGCGATTGCCGGAAAAATTGTCGCCGAGGGCATTCTGGGCGCTTCGGACCGGTATCGGCAATTCGCGCCATTCGGACTGAGCTGGGCCGGCGGCGCCGGTGGCCTGGCCGCCGCGCAGCTCACCTACTGGAAATTGCAGGCGCAGGACTGGTGGCGGGAACGCCGCGCCACCACCAAGGACAAGGTGACGGCATGATCGGCAGGCTGATGCTCTCCCATCCAGGGCTTGCCCGCCACGCGGCGGCCGCGCTTTTTCCCGCGCTGCTGGCCGCGGCCCTCTACGCCATGGGCATCAAGTCGAGCTGGATCGGCTCGGTGATGCCGCTTGCATCCGACTGGTTGCAGGCCAATCCAGCCTTGTCGCGCGCCCTCTCGGCCGTGTTGATCGCGCTCCTGGTTCTGGTGAACTGCAAGCTGCTGCTGCTCATGCCCCGACGCCAGCAGATCGCCGGCGTCTGGATCGAGCTGTTCGCGCTGCTGATGCTGTTCTTCTATTCCTTCGACCTCTCCTTTGCCTTCATTGCCAGGAAGGTCGGCTTCCTGATCACCCAGGGCGTCACCACGACGCTTTACATTTCAGCGATCTCGATTCTCATCGCAACGACCATCGCGCTCGTCGGGGCCATCGCCAAACTGACCGGCAACGGCATCGTTTACGGGCTGGCCACCTTCTACACATCGCTGTTTCGCGGCCTGCCATTGCTGATGCAGATCTACATCATCTACCTCGGCCTGCCGCAGGTCGGCTATGTGATCGGCGCGGTGCCGGCCGGCATCGTGGCCCTGTCGCTGTGTTATGGCGCCTACATGACCGAGATCTTCCGCGCCGGCATCGAAAGCATCCCGCGCGGCCAAAGCGAAGGCGCCACGGCGCTCGGCCTGAGCCCCGGCCAGACCATGGCGCTGGTCATCCTGCCGCAGGCCATGCGCGTCATCATCCCGCCGACCGGCAACCAGTTCATCGCCATGCTGAAGGATTCCTCGCTGGTGTCGGTCGTCGGCGTCTGGGAGATCATGTATCTCGCCCGCACGATGGGCCAGACGGAGTTCCGCCATATCGAGATGCTGATCACCGCCTCGATGATCTATTGGATCCTGTCGATCGCGCTGGAATTCGGCCAGGCCTATCTCGAACGGCGCTTCGGCCGATCGGACCGCTAGGGGTTTGACGCCTAAAATCAGCGCGGCTGCGGTGCCTCGGCCTTCAGCCGCACAAGCTGGTCGCGCTGCAGCTCGAGCGCGGCGGTGACGAAGCGCCGGATGGTGGCAAGCTCGGCGTCGCCGAACGTGGCAATGAGCTTTTCACCTTCCCGCGCGATGGCGCCGTAATAGCGCGCCGAGAGCTCCCGTGTTGTCTCCGTTGCCTCGATAACCACCTTGCGCCTGTCCTCGAGGCTGCGCGTGCGCGTCAAGAGACCGCGCGCCTCCAGCCGATCGATCAGCGCGGTCACCGCGGCCGGCGTCAGCCCGGTCGCGGCCGCGATCGCGCCGGCCGATTGCGGGCCGCCATGCAGCAGTCCGATACAGTGGCGCTCGGCCATGTTGAGGCCGAGTCTCGCGCCTACCGCATCGTCATAGGCCTGCGTCGCGTCCTGCCACTGCATGATGGCAAGGCCGATCGCGGCGGTCAGTTCGGCGCGATCTCCGCTTGACGAATTTAGTTCGATCATCTAATTATCAATCTGTCTAACATTTAGACTATTATAGCAATATGCGGCCACGGCTTGCGATAGGCAAGGGGCGGCCGCCAACGAGGAGTGGAAAATGAGCCTGATCCAACAGCGTACGCCTCTCTCGCATGAGGAAGAGTTCAGATACGCGAAGCTGGCGATGGAATGGTACGGCTGGGGATCGCCTATCGGCCTCGGCATCCTGCTGGTGTCGCTCGCCGCCGCCGCCGTGCTGGTGCGCATCGCCCTCTACGGCTTTTGAGCCTCTGCCGGCGCCATCCTTGGCGTCGGCAGAACGGGTGGTGATCCGAGCAGGGACGACGACTGCGCTCAGACCGTGACCACCTTGCTCAGGTGCTCACCCAGCCGGCAGGCGAGCGCGGTGATCGTCGTCGTTGGATTGGCTTGTCCCGACGTGCAAAAGACCGAAGAGCCGCCGACATAGAGATTGTCCATGCCATGCACCTTGCAGTTGGCGTCCACCACGCTCCTGGTGACGTCGGTGCCCATGCGCGTGCCGCCCATATGATGGTGGCCCGCCGTCTCTTCGTTGGTCGGATAATCGTCGCCCTTCGAGATCCAGTCGGCAATGCGCACCCGGCCCAGGTTCTTCTGGGCAAGCGTCGTGCCGAACAGCCTTAAGCCTTCGAGAAGGGTGCGGCGTTCCAGTTCCGATTTCTTCCAGTGCAGTTCGATGCGCGGCACGCCGGCATGGTCGACCTCGGTTTTCGACAGCTCGATCTGGTTCGAAGCCAGCGGCGCCTGTTCCCAGGCGACATAAAGCTGAGCGGCGCAACGCAGGTTCTGGTCGAGCTTGCCCGACACCCATTCCGCCATGTGCGGCGCCGTACAGGCAAGATCAGCGATCAGGCTCTTGACGCCCGGATAGGGAGTCTCGATCAGCCTGATGCCGAAATTCATGATCCTGAGCCGTTCCATCGCGGCAGCCATCGGCGAGAAGAAGGCCTCCTTGACGGCATCGACCTCGAACGCGCCGTCGTCGGCCAGGATGGCATTGCCGCCCTCGAAGGTCGGATGCTCCATCCAGTAGCGGCCAAGCGCCGTCGCGTTCGGCACGACGCCGCCGTTGGAGCGCCGGTTGGACCACAAAAGCAGCCGGGAATTCTCCAGTCCGCCGGTGCAGACGATGAAATAGTCGGCGCTGAACGAGCCGGCGTCCTGCCCGTTGGACCATAATCTGGCGCCGGTCACGCGTTTGCCATCTCCGGCAAGCTCGGTGGCGTAGGTGTTGAGCACGACGGCGATGTTTTTGCTCTGGTCGAGTTGGTCGCCGAACTTTTCTGCAAACCGGACCGCCGGGCTCTTGATCAGCTGCACCCAGCGAATGTCGTCCGAGATCGGCACATCTGGCCGGAAATCTGGAAGGTCGAGGATATCGCGCACTTCCGCAAGATAGGGTTCGATGTCGGCGCGCCGGATAGGCCAGCCGGTGTCCGGTGCCCAGGCTTTCGGCTCGAAATCCTGTTTGTCGAGCACGCGACACCAACCGGCCCAGTGATTGGAACTGCCGCCCATGAACCGCAACCGCGTGATATCGAGATCGAAGTAGGAATCGCCGACCGTGGTGCCGCGGTAGAAATCCTGCGACTCGTCGCTGAATTCCCGCGAGCCGGCTTCCAGCACCACGACCGGGATGCCGGCCGCGCCAAGTTTCCTGGCGATCGTGGTGCCGGCGGGGCCGGAACCAAGTACACAGACCTTTGGCGCGAAATTGGCGGCGCGATACGCGTCGTAGCTGTCGAAGATCATGCCAGGTCGCTCCGCTTCAGGATCCAGCCATTGACCTCGACGATCTCGTCGGGATTGGCCCGGGATGAACCGGCATGGGTGGCGGCCGTATCAGGCAGCTTGCGGAACAAGGACAGCGCAGGCAGGGCGATCAGCGCCTGCACGAGCGTGCGGCGCGACATTTTTTTGATCAAGAAACTCATGACAGGCCTCTCGGCTGGGGCTTCGATGCGCGCATGACATTCCCCGAACGGCACACGCATCGTCACGGAAGCCAGTATCGTGCCAAGCATGGCCTCACGGCGGTAAAAAGCCTGACAAGCGGACAACCGGATGCAAACAGGGTTAGAGATTTCTTAACCGGCCGGGTGTGCTGGCCAACCCGCTCATGCGGCTTCGGAAATGTCGGTATCGAGGATCGTCAGGTTGCGGCCCGCATGCTTGGCCTGGTAGAGGCGCCGGTCCGCGGCGCGCATCAGGTCCGATACGTTGACATCCTCGCCGCACACGGTGCCGCCGATGCTAACGGTCAACGGAATGGTTCGCTCATCGACGGGTCGGAAGCGGATCAGCTCGACCTCGCGACGGATCCGTTCGGCAACGCGCTTGGCCTCCTGTTCCGTGGCTCCGGTCAGAAACGCGCCGAACTCCTCGCCGCCGATCCGGCCGAGCACGTCGCCGCTGCGCACGCCGCGCTCGATGGCGCTGGCGATCAACAGCAGCGCGTCGTCCCCGGTCAGGTGACCGAAATTGTCATTGATCTTCTTGAAATGATCGGCGTCGATGATCAGCAGCGCGCCGCGGTCGGACTTGCGCCGGGAGCCGTCCAACGCGGCAAAGAAGCTTTCCCGGTTGAGCATGCCGGTCATGTCGTCGCGGCTCGCCTTTTCCGCCAGGCGGCGGTGCGCCGCGGCGAGTTGGGCATGGGCACGGGCCAATTCGCGATGGGCATTTTTCAACCTGTCGCTCTGCCAGAACGTGCCGGCGCATGCCGTCCAGGCAAGGACCAGCGGACAGACCGTCGACGTCAGCCAGATCGTGCGCGTGACCGGGAATCCCATCGCTGGGACTATGATCAATGTCAGCAGGAGCGAGGCAGCGACGGAGGCGAAGGCGATGGCGGCGGATTTGAGAATAATGCTATTCATCGCGGGCTCCCCACAGGACTTGTCTCTGTGCCAGCAAGCCCTGAAGGCCACCTTTCCGGGATGGCTAAAATTTGAATCGTGGGGCCATTTCCGCCACTCTCGACGCGCATAAGTTGTGGATAAAGTCGCTTTCAGAATCCCTGTTTCATGCCATAAGGAGCGCATGACCACGCTTCCCGATCCCGCCCGCTTCGCCCATGTCACCGACTGGGTGTTCGACCTCGACAACACGCTCTACCCGCATCACTCGAATTTGTTCTCGCAGATCGACGTCAAGATGACCGCCTATGTCGGGGAACTGCTGGCGCTGCCGCGCGAGGAGGCGCGCAAGCTGCAGAAGGAGCTCTATCGCGAATACGGCACGACGCTGAACGGGCTGATGACGCGCCACGGCATCGATCCCGACGACTTTCTGGAGAAGGTCCATGACATCGACTATTCGTGGCTGGTGCCCGATCCTGTTCTCGGCACCGCCATCCGCCAGCTTCCCGGCCGCAAATTCATCTTCACCAATGGCGACCGCAGGCATGCCGAGCGCACCGCGCGCCAACTTGGCATCCTCGACCATTTCGACGACATTTTCGATATCGTCGCTGCCGGCCTCAATCCCAAGCCGGCGCGTCAGACCTACGAGAAGTTCGCCGAACTGCACGCCGTCACCGGCCACAATGCCGTGATGTTCGAGGACCTTGCCCGCAACCTGGCCGTGCCGAAGTCTCTGGGCATGACCACGGTTCTCGTGGTGCCGCGCAATTTCGAGCCGACCTTCTCGGAAATCTGGGAACGCGACCCGGCGCAGGAAGACGACGTCGACTACGTCACCGACGATCTCGCGGAATTTTTGACGGGAATAGTGAGTAGTGAGTAGTGAGTAGTGAGTAGTGAGTAGTGAGTAGTGGAGGAGCACACCTTTCGCTCGCTCACTACTGACTAATCCCTACTCACTAATTCCCACTGCCTACTCACTCACTCACTCCCTAGCTTATAGAAGCGGCTGATGATGCCCCACGCTTCGTCGGCTGTGTCGACGAAATCGATGATGTCCTGGTCGCCCGGGCTGATCGTGCCCTGCTCGGCGAGGAAGTCGAGGTCGATCGCCCGCTTCCAGAAGGACTTGCCGAACAGGATCACCGGCACGCGCTCCATGCGTCCGGTCTGGATCAGCGTCAGCGTCTCGAAGAACTCGTCCATCGTGCCGAAGCCGCCGGGAAACACCGCCACGGCCTTGGCGCGCATGACGAAGTGCATCTTGCGGATGGCGAAATAGTGGAAGTTGAAACAGAGCTCCGGCGTCACATAGGGGTTCGGCGCCTGCTCGTGCGGCAGCACGATGTTGAGCCCGATCGACGGCGCGCCGACATCATCGGCGCCGCGGTTTCCCGCTTCCATGACGCCCGGACCGCCACCGGTCACCACCACATATTCGCGATAATATGAAGTGGCCGACTGCTGCGAGCAGAGGCGGGCGAATTTGCGCGCCTCCTCGTAATATTTGCTGTTTTCCTCAAGGTTCTTCTTCTGCATCTCGTTCTTGGCCGCCCAGGCCTCGCCGCCGGGCTCCGGCAGGCGCGCGCCGCCGAACAGGATCACGGTCGAACGAATGCCGCGCTCGGCGAGGATCATTTCCGGCTTCAGCAGTTCCAGTTGCAGCCTGACGGCGCGCAGCTCGCGCCGGGTCATGAAGTCGGGATCGTTCCAGGCCAGGCGGTAGGTCTCGGCCCGCGTTTGCGGCGTGTCCGGCACGCTTTTCGACCGCTCCAGATCCTCATCCGAGTGCGGCAGCGGCGTCCATCCCGCCTTTTCCATGGGAGTCATCGAATCCACCCGTCCATTCCTTTACTTGCGCCGTCCCATGACGCTGGCGCGATTGACCCCCATTCCACCTTAACATAGGGTCCGCGCGACTTTTAAACAGGTTAAGGCGCAGCCCTTAACAGCTTGGTAATGGAGCAAATTCATGTCGAAGCCCGATCTGGCGAGCCTCGAAAAGACCATCGACAGGGCCTTCGAGGAACGCGACGCCATTTCGACCGCGACCCGCGGCGAGGTGCGCGACGCCATTCAGTCGGCACTCGACCTGCTCGACCGCGGCACCGCCCGCGTCGCCGAGCGGCAGGCCGACGGCAAGTGGCATGTCAACCAGTGGCTGAAGAAGGCGGTGCTGCTCTCCTTCCGGCTCAATCCGATGGAGATCATCAAGGGCGGCCCCGGCGAGGCCGTGTGGTGGGACAAGGTGGCGTCCAAGTTCGACGGCTGGGGCGCCGTCGATTTCGAGAAGGCGGGCTTCCGCGCCGTGCCGTCGTCGATCGTGCGCCGTTCGGCCTATGTCGCGCCGGGCGCGGTTTTGATGCCGTCCTTCGTCAATGTCGGCGCCTATGTCGATAGCGGCACCATGGTCGATACCTGGGCCTCGGTCGGCTCCTGCGCCCAGATCGGCAAGAACGTCCACCTTTCGGGCGGCGTCGGCATCGGCGGCGTGCTGGAGCCGATGCAGGCCGGCCCCACCATCATCGAGGACAATTGCTTCATCGGGGCGCGTTCCGAAGTGGTCGAGGGCTGCATCGTGCGCGAAGGCTCCGTTCTGGGCATGGGCGTCTTCATCGGCCAGTCGACCAAGATCGTCGACCGCGCCACCGGCGAGATCTTCTATGGCGAGGTGCCGCCGAATTCCGTGGTCGTCGCCGGCTCGCTACCGGGCAAGGCATTTCCAAACAACGAGCCGGGCCCAGGTCTCTACTGCGCTGTCATCGTCAAGCGGGTCGACGCCAAGACCCGGTCCAAAACCTCGATCAACGAATTGCTGCGCGATTGATCTTTCCGCCGGGCAGGCGCACCTTCCGCCGGCGCGACAATCGGCCGCGCTGGTTCAACTGGAGGGGTGACATGGACTGGAAATATCTGCTCACAAGCTTTGATGGCCGTATCAACCGGGGCAAGTTCTGGGCTGGCATCGGCGTATTCATCGTTATCGGCGTTATTGCTTTCATTCTCGATGCGATCCTCGGCACGCGTGTCACCACGGCCAGCGGTGCCCAGATCGGCATCATCGGCATCCTCTTCGCGCTGGCATCGATCTATTTCGCGATTGCCCTCTATGCCAAACGCTGGCACGACCGCAACAAGTCGGGCTGGTGGACGCTGATTGGCTTCGTACCCGTCATCGGCGGCATCTGGCTGCTGGTCGAACTCGGCATTCTCGAAGGCACCAGGGGTGCCAATCAATATGGATCGGACCCGCTTGCCTGAAAGATCGGATCTCAACTGGCTTTTCCTCAAGACCTCGGGCCGCGTCAGCCGCGCGGCCTATTTTCTCGGCGGGTTGCTCGTCGCCATCATCCAGGCATTTCCGCTGTACCGCTTCACGCTGGTGCCGGAGGGTTCGGCCGAGAGCAACATGTGGTCGTTCATCTTCTTCATCGCCTTCATCGCCTCGCTGTGGTCGAACATCGCGCTGGCGGTGAAGCGGCTGCACGACCTCGACAAGCCGGGTATCGCCGCGCTGATCCTGTTCGTGCCGGTCGTCTCGATCGTCGCCTTCCTTGTGTTGTGCCTGTTTCCAGGGCAGCCTGGACCCAACCGTTATGGCCGGCGCACCAACGAGCCGGCAGAATCAAAGAAATAGAGCATGACGTCGTCGGAAAACCGCTTCACACTTTTCGGCATCATGCCCTAGGGGGCCGATCGGATCGCCATGCGCTACCGCACGCTTGATCCGAAACTGATCATCGAAACCGCCGAGCGGCTGGAAGGGCGTGTGGCCGACCGTTTTCCGGAGGCCGGGTTGCGCGGCGTTGCCGCCGAACTTGTGTCGCTGTCGCGCGATCTGGCCAAGGCCGCCAAGGCCCTGGAAGCGCCTATATGGTGGCTGCGTGGCATCATCGTCGCCTCCGTCATCGCGGGCGCGCTGATCTTCCTGTTCGTCGGCACCATCCTGCCGCTCATTCACATCTCCCAGGCCGACGACGCGGTCCAGTCGGTGCAAGGCATCGAAGCCACGATCAACATGATCATCCTCGCCGTGCTCGGCTTCCTGGCCCTGATCCGCACCGAGGAGCGCATCAAGCGCAAGCAGGTGTTTCGCCAGTTGCACGGCCTCAGATCGCTGATCCATGTCATCGACATGCACCAGTTGACCAAGGATCCGGCGGCGCTGTCGGCCAGCTTCAAGCCGACGGCGCATTCGCCGGCCCGTCTCACCAATGCCGCGGATCTCGCGCGCTATCTCGACTATTGCTCCGAAATGCTGTCGATCACCGGCAAGATCGCGGCGCTGTTCGCGCAATCCGTCAATGACGCCGTCGTCATCGACGGCGTCAACGACATCGAGAACCTGGCGTCCAACCTGTCGCGCAAGATCTGGCAGAAGATCACGTTGATCGACGGCCGGACGGCGGCGCCACAACCTTCTCCGGCACCAGGCTTGGCGAGCCAAGCCGCTCGGCTTCCGCCGCGCGCACCAGCGCGCTGATAAGCTGGACCGTCGGCGCCGGCGTACCGGCTTTTTCAGCGAGCCGCAAAACAGCGCCCTGCAAGTCGTCGATCTCGGTCGACCGGCCACGCTGCAGATCGTCCCACATCGACGAGCGCGCCTCGAGATCGATCGCCAGCATGCGCCGGGCCAGGAGCTTGAACAGCCAGTCGGGCAACCTGAGCACCTTCGGCAGCAGCGTCGGGCGCAGGCCGGCGATCCGCGCCGGCTCGATGCCGGAGGCTTTCATCGCCAGCAAGGCCTCGTCGATCTGGCTGGCCAGGATCAGCCGCCAGCGCCGGTCAGCGAGTTCAGTTGCCAGCGGCAGGCCCGACAGCGCCACCAGCGCATTGTTCAGGTTCATCAGAAGCTTGCCCCACAGCACGGCCTTCATATCGCCACGCGTTTCGACAGCCAGGCCTTCGGTGTCGAGAAGGTCGGCAAGGCCGACATCGCCCTTTTCGACCATCACCTTGCCGTCGCTGGCGCGGTGGACGCGCAACGGCAGCTCTCCATCGGCTGATTGCACGACATTGAACGGCACCATGCCAGCCAGCACCGTTCGCTGGCCAAGCGCCCCTCGGAGCCTGTCGGCGTTGTCGACGCCATTCTGCAGGCTTACCACCACGGCATCGGGACGGGCATGGGCCTTGATGAGTGCCGCCATTTCCCGCGTCGCGCCGCTCTTGACGGTGACCAGGATCACATCGGCCCCCGGCAAGGACGCGGCCGGATCGGCGGTGACGACAAGCTCTGCCGGCTTGATCAGGCGATCGCGGCCCTCGAGGTCGCTGACGCGCAATCCGCCCTGCCGGAGCGCTGCCTCGATGCGCAGCCTGGCAAGCAGGACAACCCGCCGCCGGCGAGCGCCAGGCAGCCGCCGGCATAACAGCCAATGCTGCCGGCGCCGGCGATGACGATCCTCTTTTCGCCGTTTGCCATCTCTTACTCCGCATCAGCCAGAACTATACGACATGAAAACCATAATGTCGGCGGTATCGTCGGCCATTGGCTTGGCCCTATGTCTGGCCGTGACAGGCCATTCGCTTTCGACTATCGCTTTTGCCATGACGCTGCCGACTGACCCCGCCGCAAACCTTGCCTCTCTCATCCGCTGTGCCTCGGTGACACCAGCCGAAGGCGGCGTGCTGAGCGCGCTGGAGGCGATGCTGAAGCCGCTCGGCTTCCTGGTCGATCGGCCGGTGTTCTCCGAAGACGGCACGCCCGACATCGAAAACCTCTATGCACGGCGCTCCGGCAATGGCCCGCATCTGATGTTCGCGGGTCATACCGACGTGGTGCCGGTCGGCGACGAAGCCGCCTGGACGCATCCGCCTTTCGCCGCCGACATCGCCAACGGCGAAATGTATGGCCGCGGCGCGGTCGACATGAAGGGCGGCATTGCCTGCTTCATCGCCGCGGTGGCGCGCCACGTCGAGGCGAATGGTGGCCCGAAGGGCTCGGTCTCGCTGCTGATCACCGGCGACGAGGAAGGGCCTGCCATCAACGGCACGGTCAAGCTGCTCGAATGGGCCGCGTCCAAAGGCGAGAAATGGGACGCGTCGATCGTCGGCGAGCCGACCAATCCGGACACGCTCGGCGACATGATCAAGATCGGCAGGCGCGGCTCGATGTCGGGGAGCATCACCGTCAATGGCCGCCAGGGCCATGCCGCTTATCCGCAGCTTGCCGACAACCCGGTGCGCGGCCTGATGAGCCTGGTGGACGCCTTGCTGCATCCCGTCTTCGACAAGGGAACCAAGGATTTCCAGCCGACCAACCTCGAGGTGACCTCCATCGATGTCGGCAACCCGGCCACCAACGTCATTCCCGCCAAGGCAACCGCCACCTTCAACATCCGCTTCAACGACAGCTGGACGGCCGAGACGGTCCAGGCGGAAATCCACAACCGCCTCGATCAGGCGGCTGGGCGCAAGAAATACCGGCCGGGCAAGAAGACGCCAGTCGACTATGAGCTGGTCTGGCGCGACCGGCCGAGCCACGTCTTCCTGACCCGCGACGACAGGCTGGTCGAGACGCTGAGCGGCTCGGTCAAGGCGGTGGTCGGCAAAAAGCCGGCGCTATCCACCTCCGGCGGCACATCGGATGCGCGCTTCATCAAGGATTATTGCCCGGTGGTCGAATTCGGCCTGGTCGGCAAGACCATGCACATGGTCGACGAGCGCGTGGCCATCGCCGATCTGGAAACGCTGACGCGGATCTACCAGCGCTTCATCGACGACTGGTTCGGACAGGGCTGATCAGCATGCTTTCGGCGGACGAAACCCAAGCTTCGCTGACCGGCGCCTGGCGGCTGATGCTCGGCAAGGCCGACGGCCTGCGCCTGCTCGACCTCACGGCCGACGGCTTCTGGAATTCGTTCTTCGCCATCATCGTCGCGGCACCGGCGCTGATCGTCGGCTGGGTCGGCATCGCCAACGAGATCGGCGATCCCGATACCTTCGCCGGCCGCTTCAGCATGCTGGTGCGACTGGCGACGGTCGATATCGGCTCCTGGGTACTGCCGCTGGTGGCGCTCGCCTTGGTGGCGCGGCGCGCCGGCATCGGCGGGCGCTTCGTCCACTATGTCGTGGCCAGCAACTGGGCCTCGGCGATCACTGCCTGGCTGATGCTGCCTTCGGCGCTGATCAGGCTTTTCCTGTCCTCGGCAAGCCAGGTCTCGAGCCTTGTGTCGCTGCTGTTATTTTCCCTGTCGATGGTGCTGACCTGGCGCATGACCAACGCGACGATCGGCAGGGGCGCTGCCTTCGGCACCGCCGTTTTCGTCGGCATGTTCGTCGCTTCGCTGCTGGTGCTGTTCGGACTGCAGATGCTGCTTGGCATCTCCGTGCCGGACGATGTCGGGGGCCAGAGCCTTTCCGGGCTTTATCCCGGATAGAACCAGGATTCTACCCGGGAGAACCAGGGTTCTACCCGGGATAATCGACGCCAATGAGAAAAAGCCCGTCGGGCGGCGCCACCTGGCCGCAGGCGGCGCGGTTTCGCGCCTCGAGCGCCGCCTTGAGGTCGCCCGATGTCCAGCCGCCGTCGCCGACCCGCTTCAGCGAGCCGACCATCGAGCGCACCTGGTTGTGCAGGAAGGATCGTGCCGATGCCCTCACCTCGATCAGATCATCGCCCGCCCGGCTCACATCGAGCCGCTCCAATGTCCTGATCGGGCTGTTGGCCTGGCACTGCGTCGAGCGGAAGGTGGTGAAGTCGTGCCGGCCGAGCAGGAGCTTCGCCGCCTCGTGCATGGCGGCGGCATCGAGCCGCTTCGGTACCCACCACACCTTACCCTTCTCCAGCGCCGAGGGCGCCCGCCGGTTGAGGATGCGGTAGAGATAGTGCCGGCCGATGGCGGAGAAACGGGCATCGAAATCGTCCGGGACGATCGTGGCCTTCAGGATGACTATGCGCGCGCCGGCCGCCTGCAGGTGTGCATTGACGGCATCGCGCACCTTGTCGTCGGGCCACGCCTTGGCAAGGTCGACATGCGCCACCTGCGCGGTCGCGTGCACGCCGGCATCGGTGCGGCCGGCGGCGCGCAGCCGGACCGCCTCGCCGCAGAATTTCTCGATCGCCTGCTCGATCGCCTGCTGCACCGAAGGCTGGTCGGCCTGATGCTGCCAGCCGGCAAACAGGCTGCCGTCATATTCGATATCGAGGCGAAAACGCGGCATGCCGGTCGGCTATACGCCCCCGCCTAGGCGGCGAGAGCGGTGAAGGCGGAGGCGTAGACCAGCCTGCCGGATTCGGGAGCTTCGCCCCAGGCCAGCGCCTGCAGCGCCTCGCCCTGGTATTCGCTTTCGAACTTTTCTGCGCGGGCGTGGCTATAGCCGAAACGGCCGTAATAGGCCGGATCGCCCAGCACGACGGCCAGTGTCTCGCCGGCGTCCTTGAGCCGGATATGAGCCTCGCGGATCAAGGCGCCGCCGATGCCGGAGCCGTGAAAGGAAGGCTCCACCGCCAGCGGGGCAAGCGCCACGGCGGCAAAGCTCTTGCCGCCGTTCTGCACGAACAGCCGCGAAAACAGGATATGGCCGACGGCCTGGCCGTCCTCTTCCGCCACCAGTTCGACGACGGCGTCACCGCCGGTCACCAACGCGTCGACCAGTCCGGCCTCCGTCTGCTGGCCGAAAGCGTGTTCCTCGACGAGGCGGATGGCCTCGCGGTCCCGCGGCGTCGCCGCGCGTATCGACATCATGCTCATGAGAATTTCAGTCCTTTTTCGATCTTGGCTCCGCGCAAGAATTCCGACGCGGCGGCGGGCTTTCCGCCCGCACGTTGAACTTCGACCAGCCTGACCGCGCCTTTTCCGCAGGCGACTGTCAGCCGGTCATCGAGAATTCCTCCCGACTCGCCCAAATCTTCCGAAGGCGACACGCCTTCGGATAGCGTCGAGCGAAGCAGTTTCAGCCGTTCCATACGGCCGCCAATTTCAATCTCGGACCAGGCGCCGGGAAACGGCGACAGGCCACGAATGTGATTGTGAACCTCGGCCGCGGGCCGTGTCCACTCCACGCGCGTCTCGGATTTATCGATTTTCCTGGCGTAAGTCACCCCTTCGGCCGCCTGCGCGGTAAATGCCAGGGTGTTCTGTTCCAGCCGCGCCAACGCTTCCACCATCAGGGCAGCGCCGACACTCATCAACCGATCATGCAGATCGCCGGCTGTTATATCGGGGCCGATGGCGCATTTTTCAACCAGTCCCACCGGGCCGGTATCCAGCCCCGCCTCCATGCGCATCACCATCATGCCGGTCTCGGTATCTCCAGCCATGATGGCGCGCTGGATCGGCGCGGCGCCACGCCAGCGCGGCAAAAGCGATGCGTGGCCGTTGACGCAGCCAAGCCGGGGTGCGTCAAGAATTGCCTTGGGCAACAGCAATCCATAGGCGACGACCACGGCGATATCGCCGCCGAGGTCGGCAAAAGCAGCCTGCTCGGCCTCGCTTTTCAACGATGCCGGCGTTCGCGCCTCGATGCCAAGCCGCCCGGCCTCGCGCTGCACCGGTGACGGCGTCAGTTCCAACCCGCGCCGGCCGGCGGCGCGCGGTGGCTGCGTGTAGACGGCTGAAATCTCGTGGCCAGCCTCGGCGATGGCGCGCAGCGTCGGCACCGAAAACTCCGGCGTGCCCATGAAGATGACGCGAAGGGGCATTGCCCTATCCCACCAGCTTGCCTGGCGCCTTGTCCCTGGCGAGCTTCTTGAACTTCTTCACCACCATGTCGCGCTTCAGCTTCGAGATGTGGTCGATGAACAGCACGCCGTTGAGGTGGTCGATTTCGTGCTGCAGGCAGGTTGCCATCAGCCCCTCGGCCTCGATCTCCTGCAGCTTGCCGTCACGGTCCAGATATTTGACCCTCACCGAAGCCGGGCGCTCGACCTCGGCATAGTAATCAGGGATCGACAGACAGCCTTCCTCGTAGACGGACCGCGCGTCGGCGCTTTCGAGAATTTCCGGGTTGATGAAGACGTGTGGCGCCGGGGTTTCGTCTTCCTTGGCGAGATCGATCACCAGCATGCGCAGCGGCTCGCCGACCTGGATTGCCGCCAACCCGATGCCGGGTGCGTCATACATAGTTGCCAGCATATCGTCGGCCAGTTTGCGTACCGGCGCGTCGACGCGCTCCACCGGCTTGGAGACCTGGCGCAGGATGGGATCGGGAAGAATGATAAGCGGCTTGATCGGCATGGCGTTTCACCTAAGACCTCAATAGAAAGGCGTCAACCGGTGCGCCTGCGCCTCGTTCACGTTTTGATCTGTGCCAGACCGCCGAATCGGCTATGCTGTCCACATGAATGATCTGAGCACCATCCTTTCGGAGCCCGCCGCACGGCTCGGCGCCTCGACTATCACGCTCGGCCACGTCTTGGCCGTCGCCACATTGCTGTTTCTCGGCTTGTTCGTGGCGCTCGTCATCGCGCTGTGGCGCTCGGCCAAGGCGCGCGCGGTCGCCGCAGCGGAAGCCGCCGACCATGCCCGCGACGCCGAGGCGCGGATGGCCGGCATTCTGCAATCCCAGGCCGAGATGCAGGGCCGCATGGGCGCCATCGCCGAAGTGTTCGGCGCCCGCCAAGCCGAATTGACGCAGTCGATCGGCCAGCGGCTCGACGCCATGACCGGCCGCATCGGCCAGACCATGACCGAGCAGACCAAGTCCACGCATGAGAGCCTCGCGAAACTGCAGGAGCGGCTGGCGGTCATCGACACCGCGCAAGGCAACATCCAGTCGCTGGCCGGCCAGGTCGTGCAGCTGCAGGCGATCCTCTCCAACAAGCAGACGCGCGGCGCCTTCGGCCAGTCGCGCATGGAGGCGATCGTCGCCGACGGCCTGCCGCACGGCGCCTACGAATTCCAGGCGACGCTGTCGAACGGCAGCCGGCCGGACTGCCTGGTGAAAATGCCGAACGGCGCGCCGTCGCTTGCCATCGATGCCAAATTTCCCCTGGAAGCGTGGAATGCCATCCGGGCCGCCGATAACGCCGACCTGCAGAAGGTCGCGGCCCAGGCCTTCCGCCGCGATATCGAGGTCCATATCCGCGACATTTCGGAAAAATACCTGCTGCAGGGCGAAACCCAGGACACCGCCTTCATGTTCGTGCCGTCGGAATCGGTGTTCGCCGAAATCCACGAGAATTTCGAAGCGGTTGTCCAGAAGGCGCACCGTGCCCGCGTCATCATCGTCTCGCCTTCGCTCTTGATGCTGTCGATCCAGGTCATCCAGGCGATCCTCAAGGATGCGCGCATGCGCGAGCAGGCGCATCTGATCCAGGGCGAAGTCATCAGGCTGATGGAAGACGTCCAGCGTGTCGACGAGCGGGTGCGCAAATTGCAGGGCCATTTCGGCCAGTCGGCCAAGGACATCGAAGACATACTCGTCTCGACCTCGAAAGTGACCAAGCGTGGCCAGAAGATCGAGGCGCTGGAATTCGGAGAAGGCGAACCCGACGCCCCGCGCGGCGGCGCCCCTGCCAAGGTGGAGGCCGCACCGCGCGCTGCCGATTCAAAGACCGGGCAGCTGAGATTGAGGGTCGTCGAAGGCGACGACTGAACGCTACTGCTCTTCGACCGTCGTCATACCCTCGAATTCCGGAAGCCAGTGCAGCGCCGACCGGTGCCATTTCTGGTGTCTCGGGACCAGGTTCTGGCGCTGCCGCGAGGTCCCGACCCTGATCCCATAGACCTTCGGACCGTCGCCGACCGATGTCGCATAGAGATGCGAGCCGCAGTCGGCACAAAAAGCTTGCGTTCGCTTGGCGCCGCTCGCCACGGTCTTGATGTAGATCTTCGGTTCGCCGCTGGTGATCCGGTAGTGATCCTCCGTCGCAGGAACGGTAACGCGAAATGCCGTACCGGTCAGTTGCTGGCAATCGGTACAATGGCAGATCGAGGTCTTCTCCGGGTCGACCTCCGCCTCATAGGTGATGGCGCCACAATGGCAGCCGCCGTCGATCTTCATTGTCATTCCTCCAACTTCGATCGGCT
The DNA here is from genome assembly GCF_020165375.1 of Mesorhizobium sp. BR1-1-4. NCBI lineage: Bacteria > Pseudomonadati > Pseudomonadota > Alphaproteobacteria > Hyphomicrobiales > Phyllobacteriaceae > Mesorhizobium > Mesorhizobium sp. BR1-1-4. Next base: position 160,561 of record NZ_JAIUIB010000010.1, on the reverse strand, counting down.
GATTTTAGCGGCACGGAGACCCGAGGCAACGGCAGGGCGCTGGTCCAGAGGCCAGAATCCCGAAAAGTGCACCGCGGTGTCGCAAAGTTCGTACTCGAATCTATCCGGACGCGGATTCGATCAGCTTGCGCCGCTTTTCCCAGGTGCCTGACGTCTGCGGCTTGACGAACAGCCGCGTGATCTCAGGCATCTCCTTCTTCAACCGCGCCTCGATGCGCTCGACACAGGCCTCGATCTCCGGCGCCGACAAATGGTCCTCGAATTCGATGCTCAGGCCGGCGACGATTTCTTCCGGACCCATATGCACCGTCAGCACGCCGTTCGCCCGCTGCACCGCCGGATCCTGCTGGACGATCGCCAGCACCTTCCTCTGCACCTCGGGTGAGGCCGGCTCGCCGATGAGCAGGCCCTTGCTTTCACGCGCCAGGAAGATTGCCGTCGTGCCGAGGATGAGCGAGATGCCGATCGAGGCGGCGCCGTCGAGTTCGGGCATCTCGAAAATCTCCGCCGCCAATATGCCGGCAAAGGCGACGGCCAGGCCGAGAAGGGCGGCACTGTCTTCGAACAGCACGGTATAGACGCTCGGATCCTTGCTCGATTGCACGGCTTGCAGCCAGCCCTGCTTGCCCTTCTGCTTGCGGAATTCCTTCAGCGCCACCAGCCAGGAGCTGCCTTCGAACAGGAAGGACAGGCCGAGAACGATGTAGTTCACCCTAGCGTTGGCGACCGGCTCCGGCGCCATGATGTGGATGATGCCCTCGTAGAACGACACGCCAGCGCCCAGCGCGAAGACCAGAAGGGCGACGATGAAGCTCCAGAAATAGAGTTCACGGCCATGGCCGAGCGGGTGCGAGCTGTCCGCGGGGCGTGCCGCCCGGTGCATGCCGTAGAGCAACAGGCCGCCATTGCCTGTATCGACCAGCGAATGCACGCCTTCCGACAGCATGGCCGAACTGCCGGTGAAAAAGGCGGCGGCGAATTTGGTCAACGCTATGGCGAGATTGCCGGCGAGCGCCGCGTAGATAACCGTTCTGGAGCCGCCGTGCCCAGCCATGCAGGTTTTATCCTCTTCGAGGCAGTGTAGCGGCTCTGCCGCGGAGTTGCACAGCCATCACAACGCGCCAATCGTCGGGTCGTTCAATGTGTTCGAAACCTGCTGACGGGAAGGCCGGCTATTCCTGGATCTCGTCGGTCCACACTTTGAAGCCCGCAAGCAACCCTGGCCCGAAGATATGGGTTAGCGGCACATCCGCCGCGTCGCGGCCGGAGGCGATCAGGATGCGGCCGATGCGTGGCGCGTTGTTGCGCGGATCGAAAGCGTGCCAGCGGCCGCCGAGATAAACCTCCATCCAGGCGCAGAAATCCATGCTCGCCCAAGGCTTCGGCATGCCGATGTCGCTGATGTAGCCTGTGCAGTAGCGCGTCGGGATATTGAGTGCCCGGCAAAACGTGACGGCAAGATGCGCGAAATCGCGGCACACGCCGCTCCGTTCGCGCCAGGCTTCCGCGGCGGTGCGCGTCACCCGTGCGTTGCCGTAGTCGAAGACGATGTGGTTGTGGACGAAATCGCACACCGCCTGCACGCGCGGGATGCCTGATGGCATATGGCCGAACAGCCGCCATGCCTCGCTTGCCAAGAGGTCGCTTTCGCAAAACCGGCTGGGCAGCAGGAACAGCAGCGTTTCAGCCGGCAGGTCGCGCACCTCATGCTGCCACGCCATCAACTCGCCCATCTCGAACGTGCCGGAGTCGCGGATCACCGCATCCGTACCGAAAGTGAAACGCCCGGGCGGGGCGACGAGCCGGTTGCACCAGTTGCCGAAACTGTCGCGATAACTCTCAATCGGCACTGGCGGGTTGGAGGTCAGGAAATCCGGGCGCTCAAGATCGGAGGCGCGGGAATAGTGGACATTGAGCATTGAGATGAGCGGCGTTTCCTGCGGAAAGTCGAAGCTCATCTCGCAGCCGATATGGATCCGCATTGTCGTCCTGACGGGCCTGCCTGACGATCACCCGGCGGTGCACGGGTCGATGCTGCAGTGCGAAGACAAGCATGGCATGGACTGCCGGGGTTTACGAGCAAATTAGAAACCGGTTGAAAGCGGCCTGCCGGCGCCGGCAGCAGGCACTCGCCTCTTGCAGTCTGGCGTTTGTCTTGTTTCACTCCGTTTCCCGCAACTGGAGGAACGAATCATGGCTAAAGGTGCGATGAAGGCAGGCAAGGAAGCCCGCAAACCAAAGAAAGACGCCAAGAAGCCTGTAGCCGCTCCGGCCCTGAAGGCGCCGCCGGTCAAGGCGACGAGGATCAAGGAAAAGTAGATATCGCAGAGCGTGCATGGATTTCACCGGCGGCGTCCGACATACCGCCGGCGAATTGTTGATTGGGCGTTCAGACACCCTATATCGACGATGCGGGGACGACCTCGCATTTCCCGAAATCCGGTTGGGACGGCCCGCCCATTGTTTGATTGAGCATCCGAAGACCTTTCGGCCGGGTGTTCTGGATGGAGCGTTCCGATGCCATGGATTCTTCTGTTCTTCGCCGGCCTGTTCGAAATCGGCTGGGCGATCGGGCTCAAATACACCGACGGCTTCACCAGGCTTGTTCCGACCGTGCTCACGGTCGCGTCGATGATCGTCAGCTTGACCTTGCTTGGCCTGGCACTGAAGACGCTGCCTGTCGGCACCGCCTATGCGGTGTGGACCGGTATCGGCACCGTCGGCACGGCGCTGCTCGGCGTCTGGCTGCTGGGCGAGCCCGCGACGGCGATCAGGCTCGGCTGCATCGCGTTGATCGTCTGCGGTATCATGGGGCTGAAATTCGCGGCCTGAACGGCCTGTCCACCGGCTGACGCTATCGATCGAGCTGACATCCATGAATCGACATCCCTGGATGCAGGGAGGCTTCCCGTGGGCAACACCGATAAACGCGAAAAAGGGCCGCGCCTTGGCGCGTCCCTTATTCATCATCCATCGAGGCGAGTGCGCTGTTAGCGACCCGTAAAGCCGGGCGGTGTCCTGCCGGTGCGCTGCTTGCGTGCCGCATAGCGTGCGTCGCGCTTTGCCTTGCGCTCGGCTTCATCGGCAAGCAAACGAGCAATACGCTCGTTCTCTTCAGCTTCCCGAAGCTTGGCATCCGCTTGCGCTGCCTCTTCGGCTGCAATGCGCGCAGCTTCGGCTGCTGCCTCGCGCTCGGCTTTCTCAATCGCCTCGCGTGCCAGCTTTTCCTGCTTCAGCTTGGCCTTCTCGGCCTCGCGGATCTCACGAGCCGCAAGGATCGCCTTGCGTTCGGCCTGTCGTGCCAGCACTGCGGGATCGTCTGCTGCCGGCTTTGACTTGAAGCGCTCCAGAAGCGCCTTCTTTGCCTCGGTCGCGGCATTGCGCCGCTCGAAAATGTCTTTTTCCCTGTAGATAGCCAAGTCCACTTCCTTGAAGTCTATTCGCGACGCTTACATACGCGCGAAAACCGGGAGTTCAAGCGCCAAAAAGGCATGCCAGCCATGAAATTCCGGGATGTTGCACCCGGGAGACGCATTTTCCGCCGAAATCGACATGCACTGTTCACCAGCCAGCCTCTGGCGGCGCGAGGGACGCGTCGCTACCTCTGGAGCATGATGCCGAAAAGGGGGAAGCGGTTTTCGGACGACATCAGGCTCTATCTCTTCGATTTAGCGTCGGATTCGGATTTCAGGTCGAACAGAGCTGAAATCATCCCACCCTAGCGCAACGATCAACACATTGGGATGACATCCAAATGGAACTCGGTCTCTACACTTTTGCCGATGTGAGCCCTGTGCCGGGTCCCGGCGCCATCGGTCCGCATGAGCGGCTGCGCAACCTGATCGAGGAGATCGAACTTGCCGACCAGGTCGGGCTCGACGTCTTCGGCCTCGGCGAACACCACCGGCCGGACTATGCCGCCTCGGCACCGGTCGTGGCTTTGGCCGCGGCGGCGGAGCGTTCGAAGCGCATCAAGCTGACCAGTGCGGTGACCGTATTGTCCTCCGACGATCCGGTGCGCGTTTTCCAGCAGTTTTCCACGCTCGACCTTCTGTCGGGCGGCCGCGCCGAGATCATGGCCGGGCGAGGTTCGTTCATCGAATCCTTCCCGCTGTTCGGCTACAACCTCGAAGACTATGACGAGCTGTTCGCCGAAAAGCTCGACCTGCTGCTGGCCATCCGCGATCAGGTGAAGGTTACCTGGTCGGGCAGGCTGCGCGCGCCGATCAACGATCGCGGCATCTATCCCAGGCCCTTCCAGGACAGGCTGCCGGTCTGGATCGCCATTGGCGGAACGCCGCAATCGGCCGCTCGGGCGGGCGCGCTCGGCCTGCCGCTGGCGCTTGCCATCATCGGCGGCGAACCGGCACGCTTCGCGCCGCTGTTCGACCTCTACCGTGAGGCCGCCAAGCGCGCTGGCGGCGATCCGACGGGGTTGGCGACCAGCATCAACGTGCATGGCTTCATCGCCGACACGACCGAGCAGGCGGCGGACGACTTCTACGGCCCCCAGGCCGAGGTGATGAACCGCATCGGCCGTGAGCGCGGCTGGGGTCCGACATCGCGCGCGCATTTCGACCAGTCGCGTGGTCCCGACGGCGCGCTGTTCGTCGGCAATCCGGAGCAGGTGGCGGAAAAGATCGTGACCCAGCACAGGGTGTTCGGTAATGACCGCTTCCTGCTGCAGATGGCGATCGGCACCATGCCGCACGCCAAGATCATGAAGGCGATCGAGCTCTACGGCACCAAGGTGGCGCCGATCGTGCGCAAGGAAACCGCGAAATCCGCGCCGCCCGTGGCGGCGCCTGTCGCGTGAACTTAAGGAGGCCCGCGAGCCTCATTCCATGAGCCCTGGATGAGGATGCTTATCGCGTTGCCCGGTGTACGGCCGCATCCATCATCGCGGCATGATGGATTTCGGTCGCCTCGTCGGCTGGGAACAGGCACTCGATGCGCAGTTCCTGGGCGGCGACGATTTGGGGAGTGCCGACCGTGGTGACCATCGAAAAGTAGTCCAGGCGGCGACCGTCCTTGATGAAGCCAAGCGGAATGACCGGCATGAAGCCGATCGCCACCGGATTTTTCCAATCGCTGTTCACGTCCGGGTAGGCGAGCAGCGCCGCCAGCAACTCCCTGGTCTTTTCGTCGACGACGCGGCCGATGGATTCGCGATAGACCCGCTCGAACAGGCTCCGCGCCACGTCAGGCCAATTGGCGACGAACGGGCGCATGCCTTCGGGATCGAATATGAGGTGGAGCATGTTGCGCGGCCCTTCCCGAGCGGCCATGTCGAGGAAACAGCCGAAGAAGAGCGGTGCGGCTTCGTTGGTCATCAGCACATTCCAGTACCGGTCCATGACCAGCGCCGGATAGGGTTCATGCTGGCGCATGATGCGCGTCAGGGCATCGGTGACGCTCTTCATTTCCATGGAGTTCCAGGCGCCTTCGGAAAACATCGGCGCGTAGCCCGCCGCCAAAAGCAGGGCATTACGCTCGCGCAAAGGGACATCGAGCGCCCCCGCGATCGCCATCAAGGTCTCACGGCCGGGAACGCTGCGTCCGCTTTCGATGAAACTGATCTGCCTTTGCGAAATGCCCGTATCGAGGGATAGATCAAGCTGGCTTCTGCCACGCACATCGCGCCAGTAACGCAAGAGCGTGCCCAGGTCGGGTGTCATGGCCGTTCTGGAGTTGGTCTTCATGCCCGCTGTCCTCGCAGTCCCTCGAACGATACACGCGATGCAATCACGCAGCGACGGCGCATGGCACCAGAAGATCCATGCGCCGTCGATCGGGTCAGGCGGCAATCGCGGCGGCGGGAGACCATGCCTGCGGCTGGAAGCGCTCTTCGATCGGCGTGCCGGCCATGTTGGTGGTGGTTGCCGCCATGGTGGAGACGCCGACGCCGGTTACCACTTCCAGGATCTGGGCTTTCGAATAGCCCGCCGAAGCAAACGCATCGATGTCCGCGTCACTCACGTTTCCCTTGTTTTCGATCAGCGCCCTCGTCAGGGCCGAGAGTGCCGCATATTTTGGGTCCGTCGGCAACCTGCCATCCCGGATCGCCTTGACTTCGCTTTCCGCAATCCCATCCTCGATGGCGAATGTCGAATGCGCGGCGACGGTCCAGGGGCATTTGATGGTGACCGCGTTGGTCAGCAGCAGCACCTGCTTTTCGATCTCGTCGAAGCTTCCGCCGTGGAAACTGCCGAAGCTGCTGACGAAACCGTTGAGGAGAACCGGATTGTTGGCCATCGTCGCCATGACGTTCGGAAGAAAGCCAAACTTCTCCTCAAGCGCCTTCAACGCGGGCCTGGATTTCTCCGGCGCCGACTCGGTTGTTTGAAGGGTAAATCTTTGCATCGTGATGTCCTCTTTCAGGGGTGGGCGTAATCGTGCCGGCGACATCCTCGCCGCGCCGGCCTTGCGAGCCCTTGGGCTGCAAAGGCCTGCTCCCGTACTAGGCCCGCCGCCTGCCCGGACTCAATTACACGGCATGTAATCGTGGAACGCTCGCAGCCGAGCCGTCGGTTTGAGCTATATTGACGGCGCCGCCGCTCGAAGGCGGCCACGCCGTCAGTGCCGGCTAACGGAACCTTGAAGCCGCGCTGGCGTTTCCGTCTGCGGATTGCATCAGTTGTGATGTGCCCGCCGAGGGGATCGCGATGAAGGCCGAACCCACCGCTTTGGGCGCAGGCGTTGCCGAAGCCGAAGAATCGCGAGTGGCGGCGCGTGCCGATACGCGTCTCATGCGCTCGTTGCTCATCGGTATCTTCCTGTTCATGACCGTCTATGCGCTCTATTTCGCGCGCGCTTTTTTCATGCCGGTCATCCTGGCCTTCCTGCTGGCGCTGACGCTGACCCCGATCGTGCGGCTGCTGCGCAAGCGCGGCATTCCCGAAGTGGTTTCGGCGACGCTTCTGGTGCTTGTGTCCATCTTCGTCTTCGCAAGTGCAGGCTATGTGCTCAGTGGGCCTGTCATCGATCTCATCAACAACACATCGTCCATCGGCCAGCAGCTGACCGAGCGATTGGCGCAGTTGCGACGGCCGCTCGAGAGGATCATGGACATCGCGCACCAGATCGAGGGGCTGACCGAGACATCGCAGGAACCGGGTGTGCAAAAGGTCGCGGTAGCGCAGTCCGGCTTCTTCTCGTCGGCGGCGAGCAACATCCTGTCGGCTGGAACAAGCCTGACCATCATCTTCGTGCTGTCGCTGTTCCTGCTCGCCTCGGGCACAATGTTCTACGAGAAGATCATCCAGTCCTTCGCCAGCCTCACCGAAAAGAAGCGGGCGCTGCGCGTCGTCTACGACGTCGAGCGGGAAATCTCGCACTATCTGCTCACCGTCACCATCATCAACACCGGCCTCGGCACGGTCATCGGCCTCGGCCTGTGGGCGCTCGGCATGCCCAATCCGTTGGTCTGGGGCGCGGCGGCCGCCCTGCTCAATTTCCTGCCCTATGTCGGGGCCATGATCACGCTTGTCCTGGTCACCGTCATCGCGCTCATCACCTTCGACACGATCGCCTATGCGCTGTTGGCGCCTGCTTTCCTGGTTTTGTGCGACATCATCGAAGGCCAGTTCGTGACGCCGATGGTGGTCGGGCGGCGGCTCGAGATCAACGCCGTGGCGATCTTCATCGCCATCGCATTCTGGTCATGGCTGTGGGGCTTCGTCGGCGCGCTGATGGCGGTGCCGCTGCTGGTCGTCGTCAAGGTGTTCTGCGATCATTTCGAGAGCCTCAGCCATGTCGGCAATTTTCTCGCCGCCCAACACACCGCGGTCGTTGAGGACGAAGCCGACGAGCAGGACGCCGCGGCAGCCGGATAACCGGCGCACGGTTTGCGACGGCGGGATCGAATGCCTATATCCGGCCGATCAGTGCCCGGTGCCCTTCCCGATGAACGACGTTCCCTTCGACCTCGACGCCTATTTCGCCCGGATCGGCCATGCCGGTTCCGGGCACGCTTCGCTCGACACGCTGAAGACGCTCCATTTCCTGCATCCGCAGGCGATCCCGTTCGAGAATATGGATCCGTTTCTGGGACGCCCGGTCGGACTGGATGTCGCCTCGCTGCAGGGCAAGATCGTCCTTGGTGGGCGTGGCGGCTATTGCTTCGAGCACAATCTCCTCTTCATGCACACGCTGAAGGCGCTCGGCTTCAAGGTCGGCGGCCTTGCCGCGCGTGTGCTTTGGGGTCAGAGCGAGGACGCCATCACGGCGCGTAGCCACATGCTTTTGCGCGTCGAACTTGACGGCCACACCTATATCGCCGACGTCGGATTCGGCGGCCTGACGCTTACGGCGCCGCTGCTGCTGAAGCCCGGCCGGGAACAAAAAACGCCGCACGAGACATTCCGCATCATCGAGGCCGGCGATCATTTCCGCCTGCAGGCCTTGATCGGCGGCGACTGGCGCTCGCTGTATCGCTTCGACCTGCAGCCGCACTATGAGGTGGACTATTCCGTCGCCAATTACTTCCTGTCGACCAACCCGGCATCGCATTTCCTCACCTCCGTCATAGCGGCCCGCGCCGCGCCCGACCGGCGCTATGCGCTGCGCGGCGATCGCCTATCGATCCATCACGTCGATGGCCGCGCCGAGCAGAAGCAGATCGCCACCGCCGCCGAACTTGCCGACACGCTGGAAGGCCAGCTCGGCATCACCATTCCCGACCGCAAGGCCTTCGACGCCCAGGTGCGCGAGAAGAAGATCGTGGAGACCAGTATATGACCGAACTTTCCGTTCTCGACCTGTCGCCGATCGTCGAAGGCAGCGATGCCTCGCAATCGCTCGCCAATTCGCTCGATCTCGCCCGCCACGCCGAGCGGCTTGGCTACAAGCGCTACTGGCTGGCCGAACATCACAATATGCCGGGGATCGCCAGCGCGGCCACATCGGTCGTCATCGCCCATGTCGCCGGCGGCACCAAAACCATTCGTGTCGGCGCCGGCGGCATCATGCTGCCCAACCATGCGCCGCTGGTGATCGCCGAGCAATTCGGCACGCTCGCCGCCCTGTTTTCCGGCCGCATCGACCTTGGCCTCGGTCGCGCTCCCGGCACCGACATGAACACGGCGCGCGCGCTGCGGCGCAATCTCGAGGCTGGCGCCGACAATTTCCCGCAGGATGTCGTAGAGCTGATGGGCTATTTCCTGCCGGCCGAGGAAGGCCAGCGTGTGCGCGCCGTGCCCGGCGAGGGCCAGACGGTGCCGATCTGGATTCTCGGGTCGAGCCTCTACGGCGCGCAGCTCGCCGCCATGCTCGGCCTGCCCTACGCCTTCGCCTCGCATTTCGCGCCGGCGGAACTCGATCATGCGCTGGACATCTACCGCTCGCGCTTCCAGCCGTCGGAGCAGCTCGAAAAGCCGCATGTCATGCTCGGCCTCAACGTCTTCGCGGCACCCACCGACGCAGAGGCGCGGCTGCTGTTTACCTCGCTGCAGCAGGCCTTCGTCAATCTGCGCACCGGCAGGCCCGGAAAATTGCCGCCCCCGGTCGAGAACTATGACCGGGATCTCGACCCGATGGCCAAGTCCATGCTCAGCCAGGCGCTGTCCTGCGCCGTCGTCGGCTCACCGGAAACAGTCCGGCAAGGCATCGATGCGTTCGTGCGACGCACCGGCGCCGACGAGTTGATGGTCACGGCGCAGATATCAGACCACGCCGCTCGCGTGCGTTCCTTCGAGATTTTGGCCGAGGCGCATAGATCGTTGTCGCAAGCGGCCTGAAACAGGCGGCCTGGAGCTTTTGCCGACGTCGATGCTCTGCTAAGTGCGGGTATCCTTCGCCACAGCGAGCCTTGCCTTGCCCCATGATCTCGATAGACGCGAGCAGTTTGCCATCAACCTGGCGCGGCGCGCCGGCGAACTCGGCCTGAAATATTTCCGCGATCTCGACAGCCTGACCATCGAGAGCAAAGGCCATCAGGACCTGGTCTCGCAGGCCGACCGCGAGGTCGAGCTGTTCATCCGCGCGGCAATCGCCGCCGACTATCCGCAAGACGGCATTATCGGCGAAGAGCACGCCTCGGTCGCCGGCTCGACCGGCCATGCCTGGGTCATAGACCCCATCGACGGCACCGCCAATTTCGTACGCGGCATTCCGGCCTGGTGCGTGGTGATCGCTTGCGCAAGAAATGGCGAGACGATCGTCGGCGTCATCCACGAGCCGTCGACCGGCGAGACCTTCCACGGAAGGCTGGGCGGCGGCGCCTTCGTCAACGGCAAGCCGATCAAAACGAGTGCGGCCAGCAGCCTGCAAGAGGGCTCGGTGGGCACCGGCTTCTCAAACCGGGCCGAAGCCGAGAACATCGCCGTGCTGATCAAGAAGATCCTGGCCGAGGGCGGCGTCTTCTTCCGCAACGCGTCAGGCGCGCTGATGCTTGCCTATGTCGCCTCGGGCCGGCTGCTTGGCTATGTGGAAGAACACATGAACCCCTGGGACTGCCTCGCCGGCATGCTGCTGATCGAGGAGGCCGGCGGCACTGTGCTGAAGGCGGATCCGAAGACAGTGCTGCAGAAAGGGACACAGATTATCACCGGCGGCAAAGGCGTCTTTTCGAAGCTGCAGGAACTGTGTTCCGGGGTCTTCACGCCCTGATCAAATCCCGGGAATTGCCCGAAACCGCTTCACACTTTCGGCATGCTCAGGCGCTCACGCTCTGCACCACTGTCCCCAGCGGGCGGCATGAATTGCGGATCATCAAACGGCCCTTGAGGACGAGCTTGCGCGGCGGCGCGTCCCTGTTGCCGGCGAGACGGTCGAGCAGCAGATTGGCCGCCTGTTCGCCGATCGCCTGCACCGGCTGCGCCACCGTCGTCAGTTGCGGCTGGAACACGTCGGACCAGGGAAAATCGTCGAAGCAGGCTACCGAAATGTCCTCCGGACAGGACAGGCCGATGTCGCGGATCGCCTTCATCGTGCCGATCACCATCGGGTTGTTGGCCGAGAAGATGGCGCTTGGCCGCTCATGCAGCGACAGCAGCTGCATGGTCGCGTTGTAGCCGTCGATCTCGTGGAAATTGCCGGAACGAACCAGTTCCTCGGCCACCGGCAAGCCGGCGGCCTGGAGCGCCTCGCAATATCCGGTCATCCGGTCATGCATGGGTGAAATATCCGAGGTGCCGGTAATGTAGCCAATCCGCCGATGGCCGAGATTGATCAGATAGCTGATGGCGTCGAACACCGCGCGCTGGTTGTCGAGAACCACGGCGTCGGTGTCCACACCCTCGCACAGACGGTCCAGCAACACGACCGGCACATTGGCGTCGACGACGATCCGCTCGAGGATCGCGCCGCCACCGACGCGGGCCACGATAAGCCCGTCGACCATGCGGTCGAGCAGCAGCCTGATCTGGTCGTCCTGGGTGTTCAAATCCTCGTCAGTGCAGCACAGCATGACGGCATAGCCGGCGCGGTCGAAGGCCTGCTGGATCACCGACACGACGGCGGTGAAGAACGGGTTGGTGATGTGCGGGACGGTCAGGCCGATGGTGCGGGTCGTGCCCATCTTCAGGCTCCGGGCGATAGCGTTGCGCTTGTAGCCGATATCGCGGATTGCCTGTTCGATACGCTGGCTGAGTTCCGGGCTGACGGTCGCCGTACCATTGATCAGCGCCGACACGGTGGCGACCGAGACACGCGCGGCCTCCGCCACGTGAAGCATGGTGGGCGCGGTCGATTTGCGCTGTTTTTTTCGCCCTGACGCTGTCATTTTCGAAACGTTTCGTCCCCCCTCTGCCGCCAATACCTACGGAATCCGGTCTTTTTAAGCAAGAATCGAAATGCATCAAACTTCTGGCACCTGATATCGGCTTGACACTATCGAAACGTTTAGATTAGCGTTTGCCTGGAGTTGACGACGACGGAAGGGAGGCCGCCATTGTCATGCAAGAGAGCAGTTCCCCTTCTTCGACGCGCAATGCGGCATCGGATCGGCCGGACATCGTTCTGAGCGCCGAGCACATTTCCAAGAGCTTTGGCGGCATCGCCGCGCTCGTCGATGTCGGCTTCGAACTGCGACGCGGCGAGGTCCATGCCCTGATGGGCGAGAACGGCGCCGGCAAATCGACGCTGATGAAGATCCTCTCCGGCGTCTATACCGGCTATGAAGGCACGGTCAGCGTCGATGGCCGGCCGGTCGGCTTCGCCGGCGTGCGCGACGCCGAGGATGCCGGCATCGCCATCATCCACCAGGAACTCAACCTGGTGCCGGAACTCAGCGTCGCCGACAACATCTTTCTCGGCCGTGAAAAGCTGATCGCCGGGCTGATCGTCGACCGCAAGGCGAGCAGCCGCGCGGCAAGCGCCCTGCTGCAGCGGCTCGGCATCGAACTCGATCCGGACGCTCGCGTCGGCGCCTTGCGCGTCGGCGAACAGCAACTGGTCGAGATCGCCAAGGCGCTGTCGATGTCGGCGCGCATCCTGATCATGGACGAGCCGACCTCGGCCCTGTCGCCGGCCGAATGCCAGCGGCTGTTCCGCATCATCGGCCAGCTTGCCGATAGCGGCGTCGCCATCGTCTACATTTCGCACCGCATCGACGAGGTGATGCATCTGGCCGGTCGCGTCACCGTCTTCCGCGACGGACGCCATGTGCTGACGCGGCCGATGGCCGAACTCGACGAAAACACCATCATTTCGGCGATGGTCGGACGGGACCTGCTCGCATCCTCCCAAGGTGAGCGGGATCCCGGCGGCAGGACCGTGCTTTCGGTCAGCGACCTGTCGCTGTCGAAGCCCGACCGCCAGGGCTGGCGGCAGGTGGTCGGCGGCGTCAGCTTCGATCTGGCCGCCGGAGAAATCCTCGGTATTGGCGGGCTGCTGGGCTCAGGCCGCACCGAGATCATGGAAGCGATCTTCGGCTCGAGCGATGGCCGTGCCGGCGGCGAGATCCGGCTCGACGGCCAGCCAGTGGATATCCGCTCGCCGCGCGATGCAAGACGCCTCGGCATCGCGCTGGTGACCGAGGACCGCAAGACGCAGGGCCTGCACCTGCAGGCCTCGATATCGGACAATGTGGCGCTGCCGCTGGTCGGCGCGCTGGCGCGCTTCGGCATCCGCTCGCTGGCCGGCGAGCAGGGGCTGGCGCGGCAGGCGGTCAAGGCGCTCGGCATACGCTGCCGGGACATCGACCAGCCTGCCGGCACGCTGTCGGGCGGCAACCAGCAGAAGGTCGTCATCGGCAAGTGGCTGGCGACCAGGCCCAGGGTGCTGTTGCTCGACGAGCCGACGCGCGGCATCGATGTCGGCGCCAAGCGCGAAATCTACGACCTTATCTTCCGGCTGGCGCGCGATGGCCTGGCCATCGCCGTCATCAGCTCCGAGCTGCCGGAATTGCTGCATCTTTCCGACCGCATCCTGGTGATGGCCGACGGCCGCCAGACAGGCATCCTTTCGCGCGACGCGGCGAGCGAGGAGGCCATCATGCGCCTCGCTGCACCGCGCCGGACCCTATCGAGACCCGCCGCATGACCGCACTGAAACTCCTGTCCCGCACCAAGCTCTACTGGGGCCTGATCGCCATCTTCCTGATCGGCGTGCTGGGTTCGCCGGTGAGTTCCAAGGGCAACAACATCTTTCTGTCCTACGGCAATCTGCTCGACGTGCTGCGCCAGGTGTCGACCACCGGGCTGATCGCCACCGGCATGACCGCGGTGATCATCACCGGCGGCATCGACCTTTCCGTCGGTTCGCTGATGGCCATCTGCTCGGTGGTGTGCGCCATGCTGCTGACGGTTCCGGGCGTGACGCCCGGTGTCGTGCTCGGCGTGCCGACCGTCGCGCTGGTCGCGCTGTGCCTCGGCTTCGTCGTCACGCGCTTCATCTTCCTCAATGTGGAGAAGTCCCGCGCCAGCGCGGATGCCGCCGTTCGCGATGTCAGGCTGGATACCGTTCGCGGGCTGGTCACGCCGGCAACCGTCGGCGTCGTCCTGTGCTGTCTTTCGCTGTGGTACCTGTTGCCGCAGATCGAGCCCAAATTCGGCGTTCTCGGCGTGCTGCTGGTGGCGCCCTGCGTCGGCCTGCTGTTCGGCGCCATCAACGGCTTCATCATCGTTGGCGGGCGGCTGCAGCCGTTCATCGTCACGCTGGCGATGATGGTGACGGCGCTCGGCATCGCCCGGCTCACCGCCGGCCAGAACAATGCCGTGCTGCCGGTCTATACCGGTTCCAACGCAACCGCCGATTTCGAGCTGCTGCGCTCGCTGGTGTTCGGCGTCATCCCGATGCCCGGCCTGTTCTTCCTCGGCGCCATTGTCATCTATGGCGCGGTGCTGCGCTTCACGCCCTTCGGCCGCTATGTCTATGCGATCGGCGGCAACGAGGAGGCGGCCAGGCTCTCCGGCATCGCCGCCGGCCGCGTCAAGATCGCCACCTATGCCATATCAGGCCTGCTCGCCGGAATCGCCGCGGTGCTCTACGTGGCGCAGTACCGGCAAGGCAAGCCGGATGCCGGCGCTGGGCTGGAACTCGACGCCATCGCGGCCGTGGTCATCGGCGGCACCAGCCTGATGGGCGGACGCGGCAGCCTGATAGGCACCTTCTGCGGCGTGCTGATCTTCGGGCTGCTGTCCAACATATTGCAGCTCCACAACATCAATTCGAACCTTCAGCTGGTGCTGAAGGGGATGATCATCATCGGCACCGTGCTCGTGCAGGAGCGCAATGCCGGCGATCTCATGGCCCATCTGCGCCTGCCCGGGGCGGCGCACAAGGAAACGGCCGCCGCAAAACGGCCGTCGCAAGAGACACCGTCTCTCAATCTCGGAGGAAACAAGAAATGAAACGACGTGACATGCTGAAGCTTGCCGCACTCGGCGCGGCATTGCTGACCACCACGGCACTGCTGTCCACCGCCCATGCCTTCGCCCAGGACAAGAAGTGGAAGATCGGCTTTTCGCAGGTGACCACCATCGAGCCCTGGCGCGCCCAGTTCAACAAGGACATCATTGCCGAGGCCGCCAAGCATCCGGAGGTCGAGCTGATCATCACCGACGGCGAGGACAAGACGGAGAAACAGGTCGCCGACGTCGAGAACCTGATCCGCCAGGAAGTCGACGCGCTGCTGGTCTCGCCGAAAGAATCCGCCGGCCTGACCGGCGTCGTGCAGCAGGCGATCGACGCCAAGATCCCGGTCTTCGTGCTCGACCGCAATGTCGACACCAAGGACTACACGCAGTTCGTCGGCGGCGACAACAAGCTGATCGGCCGCGCGGCCGGCGAATACGCCGTCGAACTGCTCGGCGGCAAGGGCAAGGCAGCGGGCAATGTCGTCGAGATCTGGGGCGGCATGGGCACCCAGCCGGCGCATGACCGCCATGACGGCTTCCATGAATTCACCG
The DNA here is from genome assembly GCF_020165375.1 of Mesorhizobium sp. BR1-1-4. NCBI lineage: Bacteria > Pseudomonadati > Pseudomonadota > Alphaproteobacteria > Hyphomicrobiales > Phyllobacteriaceae > Mesorhizobium > Mesorhizobium sp. BR1-1-4. The sequence goes on along the minus strand of NZ_JAIUIB010000010.1, from coordinate 145,211 downwards.
ACAAGGAACCGGGCATCAAATATTTGCTCGACCAGCAGTCGGGCGACTGGAAGCAGGACCAAGCCTACAATCTGATGGCCAACGCGCTGAAGACCAACGAGAAGATCGATCTCGTCTACGGCCACAACGACCCGATGGCCTACGGTGCCTATCTGGCCGCCAAGGATGTCGGCCGCGAGAAGGACATCAAGTTCATCGGCATCGACGGCCTGCCCAACGAAGGCGTGCAGATGGTGAACAAGGGCGAGCTGACGGCGACCTTCACCTATGTGACCCCAGGCGCGGAAGGCTTGCGCCAGGCGATCAAGTTCCTCAACGGCGAGAAGGTGGAAAAGACCATCACCTTGCCGACGCAGAAGATCACCAAGGAAAACGCCGCCCAGGTGCTGAAGGACAACGGCCTGTGAGTTTTCGCCGGAGATAAGCGCCGGCCCAAGGTCCAGGTTCTTCGTCCGAGGGACAGCTTGGCACCTTCCTCTCCCCCGTCGATCGGGGGAGAGGAAAGGACCTCGCCGCCGCCGCTCTACGCCAGCTTCGCCAGCAGCTTCATGAAGGTGGCGATTTCCTTGTTCGTGAGCGGCGCCAGCGTTTCCTGTGTGATTTCCCGGGCAAGCGGGATCAGCCGCTCGATCGCGTCGCGACCCTCGGCCGTCAGATTGACCAGCAGCCGCCTTTTGTCGACCTCATGCCGGGACAGCTCGACCAGGCCACGCGCCTTCAGCCGGTCGATGACGCCCTTCACCGTCGCGGCATCCATGGCGATCAACGTGCCAAGCTGGTTCTGCGAGGTCTCGCCGACATCGCGCAGCTTGGCCAGTGCGGCGAATTGCGGCGGCGTCAGATCGGCGATACGGGCGGCGAAGATCGAGACATGGCGCTGGTGCGCCTTGCGCAGGATGAAGCCGACCTGTTCCTGCAGGAGGTAGTCGTGATCGTCGGCCTCTTCGGTCTCGACCAGCTTGAGCAGGTTGTCCTCGCCGCTCACCGCAGCCCGTCCCAGGCTTTTATGTCATCCGCAGCGAGGCCACCCATGCGGTTGTGGATGCGCGGGCCACAGGTCATGGCGAGGCAGAACAGTATCTCGTCAGGACGCGGGCCGTCGCTGATGCCGACCTCCATGGCGTCGAAATGGCTGCGCACATAGGCGGCGTTGATGTGGCCGAGCGGTACGTCGAGCTTTGATCCGAAGGCGCCGACCTTCTTGGCCGAGGGCACGATCGCCTTGGCATCGCCCAGCCGCTCGCGCATCGCGTAACCGCCGGGTACATGCCACAACGCGCCATGTTCCAGCTCGCCTGCGCTGCCGACAATGGCGCCCTTGCCGTAGCCGTCGATCTGTTTCACGTCGCCGCCGAGCGCCGCGATCAGCCGGTCGGCAAGAAGCAGGCCGAGCGGCTTCAGATCGTCCATGGCGCTCTGCAGCTCCTCGACATAGCGCCCGGCGAAAGGGTTCTTGACCACCGCCATGGCGGCGGCACGCCGGCGCGGCACGTCAGTGACAGGCCCACCGTCGTGAAAAATCTCTTCGCTCAGCACCGCGATCTTGCGGATCGGAAACTCAGGCATGGGCAACTTCCTCCGGTTCATGCTTGTTGGGCGGGCCGAGTGCAACGGAGCCGCTGATACGGGCCTCCCCACCAAGAAACAGCGCCGATGCGGCAATCAGGCCGCGCCGCCGAAAATCTTCGGCGACGGCGAGGCCATTGTCCAGCGCCCGCGCCACCTCGCCAGAGGCAAGCGTGCCGACGCCTTGTGTCACCAGCCGTGCGCCAAGATCGCTGTCGGGCGACAGGTCGCTTGCGGGAGTGCGCCTGATGGCGGGATTGCCGGGCAGGTCGACGGCGTTGGCGATAAGCGTCGCCGCCGCATCTGCCTCGGCGCCGGTGCGCGCGAGCACGGTGACGGCATCGGCAATGCCAAGCGAGAAGGAGCGGCCACGCCAGCCGCTGGTTGCGACACCACGCACCCCATCTTGCGCGCGGATCGTGATCCGGTCGGCCATGCCGTTGCCGGTCCCGGCGACCGCCAAGCCAATCGACGTGGCCTTGTCGAGATGGAGGGCGCTGTCGCCGCCATTGTTGACATAGGCGCGGTCGAGCTTGCGGCCGGCAAGCAGCGCGGCAAGCATTTCGTCGGCTACCGATCCGGCGACGGCGGCCATCGGCGTGATGAAGCATTCCGCCAGGGGCATGACGGCTGCTTCCATGCGGCGCGCCGTCGGGCCGGTGAAGGTTCGCGGCGCCAAGAAAAATGCTGGGAGGCGCAGTTCGGGAAGCTCCTCGACCAACTCGATCAGGATCGTCTGGAAGCGCGCGACGGCTTGGGCATAGGCGGCGCGACACTCGTCAGCCTCGCCAAAGGCCTCGACGATCAGGTCGATCGGCCCATGGTTGAGATGCAGCCGCTTGCCATCCTGCAGCCAATGCGCTTGCGGGCCTTCCATCAGCCGGCCCCATCCGAGCCCGCGCGGCGCAACTGCGCCAGCGGCGGCCATGGATTGCTGGCCGGGGCACCCGTGCCGCGCCGGGGATTGAGGTACTCGCCGCCCTTGGCGACAATATCCGCGACGCTGCGGATTTCGGCCTCATAGCCGCCAAGCCTGACATAGTCGTCGCGGCGCAGCGTGAACTCGATCGGCGCCACCAGCGCCGGCGTCGGCACATAGCCGAAGGCGCCTGGCGGAACTCTGGTGACATCGACCATCAGCGTGATGCCGCCGCCCGGCCAGACATAGACCGGCGCGCCGCCGACGGTGACGTAGGTTTTCAGGCCTTGCACGGAACGGGTGAGATTGACCGGGTTTTCAGTGACGCCGGCACGCAGCGACCCGCCGGCGCCGCCGATGAACAGCACGGTGCACAAAGCCGGCTCGCAATTGTCCTCGATCAGGTTGACCGATTTTTGCAGCCGCTCCGGAAACGGTTTTTCGACCGGTTTCAAGTCGTCGTCGAGCTCGTAATAGGCGAACTGCTCGCCGGTGGTCGAAACCATCAGCAGCGACAGGCCCGGCCGCGCGCCCTTCTTGGCGTTCCATTCGCCGAGGATCGACAGCGGATCTGAAATGCTGGTGCCACCCCAGCCGAGGCCGGGCTCGGAGACCTTGAAATAGCGGCCCGGCGTCGAGCGGCGGCCGACGATCTTGATACCGGTATCCTGCCAGCCCAGCACCTTGCCGGCCTGGTGTTCGGAAACGACGCCGGTAATGTGGTCGTCGACCACCACCACCTCGTCGACCAGCCCGCGCCATTGCGTGGCGAACATGCCGATGGTGGCCGAACCGCAGCCGACGCGCATGCGATGTTCCTGCTTGCCGTCGATGACGGGCGGTTTGCCGGCTTCGACAATGACCGTGGCGCCGCCGTCGATGGTGAGTTCCACCGGTTTGCAGTTGCACAGGTTGAGCAGCGCGTCGCAGGTGGCGCGGCCTTCCGCCTTGGAGCCGCCCGTCAAATGATGCACGCCGCCCAGCGACAGCATCTGCGAGCCGTATTCTCCCGTCGTGACATGGCCGATGGCTTCGCCCTCAGCCCGCACAACAGCCGTTTCGGGTCCGATATGACGGTCGGTATCGATCTTCACCTTGACGCCGCAATAGGAGAAGATGCCTTCGGTCACCACGGTGACGAGATCGACGCCTTCCACTTCCTGGCTGACGATGAAGGGAGCGGGCTTGTAGTCGGGATAGGTTGTGCCGGCGCCGATTGCCGTGACGAAGCGGCGGCCGGTGTTGATGAGTTCGCCATCCCACTGCTCGCCCTCGGCGACAAAGGGCACCATGGCGGCCCCGGTCTCGGCCGCATGGTCGAGGATGGTCAGCGGGTCCATGCGCACGATGCGGCCCGCGATATTGCCATAGCGGTCGCAGGCGCCGGTGCGTCCGTCAGCGATGTAGCACATGACGGGACAGGCGTCGCAGCGGATCTTTTCCGCCACCAGCTTCTCGCCGGGATCATGGGTTTCGAAACGCTCGGCAAGCTCGCTCATGCGCGTGCCTCCTTCTCGCGGATGGCCGCCAGGATGCGGCTTGGCGTTGCCGGCACTTTGGTGACCAGCACGCCGGTGGCGTGACGAATGGCATTGAGGATCGCCGGCGCCGTGGGGATCAGCACGTGCTCGCCCAGGCCCTTGGCGCCGAACGGCCCTTCGGGATCGGGCACCTCGACAAGGATGGTCTCGATCGGCGGCACGTCGCCGATGGTCGGGATGAGATAGTCATGCAAATTCTCGGTCCGGCCGGGGATGTATTCTTCCATCAGTGCCATGCCGATGCCTTGCGCGATACCGCCCTCGATCTGGCCCTCGACCAGCAGCGGGTTGATCGCCTTGCCGACGTCGTGCGCGGCGATGATCCTGATCAGCGTGACCGTGCCGAGCCTGAGGTCGACCTCAAGTTCGGCGATCTGCGCGCCATAGCCATAGACCGCATAGGGTTTGCCCTGGCCCTTGGCATCGAGCGGCAGCGTCGGCGGGTCGTATGTCTCCTCGGCGTGGAAGACGAAACCGTGCGCATCCACGTCGAGTAAGCCAACATCGATGCTTCGTGTCGCCTCGCCTTCGCGGATGACGATCGCCGGGCCATCCAGTTCAAGCGAAGCCTTGTCCGAGACATTGGCAAAGCGCAGGATCTTCTCGCGCAGGGCGCGTCCTGCCTTCTCGGCCGCCTTGCCGGTGACGAAGGTCTGGCGCGAGGCCGAGGTCTTGCCGGCGTCGGGACTGATCGCCGTATCGGCGCTCTTCAGCCGGAATTTTTCCAGCGGCAGGCCGAGCGCGTCGGCGCAGATCTGCGTGATGACGGTGTTGGACCCTTGGCCGATATCGACCGCGCCCTGATGCAGGATAACCGCGCCGTCAGCCGCGATGCCGACCCGGATGGTCGACGGATTGGGCAGCGAGGTGTTGCCGCAGCCATACCAGCACGAAGCGACGCCGACGCCGCGTTTCCTGTCCAGGTTGGCGCTGTTGAAAGCGTCGGCATCGGCCGTCGCCCGCGCCCAATGCGGTCGCAACGCTTCGAGGCATTCGGCGATGCCAACTCCGGACTCCAGGACCTGCCCGGTAACCGTTTCGGATCCGTTTCGAAGGCAGTTCTTCAGCCGGAAATCGAGCCGATCGATACCGAGTTTGCCGGCGAGCTCGTCATAGAGCGTCTCTTGCATGATCGTCGCCTGCGGCACACCGAAGCCACGGAAGGCGCCGGCAATCGGCCCATTTGTGTGGATGGCGCGGCCCTCGGCGCGGTAATTCGGCGTGAAATAAGGACCGGAGGCATGCACCGGCACGCGGTTGGCGACCGTCGGCCCCCAGCTCGCATAGGCGCCGGTGTTGAAATCGCCTTCGAAGATCATGCCTATGACATGGCCCTCGGCATCCGCGCCGACGGTGGCCTTCATCCGCGCCGGATGGCGCTTGGTGGTCGACATCATGGATTCGTTGCGGGTGTAGGCAAGGGCCGCGGGCCGCCCGGTCTTCAGCGCGACAAGGCCGATCAGCGGCTGCAGGGAAACGTCGAGCTTGGAGCCAAAGCCACCGCCGGTCGCGGTCGGTACGATGCGCACCTTGTCGACGGGAAGGCCGAGCACTTTTGCCGTGTCGTCACGATCCATGTAAGGCGCCTGCGTACAGGCGACGACGACGAGCGTGTCGCCGTCGAGATATGCATAGCCGGCTTCCGGCTCGATATAGGCGTGCTCGACATAGGAGGTGTCGATCGTATCGCTCGCGATGAACGCCGCATCGGCAAGTGCCGACTCGGGATCACCACGTTCGACGAAGCCCTTGGTCAGCAAATTGGCCGGGCGGTTTTCATGGATCAGCGCCGCACCTTCGGCCTGCGCATCGCCGGGCTGGAGAACATGCGGCAGTTCGGTCCAGCGGACGGGGAAATCCGACAGGTCGAGATCTAGGATCGCCTCGCGCTCGCCGGCGACCAGCGCGACAGCCTCGCCGCGAAGCCGGGCAAAGCCCTCGGCCAACGCCGGCTGGTCGGCGAACGGGCCGATAACGCCGAAGCAGTTTTTTCCCGGGATATCGGCTGCCGTGAAAACGCCCGTGATACCGGAATGGCTGCTTGCCCAGCCATCGATGTCGCCGAAGGCGAAGCCGGCATGATGATGCGGCGAGCGGATTACCAGCACCGCAAGCGCTTCGGCCGGAAAGGAATCGCCGCCGAATTTCTCGGCACCGGTCACCTTTGGCACACCGTCGAGCCTGACCGGTGACGCGCCGATGGCCTGGCCGGACCGAGGCAGACGGAAGTCCAGGCTCGCGGCCTGGAGGGAAGCCTCCATCACCGCGGTGATGATCTTGCGGTAGCCGGTGCAGCGGCAGAGGATGCCGCCCAACGCATCCTGCACCTCGGTCTCGGTCGGCCTGGGTTTCGTGTCCAGCAGCGCTGACGCCGCGACCAGCAGCGCCGGCGTGCAGATGCCGCATTGCGCGGCGCCATGCGCCAGGAACGAGGCTTGCAGCGCCGACAGGCGCCCATTGGCGAGGCCCTCGACCGTCGTCACCATAGTGCCGGAAGCGGAGGCCGCCGACATCAGGCAGGCGCAGACGGGGTCGCCGTCGACCAGCACCGTGCAGGCGCCGCAGTCGCCGGCGTCGCAGCCGACCTTTGTGCCGGTCAGCCGCAATTCGTCACGCAGCACCGAGGACAGCCGGCGCAGCGGCGGCACGTTGACCGAGACAGCGGCGCCATTGACCGCGAAGGCGATATCGGCGCGTTCCATGCTCATGCGGCCACCTTGTCGTCCGTGGGCTTGCCCGCGGCCTCAAGCGCGGCGCGCGCAACGATCTCGCGCACCGCGTCGAGCCTGTATTCGGCGCTGCCGCGCACATCGGCGATCGGCTGCAGCTCAGCCATCGGCGCGGACCGGACCGCGGCAACAAGCCCGGCGTCCAGGGGAAGCCCGAGCAGCGCCGCCTCGACACCGGCAAGCCGCCTCGCCACGGCCGAACACGAGCCGACGGCGACGGCCGCCTGCGCGACAGTGCCATTCTCGGCAACCAGACGCACCGCCACCATGGCAATGGAAATAACGAGATAGCGCCGCGCCCCGAGCTTGACGAAGGCCGATGTGCCGGCGGGCTTCGGCACGTGGATGGCCGTCAGCATCTCGCCAGGCCGCAAGGCCGTACGGCGGTTGCCGAGGATGAACGCCGACAAGGGCAGATGGCGCGTCGCCGTCGCCGAGCGCAGCTCGACCTCGGCATCAAGGACCAGCAGCCCCGGCACACCGTCGGCGGCCGGCGAGGCGTTGCAGAGATTGCCGGCGACCGAGGCGACGTTCTGGATTTGTGGTGAACCCACTTCCCGCGCGGCCTGTTTCAGCGCATCAAAGGCCGGCGGCAACGGATGGCGGATGATGTCGGTCCATGTCGTGCGCGCGCCGATGATCCAGTGGCTGCCGGTCTCGGCGATGCCGCGCAGCGCTGTCAGGCCGTTGATGTCGAGGACATTGTCACGAAACGGTTTGCTGCCCTGCGCCGGATAGAAATCCGTACCGCCGGCAAGGATACGCCAGACGCCCCCGCCAAGCAGCGCGAGCGCCTCGTCGACCGTGGTGGGTTTCGCGTAACGGATCACGCTTTCCTTCCCAATAAGGTGGGCCTTCCCGATAAAATGGGCTTTGCCCGAACTGGCCCTCCCGAGGCGCTTGCCCAAGGAAGTCTTTACCGGCCTCGACCGGTAAATTCATTCGTATGCAAATGATATCAAGACGGCGGAAATTGTCAAAGCCAGAGTTTGCGCCGGCATACGTCCGGCTGGCATCGCCACGCATTTGTTATGCCGCTGGAGGTTGACGCGGACCGCCATCTGGTCAAGTTTCTCCTCCAGTCGCGCCAGCGGCTTTTTCTTTCGCCGGGTGCCTCGTTCGGAGCCCGACCCCAGCCTGACAGGAAGGAAGCCCATGGCCGACGAAGCGCTCGTTGTCATCGACCTGCAGAACGACTTTTGCCCGGGCGGCGCGCTGGCCGTTGCCGGCGGCGACGAGATCGTGCCGCTGGTCAATGACATGATCCGGCGAACAGACCATGTCGTGCTGACACAGGACTGGCACCCCGCCGGCCATTCCAGCTTCGCCTCCAGCCATCCGGGGTCGCAGTCCTATTCGACGATCGAGATGCCCTATGGTCCGCAGACGCTGTGGCCGGACCATTGCATCCAGGGCAGTCTCGGCTCGGATTTCCATTCCGGACTTGCCTGGACCAAGGCCGAACTCGTCATCCGCAAAGGCTTTCGCCCGGCCATCGACAGCTATTCCGCCTTCTTCGAGAATGATCACGCGACGCCCACGGGGCTCGCCGGCTATCTGCGGGAGCGCGGCATCGACACACTGACCCTGGTCGGCCTGGCGACCGATTTCTGCGTCGCCTTCTCGGCGCTGGATGCGGTCAAACAAGGGTTTAGAACCACGGTCAGGCTCGATGCCTGCCGTGGCATCGATCTCAACGGATCGCTCGAGACAATGCTGGCGAAGATGCGCGATGCCGGCGTGACGCTCGAAGATCGCACTTCGGGCTGACTCGTGGGGGGTAGAAGGGGATACTTGCCGATAGCGACCGGGGCGGGCGGCGCGATCATCGTCGCGATGCTGTTTCCGGCACAGGCCTTCGCGGCCGAAGAGCACGGCCTGCCTGGCGGCGCCATGTCGCTGTGGTGGGCCTTGCCGTTTGCCGGGCTGCTGTTGTCGATCGCGACCGGTCCGCTGCTGTTCCACCATGTCTGGGAACATCACTACGGCAAGATCGCGGCCTTGTGGGCGGCGCTGGTGATCGTGCCGCTCGCGATTGCCTTCGGTGCTCCCGCGGCGACCGAGGCGGTGCTGCACGCGCTGCTCACCGAATACATGTCGTTCATTGTCCTGCTGTTTGCGCTCTATACGATTTCAGGCGGCATCCTGCTTGCCGGCAACATCCACGGCACACCGCTGGTCAATGCCGGGCTGCTGATCGTCGGGGCGCTGCTGGCCTCGGTGATCGGAACGACCGGCGCCTCGATGATACTGATCCGGCCGATCCTGCGCGCCAACGACAACAGGCCTTTCAATGCCCATGTCGTCATCTTCTTCATTTTCCTTGTGTCCAACATTGGCGGCTCGCTGACGCCGCTCGGCGACCCCCCGCTGTTCGTCGGCTTCCTGCGCGGTGTCGATTTCTTCTGGACGACCACCAACCTCTACCGGGAGACGCTGTTCGTTGGCGTCGTCGTGCTGGCGGCGTTCCTGGCGATCGACCTCATCCTGCACCGGCGCGAGGCCGGCGCACCGAAGATCAAGGATCCGACACCCGATACGAAGGTGCGCCTGCGCGGCCTGGCCAACCTCCCGCTGCTGGCCGGCGTGATCGGGGCCATCCTGCTGTCGGCGGCGTGGAAGCCGGGCGTGAGTTTTTCCGTGTTCGGCGTCGGTCTCGAACTGCAGAACCTGGTCCGCGACGCGATCATCCTCGCGCTGGCCCTGCTATCGCTTCCGCTCTCCTACAAGAGCCACCGCGAGGCGAACGGCTTCAACTGGGGTCCGATCGCGGAAGTGGCCAAACTGTTCGCCGGCATCTTCATCTGCATCGTCCCGGTCGTCGCCATTTTGAGGGCCGGCCACAACGGTGCGCTGGCGCCGCTGGTCGCGCTCGTCACCTCGGCGCAAGGCACGCCCAACGACCTCGCCTATTTCTGGCTGACCGGTGCATTGTCGTCCTTCCTCGACAATGCACCGACCTATCTGGTGTTTTTCGAGCTGGCGGGCGGCGATCCCCGCCACCTGATGACGGAGTTCGCCTCGACGCTTGCCGCGATCTCGGCCGGCGCCGTGTTCATGGGCGCCAACACCTATATCGGCAACGCACCCAACTTCATGGTCTATGCGATTGCCAGACATCGCGGCGTCAAGATGCCGGGCTTCTTTGGGTACATGCTGTGGTCCGGGCTGGTGCTGGTCCCGACCTTCTTGGTCGCGGGTTTTCTGTTTTTCGGTTGATCAACCCACGCCGACATAGCGCCGGACCGCCGAGGGGTCGACGCGCAGGGCCTCGACATCGACCGTCTCGCGGTTGCGGCCGTTTTCGATGAAGCAGACACGATCGGCGACCGACAGCACGGCATCGACCCGCTGCTCGACCAGGATGGTGGAAACATTCATCTCGCGCAGCTTCGACACCGTGTCGCGGATCCTGGCGATCATCGACGGCATCAACCCTTCGGTCGGTTCGTCGAGCAAAAGCACCTGCGGCTCAAGGCAAAGCGCGCGCGCCATGGCCAGCATCTGCTGCTCGCCGCCGGACAAGGTGCCCGAGCGCTGCCGCAGCCGCTGACGCAGCAGCGGGAAGAGGTCGAGAACGTTCTCGCGCGTCGCCTTGCCTTTGCCGCGCGCCATCAGCCCGATCTCGATGTTTTCGGCCACCGTCATCTCGGCGAACAGGCGCCTGCCCTGCGGCACGTAGGCGACACCGGCCTTCGGCACTTCATGGGCCGGCAGGCCGGTCAATTCCTGCCCTGCGAGCCTGATCGAGCCGGCACGCGCGGGAACCAGGCCCATGATCGCCTTCAGCGTCGTCGTCTTGCCGGCGCCGTTGCGGCCGAACAGGCACAGCACCTCGCCCTTGTTCAGCACCAGGTCGAGCCCATAGAGTACCTGGACCGCGCCATAGAAGCAATCGAGCCCGGAAATCGTCAGCGCTTCGACCGTGCTCGCCTCCGTCATGGCGCCGTTCCCAGATAGGCATCCTGAACCGCAGCGTTCTCGCGGATCGCCTCGGGCGTGCCCTCGGCCAGGATCCTGCCGGCGTTGAAGACGGTGATGCGATCGGCAAGCTGCATCACGACCGGCATGTTGTGCTCGATCAGCAGCACGGTGGCGCTCTTGGCGATGTCGCGCACGAGTTCGACGAAATTGTCGATCTCGCTGTCGGCCAGACCTTGCGTCGGCTCGTCGAGGATCAGCAGGCGCGGTTTCAGCGCCAGGCCCATCGCCACTTCGAGCAATCGTTGATGGCCGTAGGACAATTGCCCGGCCGGCATATGGGTGCGGTCGGCCAGCCCTGTACGTTCAAGCGCAGAGATGACGCCGGCACGCAGCTCAGCCTTCGAGCGGCGATCGCCGAGCGTGAGCTGCACCGGCAGCGCGACATTGTCATAGACGCTGAGGTTGGCAAAGACGCTGGTGATCTGGAAGGTGTAGGCGATGCCCCGGCGGACCCTGGCATAGGTCGGCAGGCCGGTGATGTCGGCACCGTCGAAGACGATCGCTCCCGAAGACGGCTGGATGCGGCCGCTGATCAGACTGACGAAGGTCGTCTTGCCGGCGCCGTTCGGACCGATGACGGCGCGGATCTCGCCCGGCATCAGGGTGAAGTCGACATTGTCGACCGCACGCAGGCCGCCGAAGCTGCGCGACAGGCCCTTGGTGGTCAGCAGCGGCGTCATGGCAGCCATCCAAGCCAGCGCTGGCGGATGGTGCCGAGAATGCCTTTCGGGAAAAACAGCACCAGCACAATGAGTGCCATGCCGACGATCAGCAGGTAGGCCGACGTGTAGCCGCTGGTGACGTCGATGACATAGTACATGAACAGCGTGCCGATCAGTGGTCCAAGCGTTGTGGCCGCACCGCCGAGCAGCACCCACAGCAGCGGCAGGATCGAATACTGTATCGAGGCGAAACTCGACCCGACATAGCCGAACAGCAGCGCGTAGGCGGCGCCGGACGCCGCGCAGATCGTGCCGGAGACGATAACGGCGGCAAGCTTGTTGGAGAAGGTGTCGTAGCCCAGCATCTTCGTGCGTTCCTCATTCTCCCGGATCGCTATCAGCACGCGACCGTATCTGGACCGGACGACGGCAAGCGTGATCAGCAGCACGAGCGAAAACAAGCCCAGCGCCGTCATGTAGCGTACGGTCGGGTTGGTGAGATCGAGCGAGGTGGCGCCGAGATTGAGGACACGCGCCGGCTGCGGCACGACCTGACCCTGATCGCCGCCGGTCCAGGCCGCGAAGTAGAGAATAGCCAGATAAAACACCTGCGCGAACATCATGGTGACGATCATGAAGGCCACGCCCGTGGTGCGCAGCGCCAGGAGGCCGATCACCAGCGCCAACGCCGCGCCGCAGGCAATGCCGGCGAGGAACGCCAGCGGCACGCTCCAGCCGAGCTGAATGACGGCAAGGCCGGCGCCGTAAAGCCCGGCGCCGAAGAACATCGCATGGCCAAGGCTGAGCAGGCCGACATAGCCGAACAGCATGTTGTAGCCCATGGCGAAGACCGCCAGCACCATGATGCGGGCGAGCAGGCCGTGATAATAGCCCGGCAAGAGGAAGCTCAGCATGAAGAGCATGGCAATCACGCCGAGATGCAGCGCATAGGCCTTTGCCGGCGAAGCTTCGCTCATCGCGATGCCGTCCCGAACAGGCCTTGCGGCCGGAACACCAGCACCATGGCGACCAGCAGCGTGGCGATGATCTTGGCCAGCGTCGGCGAGAAGAACATCGATATGATGCCGTCGGAGACGCCGATCAGCACGGCGGCGACGACCGTGCCGCGCAACGAGCCGAGGCCGCCGATGATGACGACGATGAAAGACAAGAGCAGCGGATCCTGCCCCATCAGGTAGTGCGCCTGGCTGATCGGCACGATCAGCACCGCGGCGATGGCCGCCAGCATGGCGCCGAGCGCGAAGACGCCGCCATAGACGCGGCCGACCGGGATGCCGAAGGCCTGCGCCGTCTCGCTGTCATACTGCGTGGCACGCATGATGAGGCCGATCCTGGTGCGCGTCAGCACCAGCCATGTCGCGATCAGCAGAAGAGCGGATGCGGCGATGATCGACAGCTTGTAGCCGGAATAGCCGAACCACGGCAGAAGGATGCGATAGCTGAACGGCGGCTCCACGGGCCGCGCTTCGGGGCCATAGAAGGTCAGCGCCAGCTGCTGGATGATGTAGAGCATGCCGATGGTGGCGACGATGGTGGCTTCCGGATTGTAGTTGAGCCGGCTCAGCACCAGCCGTTCGGCGACCAGCGCGATGGCGCCGACGATCAGCGGCGCGATCACCAGCGCCGCCAGGAAGCCAAGAGCCGGATGGCCGCCAATTGCCGATGTGATCGCCCAGGCAAGCACGGCGCCCAGCATGAAGAACTCGCCATGGGCGACGTTGACGACACGCATGACGCCGAACACCAGCGACAAGCCCAGGGCCGTCAACGCCAGCACGGCCGAGGTGACGAGGCCTTCAAGGGTTGCGAGGAGAAGGTGAGGTCCGAAGTGCATGGGTTAGCCACAGAGGGATGCGCGAGGCACCCCCCTCTGGCCTGCCGGCCATCGTGCGGGGGAGATGTCCGGCAGGACAGAGGGGGGTGCCTTGGCGCTCACGTTGGCTGCTGGAATGAGCTCACAGCGCCTGCGTCGTGTAATCCCCTTCGGCCTCGTAAAGCCCGTCCTCGATCTTGGTCTTGTGCACGACCTTCAGCTTGCCGCCCTCGACCTTGGAGATATTCTGGATGCCAAAGCACTGGTGGATCTTGCCATTGAAGGTTTTTGGCCCCTGCGGATGCTCCGGGCCTTCGGCGAATTCCTTCAGCGCCTCGGTCGCCTCGACCAGCTTGGCGCGGTCTTCCGGCCCCTTGTAGCCGGCGTCTTCCATCGCCTTCTTGACGACGTAGAGCGTTTCCCAGCAGCCGAACATGTGCGCGGCGGTGGAGACATCCTTGGCGTCGCCGACGGCGGCGCCATTGTCGTCGATGCCGACAGCGGCCCGATAGGCCTTCTGCGCTTCGGTGTCGTCGGGCTGGGCGTAGCGCGGCGAGCCTTCCCAGAAATGGCTGCCGTCGAGGAATTCGAGGCCGGGGCTGTTGATGTCCACGGCTTCCAGCGAATCGATGAAGCCGAAGAGTTGCGGCCGGTTGGAACCGTAGAACTCGCCGAGTTCCTTGACGAAGGTGAGCACCGCCGGGCCGACCATGACGTGGTAGATCACCTCGGTCTCGGGCGGGATTTGCGGGAAGTATTTGGTGAAGGACGATTCCGTCGGCGGAATGGCGATCTGCGCGATCACCTCGGCGCCTTGCGCCTTCAGCGCCGGCGGCAGGTAGTCGCGATGGTCGTAGCCGAAGGCGAAATCGGGGAATATCTGCGTCACCTTCTTGCCGGCATTGGCCGCGATCCATGGCGCCATCGACTGGATCTGGCTCTTCACGTCGGTGATGCCGGGCTGGAAGACATAGCGGTTGAGCTTGGTCGAGGCGACATGGTGACCTTCGCTGACGACGAAGTAGGGCATCTTGTTTTCGCCGGCGGCAGGCGCCGATCCGATGACGACATGCGAGAACAGCGTACCGAAGACGATGTCGGTCTTGTGCTGGGTGGCGAACTTGCCGATCACTTCGGCGCCGCGGCCGGGATCGGTGCCGTCATCCTCGATGATCACCTCGACCTGACGGCCATTGATGCCGCCGGCGGCATTGATCGCCTTGATCGCGGCGGCGGTCGTCTTCTCGTACCAGCGGCCATAGGCGGCGCCAATGCCGGTGCGGTGCGACTGGAAGCCGATCTTGATCGGCGCCGAACTCTGTGCCTGGGAGTAGCGGACGAAGCCGGGCGCCATGGCGAGGCCAGCGCCGGCGGCGAGGCCCTTCAGCGTGGTACGGCGGGTGAGTGTGGTTTTGGAGAGATCGAAAAATCCGTTCTTGTCAGTCACGTTCGTTCCCCTGTTTTTGTGTTTTGACCAACGATAAGGCGGCTCGAACATCCTCGGCAAGAGGATGCAAAATTGCATGTATACAAACTAAATCACCAAAGGCTTGGCCTGGCAAGCGAGCTTTCCTTCGGGCATGGCTCACAGGAGATGGCTTGTCTCATCCGACTGTCGGCGTGGCAAGCAGCCAGAGACCGAAAATGGTGTAGGCGATCATCAACACGGTGAGCGGAAACTGACTGAGCGCGGCGCGGGCAGGCTGGGGATGCAGGCGCCAGGCAAAGCCGTGCGCGACGAGGACAGCGAGCACATGGCCAAGGATGATGGCGCCCGCCTGGACATTCCACAGCCACCATGCCGACACCGCGCCGGCGACGATGCCGGCCTCGACCTGCATGTCGGCGGTGCCGAACAGGTTCCAGCCAAGCGCGAAGGGATCGGACAGGGAGGCCAGCGCATATTGGCCGTCGACCAGCAGCGCCGTCAGATAATGCGCGACATGGTAGGCGAGCGCGATCGGCACGATCGACCACACCAGCATGCCGGCTGCCTGGGCGAAAGGCTGGCCGCCGCGGGCAAGACGCTGGCCGAGGACGACGGCAAGCAGGAACACCGCCGCGAGCAGCACGAATGTCATAACGAGCCCAAGCGTGCCGCTGCCGATCACGGCCGTGCGGCCCGGAAACTCGAGCGGATTGATGCCGAACAGGCCGAGCCAGGAGAAGGTCTTCGACAGGCCGTCGAAGGAGACCGAGGACAAAGCGAGCAGCAGGAAGGCGATGCCGCTGGCGGGCAGCGGCTGGGCCCGGAGCAGTTTGGCGCCCGGCCAGCACAGCGCAAGACGGCCTTTGTCGCCGCGCTTGATCGGCGCGAAGCGCGCCACCACCGAAAAGAAGATGCCGAGGAATTCACCGCTGCGGCTCCATCTGTCGTAGCCGAACACCAGCATCGCCACCAAGGTGAACAGCCAGTAGAGGCCGGCGGCAAAGGCCAGCCGCGCCGGATCGTCGGGAGCGGGATAGACGAGTTCGAACCAGGCGAAGGCAAAAAACAGCATGACAGCCGGCCAGCAGCCGAGCCATTGCGGAAGTTGCCTGAACCCGTCATCGCTTCCGCCGGTCAGCCGCGACAGTAGCCGCCACGGGCCGTACCAGGGGTTGAGCCACGACCAGATATCGCCGAACACGCCTTGCAGCAGTGTCAGGCCGGCCCATAGCAGCGTCCACACCACCAGTGGCAGCGGGTTGGAGAGCGGGTCGCGGCTGCCGATGAAGCCGGCGGCGAGGAGAATTGCAAAGCCGGCAAAGGATGCCAGGCTGATGGCTGCGCGGACGCTGTCGCCGAAGGCGAATAGCGGCAGGCGTCGGCGCCAGAAACGGTCGAGGGTGTCGGACGGCAGCAATGCCAAGACAAGGAAACTGGCGGCCACGGCGAAAGCGCCGCCGGCGAGATAATAGCCGGTAGGAAGGAGCAGGACGTGGCCGCGGTCGGAGGCGTGGGCGAAGGCGAGAGTGGGGGAGACGAGCCACAAGGCCGAGAACCATAAGGCGAACGGCAGACGGAGGCGTTCTACGACAGAACTCGAACTGTCCAAGAGCCCGACCACCCTCAAACCTTGACCAGTTGCTCCACGCGATCCTTCTGCCCAAATATCCTCAAATACCGCTCGATCTCCTTGAGATCGCCGGTCGCCTTGGCCGGGTTGTCGGAAAGCTTGACCGCCGGCCGGCCATTGGCCTCGGTGACCTTGCAGACCAGCGATATGGCGTCGAGGCTGTTGGTTTGCGTCGGCGCGCAGCCTTCGAAGTCGTTGGTCAGGTTGGTGCCCCAGCCGAAGGACATGCGCACCTTGCCCTTGAAATGACGGTAGGTCTCCTCGATGGTCTCGACCTCAAGCCCGTCGGAGAAGATCAGCAGCTTCTGCCTGGGGTCCTTGCCCTTCTCGCGCCACCAGTCGATGATTTTTTCGCCACCTTCGATCGGCGGCGCGCTGTCGGGGCGGAAGCCGGTCCAGTCGGCGACCCAGTCCGGCGCGTCGCGCAGGAACGAGGCGGTACCGAAGGCATCGGGCAGCACGATCAAGAGATTGCCGCCATAGTAGCGCTGCCAGTCCTGCAACACCTTGTAGGGCGACTGCTTCAGCTCTTTTTCCGAATTGGCAAGGGCGGCAAACACCATCGGCAGTTCATGCGCGTTGGTGCCCAGCGCTTCGAGATCATTGTCCATGGCCAGCAGCACGTTGGAGGTGCCGGTGAAAGCCTCGCCGATGCCTTCCTTGAGCGCCTCGACGCACCAGCGCTGCCACAGGAAGGAATGGCGCCGGCGGGTACCGAAATCCGAGATGCGGATGCCGGGCAGCGCCTTCAGCCGTTCGGTCTTGGCCCACATCTTGGCCTTGGCGCGGGCATAGAGCACGTCGAGCGTAAAAGGCCCGAACGATCGCAAAGCGGCACGCGAACGCAATTCATTGATGATGGCGAGCGCGGGGATCTCCCAAAGCGTGGTGTACATCCAGGGGCCGGAGAAAGAGAGCTCGTACTGGCCGTCACGCTTGGAAAGCTCATAGTCGGGCAGCCGGAAGCCTTCCAGCCAGGCGAGGAATTCCGGCTCGAAAATCTGCTTGCGGCCGTAGAAATTGTTGCCGGCCAGCCAGATCATTTCCTTCTTGGAGAAGCGCAAGGTGCGGGCATGGTCGAGTTGTTCGCGCAGCTCGCCTTCATCGATCTCGTCGGCGAGGCGGACCGAAGTCGTCCGATTGATCAGCGAGAAGGTGGTGTCGACCTTGGGGTACATGCCCCAGATCATCTGCAGCATCAAAAGCTTGTAGAAATCCGTATCGAGCAGGCTGCGCACGATCGGGTCGAGCTTCCAGGTGTGGTTATAGACACGCCGCGCAATATCGGTCTTTGCCATGCTTGCTGCCGCCTTCGCTGCCTGCCACCCACAATCGCGACAGGCCTCATAGCATCGAATTGGCAAAAACGCTGCCCGCTTTCAGGCTGGCCCGACAAAAAGAAAGCCCTGCATGCGGCTATGTGGGTTTGCCGCCCATCACCTTGAGCGCGGGACGTTTGCGGCGGGTGACGAGGCGGCCCGCAACCGGGGCGTCGGCGCGGCCGTCATCCCCGGCCTTCTCGGCAAACAGCCAGTCGATGAACACCTGCACGATCGGCGTCGCCCGCATTTCATTGCGGCAAACGACATAGAAATCGTCGACCGCCGGCACCGACAGGCTGAACGGCGCGACCAGCATGCCCCTGGCCAGCAGGGCGCTTGCCGTCACCGAGTCGCCCAGCGCCACGCCGTGGCCATGGACGGCGGCTTCCGCCGTCATGCGTGCATCGCCGAGATGATGACGCCGGCCGCGCTCCAGGTCCAGCGCGTCGGCGGCGGCCAGCCAGGTGTGCCACTCGCGGCCATCGTCGCCATGCAGCAAGACATGTTCGGCGAGGTCGCGAACATTGCGGATCGGCCGGTTGTTGATCAGCGTCGGGCTGACCACCGGGAACAGCTCCAGGCCCGACCATTTGCGCATCCAGCAATCGGCCCAGCTGCCATCGCCATAGTGCACGCAGACATCGATATGCGGCGCCCGGCTATCCCTGGGATCGTTGGAGGGAATGAGCGTCAGCTGGATGTCGGGATATTGCGCGGTGAAGCTGCCCAGCCTCGGCGTTATCCACAAGAGCAGCAACGCAGGCACGCAGGACACCGACAGCGCGCCGCTGCTTGCCGGCCGCGTCAGCCGTTGGGTGGCGGCGGCGATACCGTCGAAGGCGACCGATACCGCCGGCAAAAGTTCGGCGCCATGCGGGGTCAGCTTGACCCGCTGGCCGACGCGCTCGAACAGCTTGACGCCAAGCGATTGCTCCAGCGCCTTGATCTGGTGGCTGACGGCGCCGTGCGTGACATTCAGTTCGTTCGCCGCCTTGGTCAGCGAGGCATGGCGGGCCGTGGCCTCGAAGGCGCGCAGCGGGTTGAGTGGTGGCAGGCGCTTGGCCATGGATGCTCGGCTTTACTGTGAGATTTTCTCACAGGAAACACCCTAACAATATCAATTGCTTTTTCAAAGCGGCTGCCGGACACTTTGATCCGGAGCAATATCAAGACGTGAAATCTGCAGACTGCCAGCGGGACAACGGCCCGGCCGGATGACGGTCGGTTCGCCCGAAATGACCGCCGGCACCACTGCATCAGCCGAGGAGAAGCGGATATGGGATACGATCGCGGCAAGCTCGATGCGCTGCGTCGCAAATATGGCGAGAGCCATGGCGGCGAGATGTTCGACCCGAAATTCCGCAAGGTCGCCGACAAGATCTTTTCCAAGAGCGGCACGCGGCTGGCGCCCTATTCCGGCATCCCGACTTTCCTCACCGCGCCCTACCGCGAAATTGCAGCGGACAATCCGGACTTCGGCGACCTGCAGGTGGCGATAACAGGCGTGCCGATGGATCTCGGCGTCACCAACCGGCCGGGCTCGCGCTTCGGGCCGCGCGCCTTGCGAGCGATCGAGCGCATCGGCCCCTACAATCATGTGCTGGAATGCGCGCCGACGCATGAACTCAGGGTCGCCGACATCGGCGACGTTCCGTTCCAGAGCCGCTACCGACTGGAGACCAGCCATGAGGATATCGAGCGGCGCATCAACCAGATCGTCGACGCCGGGGTCATCCCGTTGTCGGTCGGCGGCGACCACTCGATCACCCACCCGATCCTGAAGGCGGTCGGCAAGAAGGCCCCGGTCGGCCTGATCCACATCGACGCCCATTGCGACACCAGCGGCCTGTTCGACCTGACCAAATTCCACCATGGGGGCCCGTTCCGCAACGCGGTGCTGGACGGCGTGCTCGATCCGACGCGCACCATCCAGATCGGCATCCGCGGCTCGGCCGAATATCTGTGGGAATTCACCTACGAGTCCGGGATGACCGTGGTCCATGCCGAGGAAGTGACCGGTCTCGGCATTCCCGCCATCATCGAGAAGGCGCGCAGAATAGTCGGTGACGGCCCGACCTATGTGTCCTTCGACATCGACAGCGTCGATCCCGCCTTCGCACCGGGCACCGGCACGCCGGAAGTCGGCGGGCTGACGACGCGCGAAGTGCTCGAACTGCTGCGCGGCCTCAAGGGTCTCAACATTGTCGGTGGCGATGTCGTCGAGGTGGCGCCGCAATATGACGCCACCACCAACACGGCGCACGCCGGCGCGCAGGTGCTGTTCGAGATCCTGAGCCTGATGGTGTTCAGCCCGGCAGTATCAGGCAAGGGGGCCTGACAGAGAAAGGCGGCCGCCGCACTGGAGCCGGCGGCCGACCCAAACAATCAAAAGCTTCCAGAAGGGGAATGACAATGACAATCCACCGCAAATCATCCATCGCCGCCGTTCTGCTCGTGGGGTTAGCCGGCTTCGCCACGCAAGCCGCCAATGCCGACGCGCTGGCCGACATCACCAAGGCCGGCACCATCAATGTCGGCGTCTTCGCCGACTTCCCGCCCTTCTCCTCGGCCAGTGCCGACATGAGCCTCAAGGGCTATGACATGGATGTGGCGCAGTACATCGCCGACACGCTCAAGGTGAAGCTCAACACCGTTGCCGTCACCGGCCAGAACCGCATCCCCTATTTGAACGACCATCGCGTCGACATCCTGATGAGCGTCGGCTACTCGAAAGAGCGCGAGCAGGTCATCGACTTCGCCGCTGCCTACGCGCCCTATTACATCGCGGTGATCGGTCCGGCGGCAATGCCAGTCAAAGGCAAGGAAGATCTCGGCGGCAAGTCGATCGCCGTCAATCGCGGCACGTTGGAAGACACCTCGCTCACCGAAGCAGCACCGGCCTCGGCGGACATCAAGCGTTTCGACAACTACAATTCAGTGATCCAGGCCTTCATCTCGGGCCAGACCCAATTGATGGTCGTCGGCAACGATGTCGGCGCGCAGGTGCTGGCCAAGCAGGATGCGCTGAAGCCGGAGCAGAAGTTTCAGCTTCTGACCTCGCCTTCGCATATCGGCCTCAACAAGCATGAGGATGCCCTCAAGAAGGCGGTCAACGACGCCATTGCCAAGATGCTGGCCGACGGCAAGCTTGACGAAAGCTCGAAGGCCTGGCTGAAGACGCCGCTCAATCCCGACAACCTCAAGGATTGAGTTGCCGTGGCCTTCGGCTGGCTTCCAGGTGCCGTGGCCGACATCGCGCACGGCGCGGCGACGACGATCCTTTTAATCGCCGTCACCACGCTTGCGGGCACGCTGCTCAGCATCCTCGGTGCCGCCGGGCGGCGAAGCGGCCCCGCGCTGCTGCGCAGGGCCATCGGCTGGTATGTCGAGGTGATGCGCAACACGCCGTTCCTGGTGCAGCTGTTCTTCATCTTCTTCGGCCTGCCGAGCCTCGGCATCAGGCTCGATCCGATCCTGGCCGCCATCCTGGCGATGACGCTCAACATGGCCGCCTACACGATCGAGATCGTCGGCGCCGGCCTTGACGCGGTGCCGCACGGGCAGACGGAAGCGGCCCTGGCGCTCGGGCTGAGGCCACGGCAGGTGTTCATCAAGATCGTGCTGCCGCAGGCGCTCAAGATCATCTATCCCGCGCTGACCAGCCAGATCGTCATCATGATGCTGGAATCAGCCGTGGTGTCGCAGATCGCGGTGCGCGAGCTGACCTATGAGGCCGACATGCTGCAGGCGCGCACTTTCCGTTCTTTCGAGACGTATTTCGTCGTCACGCTGGTCTATCTCTTGATGTCGATGGCCTTGCGGCGGCTGCTGGTTGCAGGCGGCCGCCGCGCGCTCGGAGCTGGCGTGTCATGATCGAATTCACCCTCTGGGACATCGTGCGCAACCTTCTGCTTGCCGCGCGCTGGACGGTGCTTTTGTCGCTGGCCGCCTTCGTCGGCGGCGCGCTGGTCGGAATGGCGGTGCTGTTCCTGAGGATCGCCAAGAATAAATGGAGCCGGCGCGTTGCCTCCGGCTACATCGCGTTGTTCCAGGGGACGCCGCTCTTGATGCAGCTGTTCCTGATGTTCTTCGGCCTGCCGATGCTTGGCCTGCGCATCGAGCCGTGGACCGCGGCGGTGCTCGGCCTCACCTTCTTCGCCAGCGCCTATCTGGCCGAGATCTGGCGTTCTGGCGTCGATGCGCTGCCATTGGGCCAATGGGATGCCGGCGCCAGCCTCGGCCTTCACTATCTGCAGGAGCTCAGGCTGATCATCCTGCCGCAGGCGTTCGCGATCACCCGCGCGCCGACGGTCGGTTTCCTGGTGCAGCTGATCAAGTCGACCGCGCTGACCTCGATCATCGGCTTCGAGGAGCTGGTGCGGACTTCCAACGCCATCAACAACGCCACCTTCGAGCCGTTCAAGGTCTATGGGCTGGTGGCGCTGATCTTCTTCGCCCTATGCTTTCCGCTGACGCAGTATGCGCGACGGCTCGAAAAGCGAGCGGCGGCTCGCTGAGCCGAGAGCATGTTGCGCTGGCCAACATCGACGGCGGCCGCAAACTCCCGGTGCCTAGCGTTCGAACGCCTCTTGAAGGTCATTTGATCTGCTGGATGCTCAGCTTTCGACCGAAGAGGACCCTTGCCCCTCGCCGTTTCCAAATCCTCACGGACGAACGCGGATGATCGTCTTCCCAGTGCGTCGCCCGATAGGGTTGAAGGCGGCGACGGCATCGTTGAGGGTCGAAACGTTGCCGATGTTCGTCCGCAGTCGTCCGTCCCGCACCCGCTGGACGATCTCGCTCAGTTGGCCACGATCGGACTCGACAACGAAGTCGACCGCCAGGCCGTCGGCAGGCCGCGCCTCTGTCGATCCGACGACGGACACCAGTGTTCCTCCGGCTCGAATCAGGCCGGCGGACCGCTTCCCGATTTCCCCGCCGATCACATCGAACACGAGAGCGACTTCGCCCACGTCTTCGAGGGCGTCGTTCTCGAGGTCGACGAACTCATTCGCGCCAAATTCGAGCACCGTATGACGGTCGGCGGCGCGTCCGGTGCCGATGACGTAGGCGCCCGCCTCTCGTGCAAGTTGCGTCACCATCGACCCGACCGCGCCGGCCGCACCGTGCGCGAGGACGCTCTGCCCCGCCTGAAGCCGGCCATGCTGGAAGAGTCCCTGCCACGCGGTGAGACCCGAGATCGGCAGGCTTGCGCCCACCGTGAAGTCGACGTCGCCCGGCAGCGGCGCGAGGTTGCGCGCTTCCATGGCTACATACTCCGCGAGCGTGCCGTCGCGATGCCAGTCGGCGAGGCCGAATACTCTCTGACCTACCGACAGTCCCGTTGTGCCGTACCCGAGTGCGATGACAACTCCGGCCAGCTCGTGCCCAAGGATCGACGGTGTTCGGTCAAGGCCGCGGCGGTCGGTCCAGGTCGAGGGCCATGCCAGCTCGGTCGGGACGAATCCCGAAGCATGAACCTGAACGACGACATCGTTTATCGCTGGCTGCGGCTCAGGCCGCTCCACCAGCTTCATCCCGGCCGTTCCCGCAGCCTGGTCCGTCACCACAATTGCCTTCATGATAATTCTCCTCGGTCATTTGTCTCTTGGTGGAAACGTTTGCCGCTTGGGAACCGTTCAATATCTCATGCCAGGGCCTTCTCTTAGCGGGCGTCCGTGGGCCGATCTGAAGGCGTCGTTTTAATGAGCGGCAATGTTAGGACATGACGGCGGGCTGGCGACCGTCTTGCGTTCAATGTCCGAACGCGCCTGACGGCACGATGCGGTCGCGGCGCAGCCAGCGGGCCAGAAGCAGCGCTGCCACCACCGCCAGCCCCGAAGACAGGCCGATCCAGATGCCGACGCCGTGGAAGCCGAAATGAAAGGCGAGCAGCACGCCGAGCGGCAGGCCGACACCCCAATAGCCGATCGCGGCATAGATCATCGGGACCTTGGTGTCGTGCAGGCCGCGCAGCATGCCGGCGGCAACCGCCTGCGCGCCGTCGAAGACCTGGAACAGGGCGGCGAAAACCAGGTACGAACCGGCTAGCGCGATCACCCTGGCATTGGCGGGATTGCCAAGGTCGATGAAGGCGCTGATCAGGAGATGCGGCCAAAGCACCATCACCAGCCCCATCAGCGCCATGAAGGAAACGCCGATGACGAAGGCGGTCCAGCCGGCACGCGACACACCTTCGGGATTGCCGGCGCCGTGGGCGAGCCCGACCCGCACCGTCACCGCCTGGTTGAGGCCGAGCGGCACCATGAAGGAAATCGAGGCGATCTGGATGGCGATGGCGTGCGCGGCCAGCGAATCCGCGTCGATCAGGCCCATCAGCAGGGCGGCGGCATTGAAGATCGTCACCTCGAAGGCAAGGATGCCGGCGATCGGCAGGCCGAGCCGCAGCAGGCCCTTGAAGCGCGGCCAGTCGGATCGCCAGAAGCGGCCGAACAGGTGATAGCGCCGGAATTTTTTCTCCCACATCACCACGACAGCCATGCCGGCGAACATCAGCGTTGAGGACAGCGAGGTCGCAAGGCCCGAGCCGGCGATGCCCATGGCCGGAACACCGAGATTGCCGAACATGAACACCCAGTTGGCGAACACGTTGAAGGCCACGGCGACGAAGACGATGACCAACGCCCAGCCCGGCCGCTCCAGCGCCGAGATGAACGAGCGCAGCACGATGTAGCCGTAGAAGGGCAGCACCGCCCACTCCAGCCAGCGCAGGTAAATGCCGGCCTGGCGCGCCAGCGCCGGCTCCTGGCCCATGGCCAGCAGGATGGCCTCGCCGTGCCACAGCACGAGCCAGATCGGGACCGAGATCAGGATCGCCAGCCACAGGCCCTGGCGCACGGTGCGGCGCAGGTCACGTACGGAATAGCGGCGGCGGCCAAGCTCGGTCGCGATCATCGGCGAGGTCGCCAGCATCAGGCCGAGGCCGAAGATCAGCGGCATGAAATACAGGTTGGCGCCGAGCGCGCCGCTGGCCAGCGTGTCCGCGCCGAGGCGGCCCATCATCATGACGTCGGTGGCGGTCATCGCCGTCTGGCCGAGATTGGTCAGCACCATCGGCCAGGCCAGCGCCAGCGTCGCCCTGATTTCCTGACGCCAAAGATTTTCCGGCGCGCGAGCGCCGGCTTCGATCGCGGACATTGTCCTGCTCTTTCAAGGTTGCGGCGCGTCGGCAAAGAGCCGGAAGCCGCATTGCAAACGGCAAAACCTTCGGTTTCGCGCGTTTGCGCCGTCTCTTGAACGAAATGCGACATGAAGGCAAGGGAGGGGCGCGAGAACAGATTGAGCCAGCGCCATTGCCGGGAGGCGTCGCCTCGTTCCCTTGCCGGCCCGGGCTGCTACGGATTAAAACATCGGCAGCGGGCGAATATGGGAGGCAGGATGGCGTTCAGACGCAGAAAGAACACGGCGGCGATCCCGCGCACGGCGCCTTCCTTCGAGCATATCGTCACCGAGGCGAGCGACAGTTTCCTGTGGCGGCTGGACGACTATCCCTGGGAGCGCAACGTCTGGAACTTCCATCCGGAATACGAGATCCACCTGCTGCGGAAATCCTCCGGCGTGGTCCTGGTCGGCGACCATATTGGCGAGTTCGGGCCGGGCTACCTCACCATCGTCGGTGGTGGCCTGCCGCATGACTGGGTCACCGCGGTGCAGCCAGGCGAGTTGATCGAGGGTCGCGACATCGTGCTGCAATTCGATGCCGAGCGGCTGCGAGGATCGGCTGACATGCTGCCGGAATTGCGCGAACTGGAGCCGTTCCTGGAACGGTCGCTGCGCGGCATGGTCTTCCACGGCGGGACCGCGCTTGAAGGCGCCGCGCTGATGGAGCGGATGGGTACGGTGCATGGGCTGGCCCGGTTCTGCCTGTTCCTCGAACTGGTCGACCTGCTGGCCCGGACCGATGAGTATGAGCTGTTGTCATCACCGAACTTCCAGCCGGTTCTCGATGCCGCCTCGCTCGACATCATCCAGCGCACGCTGACCTATCTGTTCCAGCATTTCGCGGAGGATCTGAAGCTGCCTGACGTGGCCGAGCTGGCCGGCATGAGCGAAAGCACCTTCTCGCGGTTCTTCCAGAAGAACACCGGCAATTCCTTCAGCGACCATCTTGCCAAGCTCAGGCTGTGGCAGGCGTGCAAGCTGCTGGCTGACACCGATGTGCCGATCACCGACATCTGTTTCCAGGTCGGCTACATGAATATCTCCAACTTCAACCGCGCCTTCCTGCGCAAGCACAAGATGACGCCGTCATCCTATCGCAAGCTGTCGCGGCAGCGTCTGGCGATGCGCGCATAAGCGCATCCTGAATCACCCTTTTGGACCAGATCGATACTCGTGTGACGCGTCCCCTATATGGGCGCCGATTTTTGCGCTGCACAATGCATAAAAGTACAGGTCGGCTGCAACGGGGCTTCTAGCTTGGCCCATCGCAACTGCGCATTTTGGCGACGGGTGGCATGTCGTCCGGGCGATGGTGAGGATCGCGCAACCGATGACCTGCGTTTCCTGCGACGTATTCCTGGAGGAGAAAAAGATCATGAAACCAGTTCGGCTCGCTGCCAGCCTTGGCGCAGCTTTCGTGCTTTCCGCTACCGTTTCAACCCTAGCCCTGGCGCAGGCGCCGGTCTGCTCGGCACCGGTCAAGGTGCTGGCGCAGCCACGCGACGGCCTGACGCTTCTGGAGGACTCAAAGGCCGAGTTCGAGAAGCTCTCCGGCGCGAGCTTCAAGATCGATTATCTCAACGAGAACGATCGCCGCGCCAAGTCGCGCGCGGACGCGTCCACAGTCGGCAACTACAACGTCTACTATGTCGATGAAGCGAATGTGGCGCTTTTCGCCTCGTCGAAGTGGATCGTGCCGCTCACCGATTTTTATCCGGCTGACTACGACTATGCCGACTTCGACCCGGGCCGCCAGAAGGTCGCCACCTATGACGGCAAGGTCTGGTTCGCGCCGCTGACCGGCGGCGGCGACCTGATGGTCTACCGCAAGGACGTGCTGGAGGCCGCCGGCATCCAGCCGCCCAAGACGCTGGACGAGCTGATCGCCGACGTGCCGAAGCTGACCAATGCCGACAAGGGCATGTATGGCATCGCGTTGCGCGGCGCACGCGGCTCGGGCGCCAATGTCTGGCGCTGGATGCCGTTCTTCAAGGCCTATGGCGGCAAGTGGTTCGATGGCGACAAGCCGGCCTTCAATTCCGAGGCCGCGGTCAAGGCGACCGAGACCTATCTGAAGCTGTTCAAGGATTCGGCACCCGGCACGCAGACCGGCAGCTGGGACGAATCGACCGGCGCCTTCCTGTCGGGCCAGGTCGCGATCCTCGTCGAATCGACGCCGCTTTCGGGCATGGCGGTCGATCCGAAAACCTCGCAAGTGGTCGGCAAGATCGGCTTCCTGCCGCCGCCCTCGCCACTTCCCGGCGGCGGTTACGGTCATGGCCTCGCCATCGCGGCAAAAGCCAATGCCGACGACGCTTCGAAGACATGCGCCGGCCTGTTCATCGCCTGGGCAACGTCGAAGGAAAACGAGAAGCGCCGGCTCGACGCCCACCAGTTCGGTGAGCTGAACCGCACCAGCATCCTGTCCAGCAAGGAGTTCGCCGATATCTACGGCGCCGATCTCGGCCAGGCGCTTGCCGAAACAGGCAAGGTGACGGCGGTGAACTTCTGGCAGGATCCACGCTGGCCGGATCTCGGCGACCGCTGGGGCATCATCCTCGAGGAATTGATCGCCGGCACGCGCACCGACGTCAAGGGCAGCCTCAACGAGCTCGAGGCCTATGCCAATGAGCTGGTGAAGAAGTAGGTCCCTCCCTCTTGCGGCGCGCGGTTCGCGGCAGTCTCGGGACCGCCGGAACCTGTGCGTCGCAGGAGGGCCTGCCCGTCATGTCCAGATATCAGAGACACAGCAAGGCCTGAGACCAATGCCTCGACGTTCATCCCTGCCGGTCACCTTTGTCGTGCCGACGCTGGTCATTCTGCTGATCCTGTCGATGGTGCCGACGCTCTACGCGATCATCATCGCCCTGCAGAACCGCGAGCTGAGCTCGACGGCCTATTCCTGGGTCTGGTTCTCGAACTTCTTTGATCTATTCTCCGACCGCCGCTTCCTCAACGCCGTCTGGGTGTCGGTGAAGTGGGAGGTGGTCACCGTCGTGGCAACGATGGTGGTGGCGATCGGGCTCGGCGTGCTGATGTTCGAGGCCGCCTCGCCGCGCCTGCGCAATCTCTACTGCCTGCTGTTCATCATCCCGGTGCTGCTGCCGCGCGTCTCGGCCGCTTTCGTCTGGAAGTTCGCCTACCATCCCCTCTACGGCATCGCCACCTATCCCTACCGGCTCATTACCGGCGGCTTGATCTTCGACCCGCTGTCCAAGCCCGCGACGGCGCTGTTCGCGGTGGCTTCGGTCGACGTCTGGCAATGGGGCCTGTTCTTCGCCGTCATCGTGCTGAAGCTGTTGGAGACCTTGCCGCCGCAGCCGATCGAGGCGGCCCGACTCGACCACGCCCGGCGCTGGCAGATCCACGCCTACGTCACCTTGCCGATGCTGAAGGCGCCGCTGATCAGCCTGATGTTCGTCAAGATGATCGAGTCGCTGCGCTCCTTCGACCTGATCTATGTGATGACCCGCGGCGGCCCCGGCGTGGCAACCGAAACGCTCGACATGTACGCCTTCTCGCAAGGCTTCATCGAGTCCGGCAAGGTCTCCTACGCCTCGGCGATGGCCGTGCTGATGATGATCGCCACCGTCATCACCTTCACCATGCTGTGGAAGCGGGTGCAGGCATGAGGCCCGGCCGCATGATCGCCAAGGCCGTCCTGGCCTTCGCCGGATTTCTGGCCGTGTTCCCGCTGCTGTGGACGGCGCTCAATTCGCTGAAGAACAGCGTCGACATCATCACCCGCGTTCCGCGCCTGGTGTTCACGCCGACGCTAGCCAATATCAGCTATATCCTTGGCCGCGACAGCGTCATCACGGGCCTCTACAATTCGGTCGTCGCCTGCGGCACGGCCGTGCTGATCGGCGTCGTGCTTGGCCTGCCCGCGGCCTACGCGGTGGCGCGCTATCCCAACCGCTGGGCCGGCGATATCCAGTTCTTCGTGCTGTCGCTGCGTTTCCTGCCGCCGGTGGCGGTGGCGATCCCGCTGATGGTGATCTGGCTGCAGCTCGGCCTCTACGACACTTTGCCGGCTTTGATCGTCACCTACTCCCTGCTCACCATCTCGGTGATTATGTGGCTGGCCATTCCAGCCTTCCAGGCCGTGCCGAAGGAAATCGAGGAAGCCGCCTTCGTTGACGGGTACGGCGCTTACGCGGTGTTCTGGCGGATCGCGCTGCCCGTGGCTGCCCGTTCGCTGATCGGCGCGATTGCCTTCAGCTTCGTGCTGGTCTGGAACGAGTTCCTGATCGCGCTGATGCTGTCGAGTTCCAATGCCAAGACCTTGCCGATCGTCGCCTCCGAACTCTCCCAGCAAGGCATGAATGTGCCGTGGGGGATTTTGAACGCCTCGGTCGTGCTCCTGTCGCTGCCGCCGCTGCTTTTCCTCGGCGTGCTCAGCGGTTTCCTGAATTCCGTTTTCCGGCAAAAAAAGACTTGAAGTGAGGACGACCCGATGCGGGCTTTGGTACTTGAAAAAAAAGGCGAACTGTCGCTGCGCGAGATCGCGTTGCCGCTCGATGTCGGACCCGACGACGTCAGGATCGCCATCCACACGGTCGGCGTCTGCGGCAGCGACGTGCACTATTACACCCATGGCGCCATCGGCAGCTATGTCGTGCGGGCGCCGATGGTGCTCGGCCACGAGGCCGCCGGCACAATCGTCGAGGTCGGCGCTAATGTCAGGAGTTTGAAAGTCGGCGACCGCGTCTGCATGGAGCCCGGCGTGCCGAACCTGTCGTCGCGCGCGACAAAACTCGGCATCTACAATGTCGACCCGGACGTCACTTTCTGGGCGACCCCGCCGGTGCATGGCATCCTTGCTCCCTATGCCGTGCACCCGGCGGCTTTCACCTACAGGCTGCCCGACAATGTCTCCTTCGCCGAGGGCGCCATGGTCGAGCCCTTCGCCATCGGCATGCAGGCGGCAAGCCGTGCCCGCATCGTTCCGGGCGATGTCGCCGTCGTCGTCGGCTGCGGCCCGATCGGCATCATGATCGCGCTTGCCGCCCTTGCCGGCGGCTGTTCGAAAGTGCTGATTTCCGACTTTTCCGCGCCCAAGCTGACGATCGCAGCGCAATATGCCGGCATCGTGCCGGTCAATATCGGCGAACAGTCGCTGGTCGACGCCGTCGCGGCCGCGACCGACAATTGGGGCGCCGACATCGTCTTCGAGGCGAGCGGCAGCCCCAAGGCCTTCGCCGACCTGTTCGATGTCGTGCGGCCAGGTGGCGCGGTGGTGCTGGTCGGGCTGCCGGTGGAGCCGGTGGCCCTCAACGTACCGGCGGCGATCTCGAAGGAAGTGCGCATCGAGACGGTGTTCCGCTACGCCAACATTTTCGACCGCGCCCTGCAGCTCATCGCCTCCGGCAAGGTCGATCTCAAGCCGCTGATCACCGGCACCTATGATTTCGCCGACAGCATCAAGGCGTTCGAACGGGCCGCCGAAGGCAACCCGCAGGACGTCAAGCTGCAGATCCTGCTTACAGGCGAAAAGGGCTGACCATGTCCGCGATCGTTTGCTCCCACGTCGACAAGGCCTATGGCGCCACCACGGTCATCCGCGATCTCAACCTCAGCATTGAAGAGCACGAATTCGTCGTCTTCCTCGGCCCGTCCGGCTGCGGCAAGTCGACCTTACTCAGGATGCTGGCGGGTCTGGAGGACATCAGCGGCGGCGAGGTCTCGATCGGCGGCAAGGTGGTCAACGACCTCGATCCGGGGGATCGCGGCATCGCCATGGTGTTCCAGAACTACGCGCTCTATCCGCACATGACGATCTTCGACAACATCGCCTTCGGGCTGCGGCGCCAGAAGGTACCGGCGGCCGAGATCCGCAAGCGGGTCGAAGCGGTGTCGGGGACGCTGGGGCTCGACCCCTATCTCGGCCGCAAACCGGCCGAACTTTCCGGCGGCCAGCAGCAGCGCGTGGCGATCGCCCGGGCCATGATCAAGACGCCCAAGGTGTTCCTGTTCGACGAGCCGTTGTCCAATCTCGACGCCAAATTGCGCAACCATATGCGCGTCGAGATCGCGCGGCTGCACCAGTCGTTGAAGACCACCACCGTCTATGTCACCCATGACCAGCTGGAGGCGATGACGCTCGCCGACCGAATCGTGCTGCTCAAGGACGGCGTCATCGAGCAGATCGGCTCGCCGGCGGAAATCTACCGGCGGCCGGGCAATATTTTCGTGGCCGGCTTCATCGGCACGCCGAACATGAATTTTGTCGATGTGACGGTCGCCCGAGCCGGCAACGGCTGGACGCTGACCGGCGCCGGAACGGTGCTTTCGATGGACGGGGCGGGTTTTCATGTCCAGCCGGGCGATCGCGCCGTGCTGGGCATCCGCCCGCCGGACCTGAAGACGGCCGGCGCCGGCGCCGCCGGCATATTGCAAGGCACCGCCGATCTCATCGAATTCCATGGCAATGACGCGCTGGTGACCTTCGGCTCCGGCGGCAAGGAGATCAGCGCACTGGTTCCGGCACGCGAATGCCCGGTGCTGCATGCGCCCGTCCGCTATACGTTCGAGGAGGAAGCGATCCACCTGTTCGACGCGACATCGGGCGCGTCCCTGCGCAAGCAGTAGAGCGACAAAACCTACCGGATGGCGTCGAGCACCTGCCGCTGCCGGTGCATCTCCAGGAAAATGCGGTAGTCGCGATCGAAGCGGGCGCCGGCCGCCGGGTTGGCGGCGCGTGCCTTGCCGCCCTGCTGCATGGCAAGGCAGGCGGCGTTGAGATCGGGGAACAGCCCGGCAGCGGTCGCCGCCACCATGCCGGTGCCGAGCAGAACCGCCTCGTCGGCCAGCGGCTCGACCACCGTACAGCCGGTGGCGTCGGCATAGAGCTCCATCAAGAGCGGGTTCTTGGTGTGGCCGCCGGTGACGTGCAGCGTGTCGATCAGGTAGCCGTTCTCATTCAGCGCCTCCAGCACATGGCGCACGCCGAGCGCGATGCCGACGGCGGTGCGCCAGTAGAGCTTGCACAGGCTGTCGAACGACGAATCCAGCGTCAAACCGCTGACGACGCCGACGGCGTGCGGGTCGGCCAGCGGCGAGCGGTTGCCGTGGAAATCCGGCAGCACATGCAGCCGCGCGGCAAGGTTCTCGCCCTCGGCGGCGCGCAGTTCGGCGACGCGCCCGGCAATCCTGGCATGCATGGCCGCGTTCGGCTCGCCGCCGGCGCCGTGCCAGCGGATGATGTGGTCGAGCAGCGCCCCGGTCGCCGACTGGCCGCCTTCCGACAGCCACAGCTTCGGCAGCGCGGCGCCGTAGTAAGGGCCCCAGACGCCGGCGAAAGGCTGCGGGTCGGGCGACATCGCCATGACGCAGGAGGACGTGCCGGCGATCAGCGCCAGATGGCGGCCGATATTCTGGTCGTCGCCGGCAAAGCCGCCGAGCACGCCAAGCGCCCCCGCATAGGCATCGATGACGCCCGCGCCGACGCGGCAGTTTTCGGTCAGGCCGAGTTCCGCCGCTGCCCGCGCCGTCAACGGACCGATATCGGCGCCGACCGGGCTTGCCTTTTCGGGCAGATTGCCATGGTCAAAAAGATCGTCGAGGCCGACAAGTTCGAAGAAATCGCGCTGCCATGCGATGTCCTGGTGCGCCAGATAGGTCCATTTCGCTGTCAGTGTGCATTGCGAGCGGGCCAGCGAGCCCGTTGCCTGCCAGGTCAGGAAATCGGCCAAGTCGAACAGGTAGCCGGCTTCATTCCATGTCTTCGGTAGATTACGCTTCAGCCACATCAGCTTCGGCGTCGCCATCTCGGGCGACATGACGCCGCCGATATAATTCAGCACCTCGTGGCCGCTCGCCGTGCATTCGTCGGCTTCGGCGATGGCGCGGTGATCGAGCCAGACAATGGTGTCCCAGCGCTTGTCGCCGGTGGTCGACACACTGAGCTGGCCGCCGTGCCTGTCCCGCACGACCAGAGAACAGGTGGCATCGAAGGAGATGCCGGCGATATCCCCGGCGGCGACGCCGGCCTTTTCCCGCGCGGCACGCACGGCGGTGCAGACGGCGGACCAGATATCGCGCGAATCGTGCTCGGCATGATCCGGCTTCGGCTGGTTCATGGCGATCGGCCGCTCGGCACGGCCGAGCAAGGTGCCACTGGCGTCGAGAATGCCCGCGCGAGCGCTCCCGGTGCCGACATCGACCGCGCAGACAAACTGTTTCGTCAAGATGCTCTAACTCTCGCTCCCAGGCCTGCAATCAGATCGGGCAATTGCAGCATGTCAGCGAATATAAAGTCCGGTTCGGTCGACGCAAGCCGCGCTTTCAATCCCGGATTGCCGGCGTGCGCGCCGCCGGTAAAGGCAAGGACGCGCATGCCTGCCGCGCGTGCGGCGGCGACACCGGCCGGGCTGTCCTCGATGACGAGACACCTGCGCGGATGGGCTCGCATGGTTGCGGCGGCGTGGAGGAAAAGGTCGGGCGCCGGCTTCCCCTTGGCAACCATGGCCGCGCTGAACAGATGCGGCTCCATCAGCGTCAGCAGACCGGTGACGTCGAGCGCGTAACGAATGCGTTCCAGCGTGCCGGAAGAGGCGACGCAGTACGGCAGGCCGAGCTTCGGCAGCATCTCCTTGACGCCGGGGATCGGCTTCAGCTCCTCGCGAAACTTTCGCATGAGGTCGACGCGCATGGCGGTGAGATGCTGA
This sequence comes from Mesorhizobium sp. BR1-1-4, assembly GCF_020165375.1. Classification (NCBI taxonomy): domain Bacteria; kingdom Pseudomonadati; phylum Pseudomonadota; class Alphaproteobacteria; order Hyphomicrobiales; family Phyllobacteriaceae; genus Mesorhizobium; species Mesorhizobium sp. BR1-1-4. The sequence goes on along the minus strand of NZ_JAIUIB010000010.1, from coordinate 111,744 downwards.
TCGGTGATCTCCAGGCCGAAGTCGCGGCCAAGGATCTCACGCACGCTCTTCATGCTCTTGCCTAGGAAATACTCGTAGGCAGCGTCCTCGCCGAGACTGCCGCCGGCGAGTTCGATCATGCCGAGCAGCGCCGAGACGGAGAGCGCCTCGCTGTCGACCAGCACGCCGTCGCAGTCGAAGATGACCAGTTCAGGCGTCATGATGCCGGCTGGCTCTCAGAGCTTGCCGGCGAGGTAGCGCGTCAGCGTGGCGCGCGTGCCATCGGCCCAGAGCACGTTGAGCGCGTGGGCGAAGGCCTCGACGAAGGCGGCGGCGCGGCCGACGTCGCCATAGATATCGTCCATCGCAAGCCAGGCGGCGGGCGCGTCCTTTGCCGCCTTTGCCGTTGCCTTCAGCCGGTCCCAGCTCGGGTCGTTGGGCTCGATGACGGCGCCGCTGTCCGTCGTGCCGAAGCAGTAGCGGCACCAAAGGGCCGATTCCAGCGCCAGTCCGGCAACGCCTTTGCCGGTCTTCAGCCGGTCGGCGATGGTCGGGATGATGAATTTCGGCTGGCGATTGGACCCGTCGAGGCAGAGCCGGCGCACCGTGTCGCCGATCTTGGGATTGGAGAAGCGCTTCTCGATGAGCTGGTAATAGTCTTCCAGCACCGTGTCCGGCACCGGCGGCACGGTCGGGATGATCTCGTCGTGCTCGAGCTTGTCGAGGAACCCGCGCACCAGCGGCTCCTGCATCGCCTCATGCACGAAGTGGATGTCCATCAGCCCGGCCGGATAGGCGATGGTGGCGTGGCCGCCATTGAGGATGCGGATCTTCATCAGCTCATAGGGCGCAACATCCTTGACGAACTGCACGCCGACCTTTTCCAGCGCCGGGCGGCCATCGGTGAAATGGTCTTCCAGCACCCATTGCCGGAACGGCTCGCAGAACACCGGCCAATTGTCCTCGAGGCCAAAATCGTCGGCGAGGATCTTGCGCTCGCGGTCGCTGGTGGCCGGCGTGATGCGGTCGACCATGGCGTTCGGGAAGGCGACCGTCTCGCTGACCCAGCTCGCCAGATCCTCGTCGATCAGGCGGGCAAGGCCGATAACACCATCCGACGTGACATGGCCGTTGTGGGGAATGTTGTCGCAGGACATCACGGTGAACGGCACGATACCATCCTGGCGGCGTCGCACCAGCCCGGCCAGGATAATGCCGAACACGGTTTTCGGTGTGGCGCCCGGCTGCGCGTCGGCGACGATGTCGGGATGGGTCGGGTTGAAGACGCCGGAGGCCGGGTCGATGAAATAGCCGCCTTCGGTGATGGTCAGCGAAACGATCCTGATCGCCGGATCGGCCAGCCGATCGATGATGGCGGCGGCATCTCCCGGCATCAGGAAATCGATCATCGCACCGGTGACGCGGGCACTCATATGGCCCTCGTCCTGCTCGACCACCGTGGTCAGCCAATCCTGCTCTTCAAGCTTGCCGCGGCCGGTCTTCTCGCCGTCGAACACGCCGGCGCCGACCAGCGCCCAATCATGACCGATGCCCTGACCGAACAGGTCGTCGAGATAGACGGCCTGGTGCGAGCGGTGAAAATTGCCGACACCGAAATGCACGATGCCGGCTTTCAGCGCCGAGCGGTCATAGTTCGGACCTGCGACCTTGGGCGGAAGCCTGACGAGGCTCGAGGACGAAAGTTTCACGGTCATCTGCTTTACCCTTTGGCCGATTTGCAGCCCGACTGTTTCGCCTCCTTTGGGAGGGCGAGGATGAGGGGCCGCACCTGGTGTTCCAGCACGCGGCCCCTCACCCGCCCCCGCGGCACCTTCTCCGGAGGAAAGAAAGAGGCGCCGTCCCCCTCAAATCGTTCTTTTCAACTCATCCATTGGCCGCCATCGACATTGTAGGTCTGGGCGACGATGTATTCGGCCTCGTCACTGGCGAGGAACACGGCCATGCCGGCGAGGTCTTCCGGCTTGCCCATGCGGCCGTAAGGCACGCCTTCGCCGACCAGCCGCTTTTTCTCGCCCTTCGGCCGGTTCTCGTATTTGGCGAACAAGGCATCGACCTCGTCCCACATGTCGCTGTCGACGACGCCGGGCGCGATGCCGTTGACGTTGATGCGGTGCTTGATCAGATCGAGCCCGGCCGACTGGGTCAGCGAGATGACCGCGGCCTTGGTGGCGCAATAGACCGCGACCAGCGGCTCGCCGCGACGCCCGGCCTGGCTTGCCATGTTGATGATCCTGCCGCCCTTGCCCCGCGCGATCATCGACCGGGCGGCTGCCTGCAGCATGAACAGCGTGCCCGCGACATTGACGGAGAAAAGCTTTTCATAGCTCGCCCGAGATATCTCCACGATCGGGGCCAGGTCGAACAAAGCGGCGTTGTTGATCAGGATGTCGAGACCGCCCGCCTTGTCCTCCACCGCCTTCACCGCCGCATCGATGGATGCCTGGTTGGTGACGTCGAGTTTCACGGCATAGGCGTTGTCGCCGATCGCGGCGGCAGTCTCCTGCGCTGCTTCAAGGTTGATATCGGCAATCGCGACAGTGGCGCCCTCGCGCAGATAGGCTTCGGCGAAAGCCCTGCCGATGCCTCGCGCCGATCCCGTGATCAGCGCCGATTTGCCTTGCAGCCTCACTGTCCCCTCCTCACCGGCCCACCCTCACTGGGCCATCGCCTTGCCGTCAGCGCCGAAACGATGCAGCTTGGCCTTGTCAGGGGTGAGATAGATCGTGTCGCCATGGCGGACCGCCAGTTCGCCGTCGGCGCGCACCGTCAGCGGCCCGACGCCGTCGGCTTGAACGTGCAGGAACGTGTCGGAGCCCAGATGCTCGGCCACGCCGACCGTGGCCTTCCAGTCGCCCGCCGTGGTCGAGATCTGCATATGTTCGGGCCGGATGCCGATGGTCTTGGCAGTGTATTTGCCAGCCGGCGCGCCTTCGATCAGGTTCATCTTGGGCGAGCCGATGAAGCCGGCGACGAACAGGTTCTTCGGCGTCTTGTAGAGCTCCATCGGCGAGCCGACCTGCTCGATATTGCCGGCATTGAGCACGACGATCTTGTCGGCCATGGTCATGGCCTCGACCTGATCGTGGGTGACGTAGATCATCGTGGTTTTCAGCTGATGGTGCAGTTCGCTGATCTCCAGCCGCATGGTGCCGCGCAGGGCCGCGTCGAGGTTGGACAGCGGTTCGTCGAACAGGAAGGCCGAGGGCTGGCGCACAATGGCGCGGCCGATGGCGACGCGCTGGCGCTGGCCGCCGGAGAGCTGGCCGGGGCGGCGTTCGAGGTAGTTGGTAAGGTTGAGCACGCGCGCCGCGTCCTTCACCTTCCTGTCGATGGTCGCCTGGTCCTCGCCAGCCATCTTCAGCGGGAAGGCGATGTTCTTGGCCACCGTCATATGCGGGTAGAGCGCATAGGACTGGAACACCATGGCAAGCTTGCGCTTGGCCGGCGCCTCGCCGGTGACGTCGCGGCCATCGATGTTGATGGTGCCGCCGCTGGTGTCCTCAAGGCCGGCGATCAGCCTGAGCAGCGTGGACTTGCCGCAACCCGACGGGCCGACGAAGACGACGAACTCGCCGTTTTCGATCACCAGGTCGAGGCCGGGGATAATGGACGTCGAACCAAAGGACTTGGAGACGTTCTTGAGCGTGATGTTTCCCATGGTTTCCTCCCCGAGGGCTGTTTTTCGCCGATTGCTTCAGGCAATTTCCGTCACTTCACCGCGCCAAATGTCAGGCCGCGCACCAGCTGCTTCTGGCTGAACCAGCCCATGATCAGGATCGGCGCGATGGCCAGGGTCGAGGCGGCCGAAAGCTTGGCCCAGAACAGGCCTTGCGGGCTGGAGAAGGAGCTGATGAAGGCGGTGAGCGGTGCGGCTTCCGTGGTGGTCAGCCGGATCGTCCAGAACGCCTCGTTCCAGGCCAGGATGATGTTGAGCAGCATGGTCGAGGCGATGCCCGGCACCGCCATCGGCGTCAGCACGTACCAGATTTCACCCCACAAGGATGCGCCGTCCATACGCGAGGCTTCCAGGATTTCGCCCGGGATTTCGCGGAAGTAGGTGTAGAGCATCCACACCACGATCGGCAGATTGATCAGCATCAGCATGATCATCAGGCCGATGCGCGAGTCGAGCAGGCCGAGATTGCGGAAGATCAGGTAGATCGGGAACAGCACGGCGACCGCCGGCATCATCTTGGTGGACAGCATCCACATCAATATGTCCTTGGTCCGCTTGGTCGGCGAAAACGCCATCGACCATGCCGCCGGAATGGCGACCAACAGCGCCAGGATGGTGGAGCCGACAGAAAGCAGCACCGAGTTCAGGAAGAACTTGAAGTAACCGCTCTGCGCCTGGACCTCGGCATAGCTCTCGAAAGTCCCGGACGGGATCAGGTTGAAGCCCTGGATTGCCTCCTGTTCCGACTTGAACGAGGTGATGATCGTATAGAGGATCGGAAAGAAGATCAGCAACGCGACGGTCCAGGCGGCAATTGTCGCGATTGTCTTGTGCTGGGTGGTGACTGAGCGTGCCATCGTATCCTCCCTTACTTGTCCAGGTTCTTGCCGACGGCGCGCATGGCGAAGAAGGCGACGATGTTGGCGAGAATGACGGCGATCACACCGCCCGCGGATGCCTGGCCGATTTTGAATTCCAGCAACGCCTTCTGGTAGACGAGGAAGGGCAGGTTGGTGGAGGCGTAGCCAGGGCCGCCATTGGTGGTGACCAGGATCTCGGCATAGACCGAGAGCAGGAAGATCGTCTGGATCAGGATGACCACGGTGATCGCCCGCGACATGTGCGGCAGCGTCAGATAGATGAAGCGGCTGATGAAGCCGGCCCCGTCCATCTCGGCGGCTTCCTTCTGCTCGCCGTCGAGCGACTGCAGCGCGGTCAAGAGGATCAATGTCGCGAAAGGCAGCCACTGCCAGGCGACGATGATGATGATCGCCGTCATCGGATGCTGGCCGAACCAGTCGATCGGCTGTGCCCCGAAGAAGCGCGCTATGTCGGCGAAAACGCCATATTGCGGGTGCATGATCATGTTCTTCCACACCAATGCGGCCACCGGCGGCATGACGAAGAACGGCGAGATGACGAGGATGCGCACGATCCCTTGTCCCCACATCGGCTGATCGATGAGCAGCGCCAGCAGGATGCCGCCGATCACCGTGATCAGCAGCACACTGACCACCAGGACAAGCGTGTTGAGGATCGACTGCAGGAAGGCCGGATTGGAATAGAACAGCGCGTAATTGGATAAGCCGACGAACCCGTCGCGCATCGGGTTGAGCGGATTATACTGCTGGAAGGAGAACCAGATCGTGATGACCAGCGGCACGATCATCCAGACGAACAGCAGCACCACGGAAGGCGCCATCATGAATCGGGCAAGCGAACGGGTCTGCTGAGTAGCCATGACGGTCACCCTTCAAGGATCAGGCTGAATTTTCACAGGCTCTGGAAAGGCGGCCGCCCGAACTGGGTTTCGGGCGGCCGGTGCCGGTCGAGGAGGTGACCGGCGTTCGGCACCGGGAGGAGCCTTACTTGATGTAGCCGCCCTCGGTCATCGCCGCGGTGGAGGCGTCCTGGGCCTGCTTCAGCGCATCGTCGACGCTGGACTGGCCGGCAAGAGCCGCCGAGAAGAGCTGGCCGACGGTGGTGCCAAGGCCCTGGAATTCAGGGATGGCGACAAACTGCACGCCGACATAAGGCACCGGCTTGACGGTCGGATGCGTCGGGTCGGCGGCATTGATGGAGTCCAGCGTCATCTTGGCGAACGGAGCCGCCTTCTGGTACTCGGGATTGGCATAGAGCGAGGAACGCGTGCCCGGAGGCACGTTTGCCCAGCCTTCCTTCGACGCGACGAGCTCGGCATAGTGCTTGCTGGTCGCCCAGGACACGAACTTCTCGGCGGCGTCGGCCTTCTGCGTGCCGGCCGGGATCGCCAGCGACCACGCCCACAGCCAGTTGCCCCGCTTGCCCAAGCCATTATCCGGCGCCAGGGCATAGCCGACCTTGTCGGCGACGGTGGAGTTCTTCGGGTCGGAGACGAAGGAGGCGGCGACAGTGGCGTCGATCCACATGCCGCACTTGCCCTGCTGGAAGAGCGCCAGGTTCTCGTTGAAGCCGTTGGACGAGGCGCCCTCGGGACCGTCGGCCTTCATCAGGTCGACATAGAACTGCAGCGTCTTCTTCCATTCCGGCTGGTCGAACTGCGGCTTCCAGTTCTCGTCGAACCAGCGGGCGCCGAAGGAGTTCGACATGGCGGTCAGGAAGGCCATGTTCTCGCCCCAGCCGGCCTTGCCGCGCAGGCAGACGCCGTTCACGCCATTGGCGCGGTCGGTCATCTTGTCGGCCGCCTGCTTGATGAAATCCCAGGTCGGGGCGTCGGGCATTTTCAGTCCGGCCTTTTCCATCAGGTCCTTGCGGTACATGACGAAGGAGCTCTCGCCGTAGAAGGGCGCGGCGTAGAGCTTGCCGTCGACCGAAAGGCCGCCGGCAATGGCCGGGATGATGTCCTTGGCGTCATAGTCGTCGCCGAGTTTGTCGAGCGGCAGGAGCCAGCTCTGCTTGGCCCAGATCGGAACCTCGTAGGTGCCGATGGTCATCACGTCATACTGGCCACCTTTGGTGGCGATGTCGGTGGTGACGCGCTCGCGCAGCACGTTCTCTTCGAGCGTGACCCAGTTGAGCTGGATGTCCGGGTTAGCCTTGGTGAAGTCGTCGGTCAGCTTCTGCATGCGGACCATATCGCCATTGTTGACGGTGGCGATGGTGATGGATTCGGCGTGCGCGGCGAACGCAAGCGTGCTGGCCGACAACAAGCCCAGGGTGAGCGTGCGAAGTTTCATCAAATTCCTCCCATAAACCAAGTTGAGCATTTGCCTTGGTTGTGAGCAATTACTCACTTAGTCTTAATTATGTCAAGCCGGATTCGATGCTGCAGCGCAGCACACGGCCGGCGAATGGGGCGGAGGTTCGGCGACAGGGCTCGGGTTGCCGCCGTCTGGAGTCCAGGCGGCGGGGCCAAAGCCTCTCGAACGGGATGTCGTTTGTTGCCCCGGTCCGACGTCAGCTTATGTGCCGGTCAGCAGGCGATCTCGGCCAGCAGCCAGTCGCGGAAGGCGCGGATCTTGGGCACGTTGCGGCGCGCCTCGGGGTAGACCAGCCAGTAGGCGTGCCCGTCGTCGCCGACCAGCTCGAATGGCTGGATCAGCCGGCCGTCGGCGAGTTCGGCCTTGAACAGCGCCCGGGTCAGGATCGCCACGCCATGGCCCGATATGGCCGCGTTGGCTTCATAGGCCTGCGCGCCCATGCTGCTGCCGGGCCGCCTGGCAAGGTCGTGGCTGTGCACGCCGGCGGCCTCGAACCATTGCGTCCACCAGATATCGCTGGGATCGAGGATCGGCAGCTTGAGCAGGTCGGCCGGTTCGTTGATGCCGCCGATGCTCGCAGCGAGCTTCGGGCTCAGCATGGGCGTGAAATCGGCATCGAGCAGCTTGTGGGCTTCCAGCCCCGGCCATTTGCCGCCGCCAGAACGAATGGCGAGGTCGACATCCTCGCGGGCGAAATCCGTCAGCCGGCTCGACGTGTCGAGCCGCACGGCAAGCGAGGGATGCGCGATCTGGAATGCGCCCAGATGGTGCGCCAGCCAGTTCGAGGCAAAAGTCAGCACCGTGGTGACGCACAACAACCCGTCCGCCCCGCCGCGCGCGGCGGCATAGGCCTGGCTAAGAATGGCAAAGGCCTCGCTGACCGCCGGCGCCAGGCGCTGGCCGGCTTCGGTCAGTTCGATCTGCCGCGGCCGGCGCAGGAACAGCGGAGCGCCGACGCGCTCCTCCAGCACCTTGATTTGATAGCTGACCGCCGCTTGCGTCATGGCGAGTTCGCCGGCGGCCTTGGTGAAGGAAAGATGCCGCGCCACCGCCTCGAACACCCGGATCGCCTGTAACGGCGGCAGCTGCGAAACCTGCGGCGCGCTGAGATCAGGCATAAAGCCTCCTTATGGATCGTTATCGACGTTCGATTGGCAAAAGCGGCCGGCAAGGCCGACATTCATCCTCAACCCGTCATTCGGGTTCAAGATAACGAAGGTTGACGATCATGACCATGGCGCAGCAAAAATGCACTCCCGCCCCCGATCATCGCTGGATTTCGTGGCTTGCGGACGGATTCGGCTGGTTCGCGACCCGAAAAAGGGCGCATCTCGACGTCAGGGACCTGTCGCCGCATCTGCAGCGCGACCTCGGTTTCCTCGATGGCAACGACCCTTTCGGCCGGCACCAATAGCCTTGCTGGCTTTATCGCGAAGCCGTCAGATACTGGCTAGCAGGGCGGCCGCCGTCCGCTCGTCGGTGATGAGCCCGTTGACCAGCCGTCGGTTGACCGCCGCCAGGATGCCGGGCAGCTTGCGCTCCCCCATGGCGAGCGCGATCACCAGCGACTTCTCCCGCGACGGCAGCGCCGCCGACGACACCCGGTCATTGGTGATGCCGTCGATCATGCGGCCCTCGCGGTCGAACACCCAGCCAACGATTTCAGCGACGCCGCCGGCCTTCTGCAAGGCTTTCAGTTCGCTTTCGGAAATGAAGCCATCCTCGTAGAGCGGCGCCTTCGGGCCGAGGTCGCCGATACCGATGAAGGTGACGTCGGCCTCCGCCGCAAGCACCAGTGTCGGCTGGATCATCGGCTGGTTGAGCAGCATCTCGCGCTCCTGCGGCGAAGAGGCGATGACCGGCAGCGGCATCGGGAAGGACCGCGCCTTGACCCTGTCCGCCATGGTGAAGATGACGTTGTAGAAGGCAGCGGACCCGTCCGGCGAGATGTTGCCGGTCAAGGACACCACCTTGTGCTGCGGGCATTCCATCGGCGGCAATTGTTCGATCGCCGCCTTCAGCGTCCGTCCGGTGCCGATGCCCATGACGATCGGCGTCGGCGACCGCAGCCGCCGCTCGATCTCGGCGGCCGCCGCTTCGGCGATGCCGATGGTGGTGGAAGATGAATTGGGATCGCTCGGCACCACCTCGACCAGGTCGAGCGCGAAGCGCGATTTCAGCCGTGCAGCGAGATCAAGGCAGTTGGCGATCGGATGATCGACGCGGACCTTGATCAGGCCTTCCGACACCGCCAGCGACACCAGACGCTGCGCCGTCTGCCTCGATATGCCGAGCGTAGCGGCGATCTGGTCCTGTGTGTTGCCGGCAACATAATAGAGCCAGCCGGCGCGCGCCGCGTCGTCCAGCCTGTTGCTGCCGCCATCCTGCCGGGTATTCACGTCCTGCCTCCCCAAACCGCCAATCATCAGGCGGTCGTATCAGTTTCGCAGGGAATGACCGCCTGCGCAATTGTCAATCTAAAGAGCGAATGCTTGCGCCGAAGCAGCGGTGATTTCTCCGCAAACATCCTATCGGAGAAAGCGTCGCGGGTCCGTTTCCCCATCTGAAGGCATGTTCAATGGCCGCCAAAGGTTTATCTCGCGGCGCAAACCCTTTAAGGGATCGAAAAAAGGAGCGCTGCATGACACCGAAGGCGGTTTTCTGGGACATGGACGGGACGCTGGTCGACAGCGAACCGCTGCATGAGGCAGCCCTCATCGCAGCGATGCGCAATGCCGGCCTCACGCCGCCAGCCGATCTGCACGAACGCGTGCTCGGCGTCGCCGCCTGGCCGGTCTACGAAATGATGCGCGACGAGTTCGGGCTGCAACTGCCCTTCGACGAATGGATCGTTCACAAATACGAGCATTACCTGCCGCTGGTCGAGGGGCTGAAGCCGCGCCCAGGCGCCATCGAGATCTTCAAGGAGTTGCGCGCGCTCGGCGTGCAGCAGGCGGTGGTCTCAAACTCGGATCGGATGATCGTCGACGCCAATCTGCATATGGTCGGGCTGACCTACCCCGGCATGAAGACGATCAGCCGCAACGATGTGCGGGAGGGCAAGCCGCACGCGGAGCCTTTCCTTCGCGCCGCCTATCTGGCAGACGTCGATCCCGCGCACGCCGTCGCGGTCGACGACAGCTGGCCGGGCGCCATGGCGGGCCTGGCGGCGGGAATGAAGACGATCTTCTGGCCTGAAAAGCCGATGGAAGGACCGCCCGGCGCCATTGTCATCAACAGCGCCGGGGAATTGCGGGCTCAGCTCGGACTGTAGCGTTCAGTTCCGGTACACCGGCTCCTGCTCGTCGAGGATCGCCTTCAACTCGGCGAGATGACGTTCGGCCTGGCCGGGATAGTTGTCCATCTCGCTCGCCGCCTTCTCGGCGATCGCGTCGGACAGGGTGCGCAGCGGCCGGCCCGTCCACAGGGCCTTGATGTAGGTCTCGGCGGCACGCTCGAAATAGAACATGCGGTTGAAGGCGTCGGCGACGGTGTCGCCGATGACCAGCACGCCATGGTTGCCCATCACCATCACCTTGACCTTGGGGTCGGCGAGAAGCTGCGAGCAGCGCTCGCCCTCTTCCTCGAAGGCCAGTCCGCCATAATGGGCGTCGACGACGTGACGGTTGAAGAACATCGCCGAATTCTGGTCGATCGGCGGCAGCGTCGAGTCGGCAAGCGAGGCCAGCACGGTGGCGTGGATCGAATGGACGTGCATGACGCAGCGCGCGTGCGGCACGTTGCGATGGACGGCGCCGTGCAGGCCCCATGCCGTGGGGTCGGGTGCATTCGGCCCGGAAAGCGTCTCGGGGTCGTTGGCGTCGATCTCGATCAGGTCGCTGGCCTTGATGCGCGAGAAATGCACCTGGTTCGGGTTCATCAGGAACTTGGTGCCGTCGTCGTTGACCGCCAGCGAGAAATGGTTGGCCACCGCCTCATGCATGTTGAGCCGCGCCGTCCAGCGGAAGGCGCAGGCGAGATCGACGCGCTCTTCGTAGAAGGGCAGGTTGGTGAGCGTTTCCTTCTGCAGGCGGGCGATGCTCATCGAAAAGATCCTCCAGTTTGGCCCAGAATGCCGCGCGCCGCTGGTGCCCGCAACCGCTTTCGCTTGGTGCAGAAGGCCAGTTATGCCGCGGTGCTTGCGGCGCCAACGGTTCGCAGTCCGCCGTGCTCGATGATGAAATCGATTACCTCCCGCAGGCCCTTGCCGCGCGAAAGATCGGTGAAGCCGAACGGCCGCTTGCCGCGCATGCGGCCGGCGTCGCTCTCCATGACGTCGAGATTGACGTTCACATAGGGCGCAAGATCGCTTTTGTTGATGACCAGGAAATCGGACCGCGTGATCGCCGGGCCGCCTTTGCGCGGAATTTCTTCGCCCTGGCACACCGAGATAACGTAGAGCGTGAGATCCGCAAGGTCCGGCGAGAAAGTGGCGGCAAGGTTGTCGCCACCGGATTCGATGAAGATGATGTCGAGGTCGGGAAATTTGCGGTTGAGCTCGGCGATCGCCTGCAGATTGATCGAGGCATCCTCACGGATGGCGGTGTGCGGGCAGCCGCCGGTCTCGACGCCGACGATGCGGTCCTCCGGCAGCGCCTGCAGCCGGGCCAGCATCATGGCGTCCTCCCTGGTGTAGATGTCGTTGGTGACGACGGCGATGGAGAACTCGTCGCGCAGCGCCTTGCAGAGTTTTTCGGTGAGCGTCGTCTTGCCGGAACCGACGGGGCCGCCAATGCCGATACGAAGGGGGCCGTTGGGTTGTGTCATGTCGGAAACTCCGTGATGGCAAGGACTGCGAAGCCGAGCCCGATCAACAGGCAGAGCGGCGAATAGAAACTGGAATCGAGCCGAGCGAAAGGCTGTTGCGGCGCCAGCCGGCGCCACCAGGGCGTGAAACCGGCAATGCCGCGCCCCAGGAACACCAGTCCGATCAGCATCGCGGTAGCCGCGAGGCCCTGCTTGGGAAACGGCGAGGCAAAGAAACCGATGAGCGCCAGCGGCCACAGCGTTGCCAGGCCGAGGCAGGCGGCAACGGCGAAACTGGCGAACGGCGTCGGCATTTCGTTGACGCCGCGAAAGCCGACGACAGCGTGGGCGCAGGACGCCGCGTCCCTGCCCGGCCAGACGCCGCCTATGCCCCAATAGACATGCAGTGCCGTGATCAGCAGCAGGACGAAGGAGAGGACGAAGGCGAGGAGGATCATGAGCGGAACAATCGCGAATACTGGGTTTCGTGCTTCATGGCCATGACGTCGGAGACGAAGGCGCAGCCGCCGAGGTCGTCCAATGTCGAGCGGGACGCGCGGGCAGCGGTCGAGAGCGCCAGCGGCTCGAAACCCGCGAGCAGCGTCGTCGCCTCGTTCTGGCCGATCATGCCGAGCCGGATCGCGGCCTGGACGAGGTTGGAGAAGAAGGCTTGCGCGAAGGCGCACAGCGCGTCCTCAAGCGCGATGCCATTGCCGCCGGCCACGGCTCCGACGGCCACGCAATAGGCGCAATCGGCCGGCAAGCGCTCCAGCACGGCAGTGGGCCAGGCGGCGGCTGCTTTGAGGAAGGCCGCGCCTTGCAGCATGGTCTCGGCGTGGCGTTCGCGCGAGCCGGCCAGTGCCTCGGCCAGTGCGACAACCTCGGCCAGATCGCCACCTTCACGGGCGCGGCGCCAGCTTTCGGCGAACAGCACGGCATCGTTCCAGCCCGAGCCCATCTCGACCAGCGCCTCCAGCCAGCCGGCAAGGCCGGCGGCATTGGTCACCAGCCCATCTTGCACCGCGCGCTCGAGGCCATGGCTGTAGGCAAAGCCGCCGACCGGAAAGGCCGGCGACAGCCACGCCATCAGCCGCAGCAGGGCGATGCCGGACGGCTGGTCAGTCATGATCATGGTGGTGATCGTGCGAATGCGCGTGGCTGTGCGCATGCGCTTCGCTATGGCTGTGCGCATGCGCATGGCCGTGATCATGCCCGCCGGAATAGGCGCCGCGCACCGGCTTGAACGGCTGGGAGACGTCGCGCACCGTGGCGCCTAGCCCCTCCAGCATCGCCTTGATGACGTGGTCGCGCAGGATGAGGATACGGTGCGCCTCGATGCCGGCGGCGAGATGGCGGTTGCCGATATGCCAGGCGAGTTCGGCGAGATGCACGGCGTCGCGGGCGCGGATGTCATAGACCTCTTCGGGCGCCGCGATGATCTCGATATGGCCGCCATCCTCCAGCACCAGCCGGTCGCCATCGTTCAGAGCGACAGGCTCGGGCAGGTCGACCAGCACCTTGCTGCCGTCGGCAAGTTCGATGGCGCGGCGGCGCAGATGCCGCTCGTCATGGGCGAGAACGGCACGGCCGGACGGCGCGGTGGTTGCGGCCGTGCCGGCGGGCAATACGGAGACGGCGCGCGGGAATTTGGTGAAGTCGGTGTTGAGGTTGAGCTTCATTTCATGGAACCTCCATCAGAGCGCCGCGCGTCCCCTTAGACGTGCAAAGGACGCTCTAACACGTTTGAACCTATGCATCGTGCTTTCCGAAAATCGATTCCGATTTTCGGGCCGATGCATTGGCTTGCGCCCGGGTCCGGGCCGGCCGCGCCAGAAGGCGATCGAAATAGCTATTGACGCGCTCGGAGTCGATCGGGAAACGGCCGGCACGCGCCCAGCCGCCCATGTCGCCGAGCAGCACGTCGACGGCGGAAAACCGGTCGCCGAGCGCGAACGGCTTGTCGCCGAGCCGGCGCTCCAGCGCCTTGACCTCCGTGGCGAAGTCAAAGGCCGCGGCAGGACCGACATCGACCCGCACCTCCCTGGGCAGGAGGAAACGGTGGCGCAATTTGTTCCACAGCGGCGCCTCGAACTCGCTCTGGGCAAAATGCATCCAGGAATCCATTTCGGCGCGGCCAGCGAGACCGGGATTGGCGCCCATACCTTTATCGGCGTGCTTGTCGGCGAGATAGACGCAGATCGCCGCCGAATCCGTCACCGTCAATTCACCGTCTATGAGGATCGGCACCTTGCCCGACGGATTGAGCGCATAGGCTTCGGGCGAGCGCAGCTTGACCTCGACGAACTCATAGGGCTGGCCGAGTTCCTCCAGCATCCAGAGGACGCGACTGACCCGGGATCCGCGCGATCCGACGGCCTTGTACATCGTTGAACCCTGCCTTTCCCGAGCAGCCTAGTGCATCCGCGGCCGTCATACGATCGTGTCGAAGAGCCGCAGGATGAACGATATCTGGTAGATCAGCGCCGCCGCGACGAAGGCGATGTGGAACCGGCGGTCGCGCACCAGGATCGCGACGACGCACAGCACGACGAAGACCGGCGTGCGGAACAGATACTCGCTGCCGAAGCGGGCGAAATGCTCAGGCCCCTTCAGCAAAGTGTCGACCACGTCGAGCAGGTAGGTCGCCGCCAGCAGGCCGAAGAACCAGGCGCGGCGCGAATAGAAGAAATCCTCGTAGCTGGTGTAGTCCAGCATCGAATCCGGAAACAGCAGCGCGCAGAGCAGGAACAGGGTGATCGCGTAGAAAATGATGAACAGGTACTTGCCGAAGGTCCATGTTTCGATGGTGTAGAGGCCGAACTCCCACCACCAGAAATGCACCAGCATCAACAGCACCGAGGCGACCCAGGCCAGATGCACCGTGTAGAGCCGGTATTGGCCGGGATGCTGGACAATGCGCGCCACCCCCGACAGCAGGCGCGCGACGCCAAGCCCGATCACCATGCCCATGACGATGCGAATATGCGGGAAAATGTCGTGGGCGGAGGCTATTTGCTGGTCCATAGATAGCTAATAATGCTCTCGATGCTATGAAAAAGCTCTAGCGGACCACGTGGTGCTATTCGCGAATAAGCTGATCCGATGACCACGGCGTGCCGGGAAAATAGTCATGGTCGAGAATTTCCCTGATCGAATACGGACAGTCCGCGGGGAAATTGCCCTCCCTCAGGCCGGTCTCGTCCGCCGCCTTCAATCTCGCTATTTTGAATTCTCGTCCGAGCCGCCGTCCCGGATAGGCTTTCAAGCTAGGGCTTTCATCGAGCAGATCTTCGATCTGAAATCGCTGCTCGCGGATGGTCAGCAACCATCCAGCTTTGCGCCTTTCGGCCTGAAGTTCCCATTTGAGCAAATGCAGGAGCAAGGTGCCAAGTCTACTCGCAATTTCTCTTTTGTCGCTCCGCCCCAAGCTCTCGATCTCCTCCGCCAGGTTATCGCGATCGAGGTCTGAGAGGCGACCTTCGCGCAACAGCGCGCCTTGCTCGGCGCACCACTGAGCATAATCGGCCTCATAGGGCGTCAATTGCTGTTTTCGAAAAATCTTGTTCATTTAAGTGATATTGCTCTCAAAGCACGTAATTTCCAAGCCAGACGGAAAAGGTAGACCCTTATCCGAACCCTTCGGCGCAACATTCCGCTGCCGCAGTTGACGAAGCGCATGCGCTTTCATGGCAGTTCATTGCCCATTCATGAATTTCAGCGGAACGTCTCAAAACAGAAAGTACCTTTGCGCCATCGGCAGCACGGTCGCTGGCTCGCAGGTCAAGAGTTCGCCATCGGCGCGAACTTCGTAGGTTTCCGGATCGACCTCGATATGCGGCGTGGCGTCGTTGAGCACCATCGAGTGCTTGCCGATGCCGCCGCGCGTGTTTTCGACGGCGACGAACTGCTTGTCGACGCCGAGCCGGCCGTGCAAACCGGACTCGAGCGCGGCCTTCGAAACGAAGGTCACCGACGAATTGGTCCGGGCTTTGCCATAGGCGCCGAACATCGGCCGGTAGTGCATCGGCTGCGGCGTCGGGATCGAGGCGTTGGGGTCGCCCATCGGGGCGGCCGCGATCATGCCGCCGATCAGCACCATGTCCGGCTTGACGCCGAAGAAGGCCGGGTTCCACAGCACCAGATCGGCGCGTTTGCCGACCGCGATCGAGCCGATGTCCTTCGACAGGCCGTGCGCGATGGCCGGATTGATGGTGTATTTGGCCATGTAGCGGCGGACGCGGAAATTGTCGTTGTCGCCCGTCTCCTGAGGCAATGACCCGCGCTGACGCTTCATCTTGTCGGCCGTCTGCCAGGTGCGGATCGCCACCTCGCCGACCCGGCCCATGGCCTGGCTGTCCGACGAGATGATCGAGAAGGCGCCGATGTCGTGCAGGATGTCCTCGGCCGCGATGGTCTCCTTGCGGATGCGGCTTTCGGCAAAGGCGATGTCCTCGGGGATCGACGGCGACAGGTGGTGGCAGACCATCAGCATGTCGAGATGCTCGGCGAGCGTGTTGACTGTGTAGGGCCGCGTCGGGTTTGTCGAGGACGGGATGACGTTGGGCAGGCCGCAGACCTTGATGATATCAGGCGCATGGCCGCCACCGGCGCCCTCGGTGTGGAAGGCATGGATGGTGCGGCCCTTGATCGCCGCCACCGTGTTCTCGACAAAGCCGCTCTCGTTGAGCGTGTCGGTGTGGATCATCACCTGGACATCGTAATCGTCGGCCACCGACAGGCAGCAGTCGATCGCCGCCGGCGTCGTGCCCCAGTCCTCGTGCAGCTTGAGCGAGCAGGCGCCGCCCAGCACCATCTCCTCGAGCGCGGCCGGCAGCGAGGCATTGCCCTTGCCCGACAGGCCGATATTCATCGGGAAGGCGTCGAAGGACTGGATCATGCGTGCCATGTGCCACGGCCCCGGTGTGCAGGTCGTTGCCAGCGTGCCATGCGCCGGACCGGTCCCGCCGCCGAGCATGGTGGTGATGCCCGACATAAGCGCTTCCTCGATCTGCTGCGGGCAGATGAAGTGGATATGCGCGTCGAAGCCGCCCGGAGTCAGGATCTTGCCCTCGCCGGCGATGATTTCCGTGCCGGGGCCGATGATGATGGTGACGCCGTCCTGCGTGTCCGGATTGCCGGCCTTGCCGATGGCCGCGATGCGGCCATCCCTTAAACCTATATCGGCCTTGAAAATGCCGGCGCTGGCATCGATCACCAGCGCATTGGTGATGACGGTGTCGACCGCACCTTGGGCACGGGAAACCTGGCTCTGACCCATGCCGTCGCGAATGACCTTGCCGCCGCCGAATTTCACCTCCTCGCCATGGATGGTGAAATCCTTCTCGACCTCGATGAAGAGTTCGGTGTCGGCAAGCCGCACCTTGTCGCCGACCGTCGGGCCATACATCTGGGCGTAGGCGGCACGCGTTAGTCTGGCCATCAGCGGTTGCTCCCGAAATGCGGTGTTGGTGAAGCCGGGCTGCACATTGCCGCCCTCCAATGGTCACGCAATGACCCGCTGGGCGACACCTTCCGGACCCATTTGGCGGTTGAGGTGGAAGGGTCACCCCAAAACGACCGTTTGCCAAATCGATGGAAGGAAAATCCATGCGCAAAGCGATAATTCTTGCAGCCGCCGCCAGCCTGATGCTGGCGGGTGCCGCCAGCGCCCAGCAGCAGCCCGCGCAACAGCCCGCCCCGACTACGCCGGCTCCAGCCGCGCCCGGCGGTCAGCAGGCCGCGCCGGCGATCCAGAGCGTCAACGTGATCGACATCAGCGAGTTGCCGAAGGACACCCAGACGCAGGTCAACCAGGTCATTGCCCAGCGTGGCGATGCCGGCCTGCAGAAATTGCGCAGTTCGATCGATGCCACCCCCAAGGTGAAATCCGCCCTCCAGGCCAAGGGCATGACGTCGGCCCAGGTGGTCGCGGCCAGCATGGAGCCGAACGGCGCGCTGACCCTGATCACCAAGAAAGCCAGCTGACGAACCGGCGCGGCGGGCCGGTATCCGGTCCGCCCACCGAACCGGAGAGGGAACCGTGACAGGGCTGGGGACGTTTCGTTTCAAAGGCCTTGAAGCAAACTGCGAAAGCGAACGATGACCCTCACCACCCTGCCCGATCCCCGATGCCATGCGCGATGGTTGCATGTCATTGCCGCGGCTGCGTTTCTGGCGGCGAGTGTCCCGCGGGCGGCGCTCAACGCGCAGGGCCTGGAAAGTCCCGAGACCGTCGACCGCATCGTCGGATCGCAAGTTAACCAGGAAGAGGCCAAGACGACCGCTGAAATCGGAAAAGTCAGTTCGGCGATCGACCGCACGCGCGAAAACATCAGCACGGTGCGCAAGACGTCCAAGCTCGACAAGGTCGATATCGTGTTCCTCACCGACGCGGCGCGCAGCGAAGGCGGCCCGCCGCCAGCCATCGAGAACAAGGTTCGGCAGCATCAGGACGATGTCACTGAGCTGCGCAAGGAGATCGAGGCCAACGCCCTGCTTTTCAATGCCCTCGATTCGCGGCGCGTCCTTGCCCAGGACGTTCTCGCCGTGGAGTTCGACGATCCCGGAAAGATCGTCATCTATGCGGCCGCCAAGCCATCGGGCTGAGCCCCACGCAGCGCTTGCGCGCGCTGGCCTTGCCGGCCATGCATAAGAAGCCCTCACAGCTTGCCCATCACCTTCTGCTGGAAGCCATGGATTTCACGCTTGCCGCCAAGTGGCACCAGCGTGACGTCCCGTTCCTGCCCCGGCTCGAAGCGCGTTGCGGTGCCGGCGGCGATGTCGAGGCGCATGCCGCGCGCCCGTTCACGATCGAATTTCAGCGCCTCATTGGTTTCGTAGAAATGATAGTGGCTGCCGACCTGGACCGGTCGGTCGCCACTGTTGGCCACTTTCAGGATGACGGTCGGCAGACCCTTGTTGAGCTCGATGTCGCCTTGAACGGGGATGATTTCGCCTGGGATCATGGGTCCTCACACGACGCCGAAGGCGAGGCCGAGGCCGATCGCCGCGCAGGCGGCGCCCATGACGCGGGCCACGCCGCGGGACCTCATGCCGAGGCCAAGCCCGACGGCGATGCCGACGGCATGGAGCAGCACGGTGGCGACGGCAAAACCGGCCATATATTCGAGGCCGCCGGCATTTTCCGGCACTTCCGTGCCATGGGCATGGCCGTGCAACAGCGCGAACAGGCCGATGATGGCGACACCGGCCGAAACAGGCAGATCGACGGCCAGCGCCACCAGCAGGCCGAGCGCCACGACGGAGGCCAGTATACCCGGCTCGACGAAGGGCAGCGGCACATGGGCCGTGCCCAGGGCCGCGCCACCCAGCATGACGCCGACGAACGCCGCCGGCCAGACCCAGATCGCCTTGCCGCCCTTGAGGGCTGCCCACAGACCGACGGCGAGCATCACCGTCATGTGGTCGAGGCCCGACAGCGGATGCGTGAAGCCGGCCATGGCGGAGGAGGTCGTGCCGGTGCCGACATGGGCGTAGGCAGGCATGGCCGCGGCCACGAGCAGGATCGCCGAGAGGCACAGGCGTTTGACAGGGATCATTTTACTTGCCTTTCGTTTTGCGGTGTCACGCGGCCTTGCGGGGGCCACAGCCCTCGGCCTTGAGCACGCGTTTGGTCGAAGCCGGATGTTTCTTCTGCATCGCGGCGGGGCGGATCGGCCGGGCCGTAAAATTGCCGCCGCAATTTGGGCAGACGCTGCCAAGCACGCTTTCGACGCAGCCGGCGCAAAAGGTGCACTCGAAGGTGCAGATCCGCGCATCCGTCGCTTCCGGCGGCAGATCCTTGTCACAGCATTCACAGTTCGGGCGCAGTTCAAGCATGTCTGTCTCCTCACCGGATCGGTTCGTGCACGGTCACCAGCTTGGTGCCGTCGGGAAAGGTCGCTTCCACCTGTACGTCATGGATCATCTCGGCGATGCCTTCCATCACCTGAGCGCGGCTGACGACATGGGCGCCGGCCTCCATCAACTCGGCCACCGGGCGACCATCGCGGGCGCCCTCAACGACGAAATCGGTGATCAGCGCGATCGCTTCCGGATGATTGAGCTTGACGCCGCGCTCCAGCCGCTTGCGCGCCACGATCGCCGCCATGGCGATCAGCAGCTTGTCCTTTTCCCTTGGCGTCAGGTTCATGCGTCTTCCTGAAATGATGCGGACACAGTCACAGTGACCATAATTTGGGCAGCCCCGCTTTTCCGTTGAGCAATCCGACGAGCGGGACCAGCCGCTGGCGCAGCTGGTAGCCGTCCCCGGCGTAAAGCCTCGCAAGAAGCTTGCCAGATGTCTTCACGGTCCAGACGCTGGCGCCACCCCGGTCGCCAATGATCTCCCTGGCCTGGTCGAGCAAGGCTTCCGCGCGCGGCGACACCAGCAGCAGCGTGGCCACGGCGATCGCGCCATTTGCTATCGCCTGACGGGCCATGATGTCGGCGATATCAGGTCCGATGCGGAAATCCTCGGCGTGGATGAGGGTTCCTTCCCTGCGGATACGCCAGCGGTCGCGAAAAGTGCCCTGTGTGGCACGTTCGCCCATGGCCAGGCGGCCGAAGACGGCCGCTTCCAGCACCAGCGCCTCGGCCCCCGCGGCAAGCTCGACGTCCAACGTACGGACAAACGCGGCGCGATCGAAGACGATGGTTTCCTGCGGCAGCCAGGCGATGCTGCCGTTCTCTCCGACGGTCAGCCTGACCCGGACTTCGGCATGGTCCGATGCGGCGCGATAGACTTTTTCGCAGGCCTGGGTCGTTATCCCCGCGCTGGCATGCGGGCCGACATCGACATCCCAGCCGAGGCGGTCGCCGCCGGTCAGCCCGCCGGCGGTGTTGATCAGGACGGCCTCCAGCGGGCCGGCCGAAACATACGGCAGCCTTATCTTGGCGGAGCCGTCCTGATAGAGGCGCCGCAGCCGCGTGCGGCCGTCAATGCTGGCGCAACCTAGCCGCGCCTTGCCCGCCGCGCGCTGGGCCAGCTGACCTGAAAACTTGGTATTTTCGATCGTATCCACGCCGTCAGGTTAAGCACTGTGGCGCTTTTGTCGACATATAGCTTGTTGCTTGATGGCGTTTCCGTTTCTATAGAGGGAACCACCTTGGTACGATCAGGCGACGCTTGGCGGAGGGATAAGGCGAAGATCGCGGCCTGATATCGAGGACAAGAAGGCGCCGTTCAGTTGGCGTCGGGAAACGACACAGTGGGGAAGAAACCGAATGGCTGACCAGCTGGCAGCGGACATCATCGAGAAGATCAAGGCCCATGCCGAGCCGGGCGGCGAGGACATCACCACCACAACCGAATTGACGGCGCTCGGCATCCATTCGCTGGAGCTGACCGAGATCATCTTCGACCTCGAGGAGCAATATGGCATCGAGATCGAGATGAACACGGTCGACGCCTGGAGCAACCTGAAGAACGTCGGCGACATGGTCGAGGCCGTTCGCGCGCTGATCGCGAAAAAAGCCTGACCGAATGCTGAAGCGCGTCGTCATTACCGGCATCGGTGGACTGTGCGGATTGGGCACCGATGCGCAGGCAATCTGGGCCGAGATGCGGGCCGGCCGGTCGGCGATTGGCCCGATCGACAACCCCTTCCTGCACGACCTGAAGGTCAAGACCGGCTGCGAGATCAAAGCCCTGCCGGATCACGGCATCGAGCGCAAGCAACTGGTGTCGATGGATCGCTTCAGCCTGCTGGCGGTGCTCGCGGCGAAAGAAGCCATGCGGCAGTCCGGATTGGTCCCGCATGCGGACAACACCTATCGGATGGGAACCATTGTCGGTGTTGGCGTCTGCGGCTTCGAGACCGTCGAGGAGAATTATCGCGCCATCCTGCTCGAGGGCAAGAATCGCGCCGGTATCTTCACCGTTCCAAGAGTGATGCCGGGCGCCGCCGCCGGTCAGGTCAGCATGCATCTGGGTTTGCGCGGACCGGTGTTCGGCGTCACTTCGGCCTGTTCGTCGGCCAATCATGCCATCGCATCGGCGGTCGACCAGATCAGGCTCGGGCGCGCCGACGTGATGGTGGCCGGGGGCACCGATGCGCCGCTGGTGTGGGGCGTGCTGAAGGGCTGGGAGGCGCTGCGTGTGCTTTCGCCCGACACATGCAGGCCGTTCTCGGCCGACCGCCAGGGGCTGGTGCTGGGCGAAGGCGCCGGCATGGCGGTTCTGGAAAGCTACGACCATGCGATGGCACGCGGCGCCACCATTTTGGCTGAAATCGCCGGCGCCGGCCTTTCGGCCGATGCCTCCGATATCGTCGCGCCGACCGTCGAGGGGCCGGAAGCGGCGATGCGCTTCTGCCTGGCGGATGCCGGGCTCAATCCCGAAGACATCGACTACCTTAACGCGCACGGCACCGGCACCAAGGCCAACGACCAGATCGAAACCCTCGCGATCAAGCGCGTCTTCGGCGACCATGCGCGCGCGCTATCCGTCTCCTCGACCAAGTCGATGCACGCGCATTGCCTCGGCGCCTCGGGCGGGCTGGAGATGATCGCCTGCGTCATGGCGATCCGCGAAGGCGTTGTGCCGCCAACGGCGAATTACCGCGAGGCCGATCCCGACTGCGATCTCGACGTGACGCCGAATGTCGCGCGCGAGCGCAAGGTGCGCGCCGCCATCAGCAATGGCTTTGCCTTTGGCGGCACCAATGCCGTGCTGGCCTTCAAGGCAATCTGACCCCGGGCGGTTACCACCGGCCGGGCGGTCACCACCTGGCCGCGCGGTCACCACCGTTCGCGCGGTCCGAATTGGGTGACTGTCCGTGCGTGGTGAAAGCGGCGCCGCCATATTGATCCGGCCTCGCCGCAGCCCTAATTCTTGGCCGATCCGCCAATATCGCACCGCTTGGTGCGCATCCCCCCGCTCAGGAGTTCCCGATGGCCGACCTGTCCGCCTTTCCGATCGCAAGCCGCTGGCCGGCCAAGCATCCGGACCAGATCCAGCTCTATTCGGCAACGACGCCGAACGGCGTGAAGATCTCGATCGCGCTGGAGGAAATCGGCCTGCCCTATGAGCCGCACCTGATCAACATCGGCAAGAACGAGAGCTGGACCCCGGAATTCCTGTCGCTCAATCCCAACGGCAAGATCCCGGCGATCATCGATCCCGACGGACCGGACGGTGCGCCGATCGGCCTGTTCGAATCCGGTGCGATCCTCCTCTACCTGGCGGAAAAGACCGGCCTGCTCATGCCTGTCGACGCGGCGCGGCGCTACGAGACGATCCAGTGGGTCTTCTTCCAGATGGCGGCGATTGGGCCGATGTTCGGCCAGGTCGGGTTCTTCCACAAATTCGCCGGCCGCGAGATCGCCGACAAGCGGCCGCTGGAGCGCTACCGCGACGAATCGCGCCGCCTGCTCGGCGTTCTCGACGTCAGGCTGAAGGGCCGCAAGTGGATCATGGACAATGACTACACCATCGCCGACATCTCGCTGCTCGGCTGGGTGCGCAACCTGATCGGCTTCTACGAAGCCCGCGATCTGGTCGGCTTCGACGATTTCGCCAATCTGGCAGCCTGGCTGGAGCGAGGCCTGGCGCGGCCGGCGGTGCAGAAAGGCCTGACCATTCCGGCGCGAGGCTGAACCCGTCAGCCCACGGGAAGAGCGGCCTACTTTGCTTTCGCCTTGGGTCCGCCCCTGCCGACCACGGAGGCGGCAAGGGATGCCACGCCCCGCGCTGTGGCCACGACCGCGCCGGCGGCGACATTGGCCGCGGTGCGAACCTTCGAGCCGCCGCCTGCTTTCGAGCCGCCGGCCACGGCCGGCTTCTTCGCCTGGGCGGGCTTGGCGGCCGCTTTCGGCACGGTCGCTTTCGACCCTGGCACGACTTTTTTCGGCGCCGCCTTGCCGAAGGCCTTCGCATCCTTGGAGCGCTGGGCGATCGCCGGGCCAGCCCCGGCCGTCGACCGCGGCGCTCTCGGTTGTGCCGACTTGCCCCTGGCGGGCTTTTTTGTGTTTGCTGCCATCGGACGGAATCCCTCTTCTGGCATGATTGCCTGATCGGGATAACGCGTTGTAAGTCTTAAGGTTCCCGCCGAAAAATACTGAAAATTAACCGGGTTGACCAAAGACCAGGTCGGCCGCCCGGCGCCGCGCAAGCACGCGTTCGATGTTGGGCATGTCGTTGGAGGCGATCCAGGCGCGCGCATCCGCGTCGGAACGTCCATGCTCGTGCCAGCGTTCCATCAGGCGGCGTTCGAGCTCGTTGCGCGGCACGTCGACGAAGATCGAGAAATCGAACAGCGGCGCCAGGCGCGACCACGGCTCCTCGTCGAGCAGCAGGTAATTGCCTTCCACCAGGATGAACTTGGTCTCGGCGCCGACAATCGCCGCGGCGGCGCGCGACAATTCCATGCCGCGGTCGAACACCGGAATGGCAATCTCGGCCTCGCCGGCGCGGATGCGCTTCAAAAGCGTCTCGAAGCCGCCAAAGTCGAACGTGTCGGGCGCGCCCTTTCGCGCCCGCAGACCGCGCCGCTCGAGCACGATGTCGTCATAGTGGAAGCCGTCCATGGGCACGACCTCCACCGCGCCTTCCGGCAAAAGGTCATGCAGGCTTGCCGACAGTGTCGACTTGCCGGCGCCCGGCGGCCCGGCAATGGCGACGATGAAGCGATTTGCCTTGCCGGCGCGCTTGAAGATGGTGGCGGCGAGGTGGGCGATTTCGGACATTTTTCGGCTCCTTCCGCGGATTTGGACGCATCTTGTCGGCGGTCGCTTGAAATTTCAAACCGCGATTTGCACGATTTAGAGCGACCGGTTGTGGAGTCAGCAGTGGCGACTGCGATTAGTCCGTTACGGCTTTGTCTTCAGCATGCCGCTGGCTGGCCGATACGCAGAAATTCGCTATCGAACGGGACCTCCGATACCGCGGCGCCAGCCAACCGCAGGCGGCCACCCGCCGTGGTGATCGCCCACGGAGGCTCGCCACCCGACAGGGGCAACGCACCGATGACATGGCGGAACGAGACGCGATCCTGGCCGAGCGCGAACGCGGTCGCCACGCCCTCGCGCTTCAGCCAGTTGTCGCCAAGCGAGGCGGCGTGGCCGACCGCGGTGCGCCCGTCCTCGATGCCGAGCACGCCGAGATGGCGGCCGCTCCACGGCGCGTAGTCGCGCCCGCCATTGCTGAACCACAGCATGGTAACCGGCAGTTCGGCCGGGTTCTTCAGCACCAGCACCAGATCGTCCTCGGCCTGGCGCGCAAGCGCGGTCCAGCCCGGCCCGCCATGGTCGGCCTCGACCAAGGTGAGGAAATCCTCGCGCCGATCATCCATGCGGTAATCCGTCAGATCGAGCGTGCCGCCGCCGGCAGCGGGGAAATGCCCGAGGTCCGACGACCGACCGGGGTAGGCCAGCATGAAGCGGCCGCGCGCGGAGTCCGGCTCCAGCGGATCGGCTGGCGTGGCGGCAAACCGCTTCGGCGAGAAAGCCAGCCTGCCGCCGCCTTTCATTGCCGTCATCGGGTGATGGGCGACCGAGATCGCGCCGGACCCGCCGGAAAACACATGTTCCTGGTAGAGGAAAGGATGGTCGTCGCGCAGCGTGAAAATCTTGTCGACGCTGGCGCCCATCACCTTGTGGCGCAGCCGGAAAACCGCGCGCCAGCCGCCATCCGTGGCGCCGCTGTCGACCACATCCCAGGCGCTGTTGGCCGGCCAGCCATGCAGCGGCGCCTCCTCGACATCGCTGCGCGAAAACGGCGCGCACAGAAAGTCGCCGGAGAGCCGGACGGTGCCCCGCGGCAGGTCTGGAGGCAGCGTCTCGCCCGCGTCGACCCAGGGTGCGCGGTGCAGCGGCTTCAATCGGCGCGCGCCGCTCTCGATGATCATGTCGGCGATGTGGCCGACCGTGAGGTCGAGCGAAACCGAAATGCCCTTGGCGTTGATCGTGACTGTATCCATGGCTCTCTCACCCGAATCCGAAGGGTGCCAAGAAGAACCCGTTCGGCGCACCGCGCAAGCGCGCGGGCGCGTATTTTGCATCGGTTTCGCGCTCGCTTCGTCGGAAAATGTCAGCCCTATTGCCGCTTGTAGTCCCGCACCGGCGATTTCGTCCCGTCGGTATAGGTCACCTGCACCGACATCGAGGTCACGCCTTCGGCGACCTTGAAATAGGGCTGGAAATCATCGGGGATGGCGTAGGGGTCCCTGGCATTGCAGGGCGGCATGGGAAGGGTCTTGTCGAGCGCGGCACCATTCAGGCTGTAATGCACTTCCTTGATGGCGCAGCGGTATGACAGCATCTGCGTGAAATAGACCAGTCCATGATTGCCGCTGGCGTCGAAGGCGATCCATGAGGTCCAGAACTGGTCGAGGATCTGCTTGTTGCCCTGTTGCAGGGCGGCATCCGGGTCGAAGCTTATGTCGAACGGGCCGGTCTCGCGCCCCCTGATGTCGAGATATTTGATCGCGATCGTGGTCTGCGCCGTGCTGTCGGGCAATTCGAAGCTCGGATTGGGCATCGGCTTGCCGGTTCGCTGGTCGTTGAGCGCCAGCAGGCCGGTGTCGGTGAAGGGACCGCTGCCGCCTAGACGCCAGGATATCGCGGTCGCCGGCTCGGGCAGCGAAATGGTCATCGACCAGCCCTGGTTGGAACGCATCGGCGTCAGCGACGGCGCGAAGCGGGCGGGGTCGAGCACGTCGCCAAGGGCCGCCAGCCGGCTGCGGCCGCGGTCCAGCCAGTCGGCAAGCTGGGTCTGGTCGACGAAATATCCGAGCAGCCCGCCATCCTTCTCGTAAGAGACGAACTTGGTCAGCGCCTGGGCTTCGCTGCGTTTATCGGCCAGCGTCTGGCTGCCGAGTCGATCCTCCGAGAACTCCTGCGCCAACAGGAAATAGGCCGGCGCATAGTCTGGATTGGCCGCGATGAAGGCGTTGAGCTTGTCGGGCCGCTTGGTATCGTCGAACTGCAGCAGGTGGACGAGCTTGATCGATGGCGCCTTGGCTTTCTCCGCGAGCTGGCCGAACACCTCGCGGGCGCCGGCCTTGCCATCCTGGACCCGCAGAAGTGTGGCAAAGCGCGTATAGGGGTCGATGGCGTCGACATCGAAGCCGGCAAAGGCGAGGTAGGAGCGCCGCGCGTTGAGCATGTCGCCCGAGAGCTCGTAGACGCGGGCATTGTGGTAGAACTCGTCCGGCCGCTTCGGCTCGGCGATGGCGCCGCCTTGCGCGGCCAAGGTGGCAAACCCCTTGGCGATCGTGTCGATCGAGGCGGCGATCTGCTCAGTCGTCGCCTGAAGCTTTTCGGCCTGGGCCACTTGCTGCTGCTGGCCGCCCACGAGTGTCTCGGTGGTTTGCTTGACCGCTTCGACGGTCCTTTGCGTCGCGGCGCCTTGGGCCGCTTGCTGCTGCTGGGCGGAGGCGATCTGATCGGTTTTCTGGGCAACCGTGTCGGTCGATTTCTTGACCTCTTCGACGGTCTTCTGGGTTTGCGTGACCGTCTGCTCGATCCTGGCCACCTTTTCGGCGACGATGCCAATCGACTGCTGCAGTTGGGCGATCGCCGGCACCAGGCTGGCGATGATGCCGTTCTGCGAATTGGTCTCCTTCTGCACGGCGTAGACGCCGCCGGCAACCGCCGCCGCACTGGTGGCGAACACCAGCGCCGGCAGCGCCTTGGCCGCCAGCACGAGCCTGAGCACGATGGCAATGGCGATGATGACGGCCGCGATCGAGGCAGCCAGCGCGATATAGGCGGCGAACGGCGCCAGCGGGTTGAGGATGTCGGAAACGGCGCCGCCGATGAAGGCGATGCTGCCGGCCCATTTGCCGGTGCGGCTGAGCGACGCCCTGATCAATGACGGCGCGGCGCCAGCCCCAATGTCAGCCATTTTGCGAGCCCCCCTGCCGCCAGATGCCACGCTCCTTCCCACGGGAAACGCGGCTTTGGCAAGGAAAGACAGGAAACGGGCGATTTCGGGGCGGTGGCAAGGCTTGGTTCCTCTCCCTGGCCTCTGGCGGGTGGGGAAACAGGTCGCGCCGGCACTCGACATTCCCGGGGCTAACCGGCATTAACCAAATGGACGCACCCGCCGCGTTACGTTAGCTTCGCCTTATCTCAGCAACAGCATCGCCAGAACAGTCCAGCCCTTGTCCTTGCCGCGTCTCTTTCCGCTCTTCCAGAAAATCCTGGCTGTCCTGGCCCTGGCGGCCCTGACGGCCGGCTGCTCGACCACGGCCCCGCCCGACAGCGTTCTGGCCGTGCCGGCGCCGCCGCAGAAATACGCGGCCATCGTCGTCGACGGAAAGAGCGGCAAGCAGCTGTTCGAGGTCAATTCGACGGCGCAGCGTTATCCGGCCTCGCTGACCAAGATGATGACGCTCTATCTGCTGTTCGAGGCGATGGAGACCGGCCGCGTCACCAAGGAAACGCAGATCCCGGTTTCCGACCACGCCGCCTCGCAGCCGCCGACCAAGATGCGTTTCCGGCGCGGGGAGACGATCGATGTCGATTCCGCCATCCGCGCCATCGTCGTCAAATCGGCCAATGACGTGGCGGTGGCGGTGGGCGAATATCTCGGCGGCTCTGAAGACCAGTTCGCCGCCATGATGACATCCAAGGCGCGCCAGCTCGGCATGAGCAGCACCACCTTCCGCAACGCATCGGGCCTGCCCGACGACGGCCAGATGACGACCGCCCACGACATGGCGGTGCTCGGCATGTCGCTGCAGCGGCGCTTCCCGCAGCACTTCCATTATTTCTCCGAAAGCGACTTCATGTTTCGCGGCCGGCTGGTGCGCGGCCATAATGACATGCTCGGCCGCGTGCGCGGCGTGAACGGCATCAAGACAGGCTATATCAGGGCTTCCGGCTTCAACATCGTCACCTCCTACGATGCCGACGGCCGCCAGCTGATCGTGGTGGTGATGGGCGCCGACAGTGCCCGCCAGCGCAACGACCATGTCGAAGCGCTGATCCAGCGCAGCCTGTCGCCCACCATGGCCGACACCAAGACCAGGCTGATGTTCGCCGAACAGCAGTGAAGTGAGGCGTGATCCGCGCAGCGGACAAAAAGCCAATTGCCTGGCTTTGTGAACGATGAACGGTGAAGACACGGTCCGCCCTTGGGCGGACGCCGACCCAAGTCGTGCCTTGGTCACTGTAAAAACCACGCAGCCGGCTACCATCTTGCGACTGTCACGCAATCGTGCGGAAGACGTGGCATAGGCTGCGAATCCGACAGTGGATAAGCGCCGTCGCCTCAGCGTATCCTAACTTACAGCGCAGGAGCCCATCATGAGCACCGTTCCCAAGGCATCCGAGCAGAAGTCGGCCGACAATGAGAACGACAGCGGCGGCGAGTATTTCGAAGCGCCGACCACGCAAGAGGATTTGCACGAGGTTTCCGACGAACATTTCGACACGCCCGAAGTGCCGGACTCCGAGCCATCAGGTCCCGGCGCATCGCGGCTGAAGCCGAAGAAAAAGCCGTCGGCGATCTCGGGCCGCAAATTCCGCAAGCGCGACCTTGTGCGCATCGACACGCTGCGTCCGAGCCTCGCCGACCGCATTCATTCGGACCACCCCGACCTGCCCAAGG
This sequence comes from Mesorhizobium sp. BR1-1-4, assembly GCF_020165375.1. Lineage (NCBI taxonomy): Bacteria > Pseudomonadati > Pseudomonadota > Alphaproteobacteria > Hyphomicrobiales > Phyllobacteriaceae > Mesorhizobium > Mesorhizobium sp. BR1-1-4. The sequence goes on along the minus strand of NZ_JAIUIB010000010.1, from coordinate 82,565 downwards.
GCGCGCGCATCAGCCGCGAGGAGCTCGGCCGCTACCGCATGCGCTACATGGAGGAGCTCTTACAGCAGGAGCACGGCGAATTCTCCGAGCTCGACCGCCAGGTGGTGGAATCGATCGCCCGGCAGGACACGATTTCGGAGAACAGTGAAGAAGAATTCGAGGAGCACCGCTCCTTCGCCGACCGCGTTTCCGACAACATGGCCGCCTTCGGCGGCAGCTGGTGGTTCCTGATCTCGTTCGCCAGTGTGCTCCTGGTGTGGATCGGCATCAACCTGATCGCGGGCATGGCGGGCGCCTTCGACCCCTACCCCTTCATCCTGCTCAACCTGCTGCTCTCCTGCATCGCCGCCGTCCAGGCGCCGATCATCATGATGAGCCAGAGACGGACGGAGGCCAAGGATCGGCTGCGCTCCTTCAACGACTACCGCGTCAACCTCAAGGCCGAACTGGAAGTCCGCCACCTGCACGAAAAGCTCGACTACCTCATCTCGCGGCAATGGACGCGGCTGGCCGAGATGCAGCAGATGCAGCTCGATGCCATGCATGAGCTGGCGAGCGCCAAGAAGGCAAAGCGGGCGGTGCGCGGGCGGCGGCCGGTGAAGAGCCCGGCTGGAGAGTGAGGGGGTGAGGAGTGGTCCGTGTAGCGGACGAAAAGCCAACTGCTTGGCTTTTCGAGCTTCGAACGCCCCGAGCCTGCGAAGGGCAGGATGCCGTACGCGAGGCCCAGACGCATCAAGCCAAGTTCGCAACGCCGCCAATTGCCCGTTGAAGCCCGCGCCCGCTTCCGCTAAGAAGCCGTGACTTGCCGGTTCGGCCGGCTGGTTCGTTTTCCGGGCTCTTCGCCTTGAAAGCACCCGTAGCTCAGCTGGATAGAGCGCTGCCCTCCGAAGGCAGAGGTCACAGGTTCGAATCCTGTCGGGTGCGCCATGCTTCCAATGGTCCGTTCCGGACACATAGGTTACGGTTTATACCGGAGACATGGGTAACACTTCTCACCCGAACGGGTTTTGGAGCCAGACTTGGCCACAACCACCACCAGACGTGTCCTGATCACCGGCGCCGGCGCGGCTGACGGCATCGGCTTTGCCATTGCGCGGCAGTTTGGCCGGGCCGGGCATGCGGTTTTCCTGACCGGCGCCAGCGCGCGGGTGCTGGAGCGCGCTGGCGAGCTTCGCGGCGATGGCGTCGATGCCACGGCCGCGGTCGCCGATCTTACCATCGCGACGGAGGTGGAGCGGCTGCGGGCCGAGGTCGGCGCTGTCGATATCCTGGTCAACAATGCCGGCATGGGATCGCTGGCGTCGCCGTCCGTGGACAAGACGTTCCTGGTGATGAGCGAGGCCGAGTGGGACCGGGGCATCGAGACCAGCCTGAAGACCGCGTTTCTCGTCACCAGGGCGTTTCTGCCGGCGATGGTCGAAACGGGGTATGGGCGCATCGTCAACGTCGCGTCGGTGACCGGGCCGCTAGTATCCTACCAGGGCACCGCCGCCTATTCCGCGGCGAAGGCCGGCATGGTCGGCCTGACCCGGACATTGGCGCTGGAAGTGGCGCGCCACGGGATCACCGCCAATGCCGTCGCGCCCGGCTGGATCGAAACCGGCGCGTCGAGCGAGGCGGAGCGGAGCGCGGCCCTGCATGCGCCGCCGGGCCGCGCCGGCCGGCCCGACGAGGTCGCGGCGGCGGTCGTGTTCCTGGCTTCCGAGAGCGCCAGCTATATCAACGGCGCCTTGCTGGTGGTCGATGGCGGCAACAGCCTTGAAGAACGCAAGGGATAGACGGCGCGGCCAGTCTCATGCCTTGGCGGATTTCCACCTTGGCGCAACTCCTTCCACCGTAATGAAGTGTAACCTCTATCTCGTTAGAAATTTCCCCGCCGCCACCTGGCCGCTGGCACCGTCACTTGACTCAACCATCAGCCTGCACTAATCATAAGTCATGACTGTTGATAGCGCACAGCTTGCCGCCCTGGGCGATCCGACCCGAAGGCAGATTTTCGAGCTGATCGCGGAGCGTCCGCGCTCGGTGGCGGAGGTCACGCGGCAGGTCAGCGTGTCGCAGTCCGCGGTGTCGCAGCATCTCAAGGTGCTTCGCGACTCGCGGCTGGTGCGCGCGGAGCCGAAGGGCGCCAGCAACGTCTACCACATCGATCCGCACGGGCTGGGCCAGATGCGCGCCTGGCTCGACCGGTTCTGGAGCAAGACGCTCGCGGCCTACAAGCTGGCCGTCGAGACCCCACCAGAGGAGTGACCATGAACACCCAGATCCCCATCGCCTCCGTGAAACAATCCGTCGTCGTCGAGGCGCCGATCGAGCGCGCCTTCAAGGTCTTCACCGAGGATTTCGGCAGTTTCAAACCGCCCGAGCATAACCTGCTTGCAGCCCAGATCGCCGAGACGGTGTTCGAGCCTCGCGTCGGCGGCCATGTCTATGACCGCGGCGTCGACGGCAGCGAGTGCCGCTGGGCGCGCGTGCTGGCCTATGAGCCCCCCAACCGCGTGCTCCTGAGCTGGGACATCAGCCCGCAATGGCGCATCGAGACCGATCCGGCCAAGACCAGCGAGTGGGAAGTGCGGTTCACCGCCGAAACGGCTGGACGTACCCGCGTCGAGATCGAACACCGCAACCTGGAGCGCCATGGCCAGGGCTGGGAAGGTGTGCGCGACAGCGTCGCCGGCGATCAGGGCTGGCCGCTTTACCTGCAGCGCTATGCCGATCTGGTTGCTCGGCAGGCCTGATCACGGTTCAAAGGCGCTTCGCGCCTGGGCGGTCAGGGCGCCACGCCCCTGCACGCCCAGGCGACACTGGCGAACGACCTCGGGCCGTCCGGTCGCCCGGCCTGATAGGCATCGCGGACGGCAGCCTCGGTGCGCTCGCACTCGGCTGCCTGCAGCGTGGTCACGTATTTGCCGAGCGGGCCCTCGCCGGCTGAAATCGGCGCCCAGTAATCGGCGAAGTCCTGGTAATCCATGCGGATCATCAGCTCGGTTTCGGTCACGTCGGCCAGCCCCTGCTCGATGAAGGTCCGCTTCATTTCGCCGGGCTGCATCATCGGCTGGAAGCAATAGCGGCCGCGCAGCTGGCGCCCGCTCTCGCTGAGCGCGGCCACCGTGTCGATCATCATGCGCATGCCCGCCATGCCGCCGAGATGGTCCCACACCACAGCCGCGACCACGCCGCCCGGTCGCGTCACCCGGCGCATTTCGGCAACCGCCTTGCCGGCTTCCGGCACGAAGTGAAGCACCAGCAGCGCCAGCGCGCGGTCGAACGCATTGTCGGCGAACGGCAAGGCGGTAGCGTCCGCCTGCTGGATTTCGATGCGCGGATCGGTGTTGCGCCGCTTTGCCGCCTCGACGAAGACAGGCGAAAAGTCGATGGCCGCGATCGCCGCGAGTTCGGCGGATTTCGCCAGTTCGAACGTCAGGCTGCCGGTGCCGCAGCCGACGTCGAGGATCTTTTCGCCGGGGGCGAGCCCGGCGAAGCCGATGAAGCTGGGCGCGAGCTTTCGGCTCCAGCGGCCCATCAGTTGCTCATAGCCGGACGCGTCATGAACGGTGAAACTCGATGTCATATACCCCTCCCTTGGCTGCGGGCGCAGGCTAGACCTCTATCAGGACGAAGCCAACACAGGGGGAGCACCGTGGATGCCTGCCTCCGAGTTCCGGAGGAAAAGTCCGGCTCTTTATGCGACACCCTTGAATGTCGCCACGCTCTCGCGCTCCACCAGCGGGCATTCCAGCTTGGTGATTGGATATCGCCCCCGCCCCACTATCGCAGGCGCTTCCAGCTGCTCGATCGCCCATTGGCCCATGGCCATGTGCGGAAGGATCGACGTCGTCAGTGGCGGGAACAAATGCCGGGCGATTTCCTCGTCGTCATAGCCAACGACCGAGATGTCGGCGGGAATGTGCAGGCCGGCTTCCTTCAGGGCTTCGTAGCAGCCGATCGCGGTGCGGTCGTTCTGGCAGAAGATGGCGGTCGGGCGGTCCTTCAGGGCCAAGAGCTTCACTGTCGCGGCGTAGCCGGCGCTGGCCGACCAGTCGCCCTCGACCACCAGTTCGGGGTCGAAGGGGATGTCGGCGGTGGCGAGCGCGCGGCGGTAGCCTTTCAGCCGGTCCTGTGCTGCCTGCATCCAGGGTTCGCCCGTGATGGTGGCGATGCGGCGGTGGCCGTGGCTGATCAGGTGTCGCGTCGAGCTCTGGCCGCCGGCGATTTCGGAGGGCACCACGGCGGGGAATGCATAGTCCGCCGTGTAGCAGTTGAGCAGAATGACCGGAATGTCGAGGCCGTAGAGGAAGTCGGGCGCCGTGATTTCGCGGGTGAAGATGGTCATGTAGATCAATGCCGAAATGCCGCGCCTGGTCAGCGCCGAAATGGCGCGCGGCTCCATCACGGCGTCGCCCATGGTCTGCGCCACCAGAAGCACGTTGCCAGCATTCCACGAGGCCTGGCGCGCGCCCTCGATGGCGACCACGGCTTCCGGGCTGGTGGCGAGCTGGTCGACGGCGAAGCCGATCACGCCGTCGAGTCCGTCGAAGGCGGGGCCATCGAAAGCCCCCTCGAAAGCCGCAACGGGCTTCAGCGCGGAGAAGGCGGGGGCGCTGTAGCCAAGCGCGCGCGCCGCCTCGATCACCCGCTCCCGAGTCTGCCGGGACAGGCGAATGCCAGGTGAATTGTTGAGCACGAAGGAAACCGTCGCCTGCGAGCAGCCGGCGGCGCGTGCGATGTCGGTCATGGTGACGCGGCCCTTGGGCTTTGCCGCCGCCTTGCGGCGCTTCCTGATGGCCTGGTCCGTCGTCTCGCTCATGCCGCCCCCAAATCCCCAGCCTGTCTAGCCGCAGCCCCCCGGTCCAACAAGATGAGGCGGCGCTTCCGATTCACATGCGCATCGACCGCACTAATAATTATTACCATCCTTGAGACCCATCCCCGACACACCGGCTCGAGCCTCCGCAAAAACCAGAGGTCGCAAAGGCCCTGGCTGCGTGCGATCAGCCATCGCCGCGTCGGTAGATCGATTCGGCCATGACACCCGAGCGCCACCGGACCGGTCGTTTGCTAATAGTGTTTACTAATACAAGGATGCGCTATACCGTCAATCCATCGCCGCCGGCCCCGATTGGTCCGGCGGCGATGGAAGTGTCTGTGAATGGCCCGATGGGGGGCGGATACGACTTCCGCAAACCATGTCTCAGATATGTGATATGTCAGACAAATCGGACTATTTACGAACGAAGAATGAGTCTCTAAAGTCCGTGGCCGTGGCTGGTAACGACGCCATTCTTTCCGTGCCGGGAACCCCTTGAGGAGGAGGGCGTCCACGCCGCAGACGGCAATTCAGGTGAGCAAGACAAATTTAGTGTGCAAGACAATCCAGTGAGCAAGTCCGGCCAGTCCTACGACTGACCAAAACGGGAGGTTGAACATGAAATCCTTGATACGCAATGCATCCGTGGCCGCCGCGGCCCTGGCTGTCGGCCTGACGGCGACGGCAATCGCGCGCGCCGACGACAAGCCGACGCTGGCCTTCGTCGTCAACGGCGCTTCCGACTTCTGGAAAGCGGCCGAAGCCGGCGTCAAGAAGGCGCAGGGCGAACTGCCCGACTATACGCTCGAACTCAAATATCCCGAACAATCCTCCGTCGCCATCCAGCAGCGGCTGATGGACGATCTGGTGACCGCCGGCGTCAAGGGCATCATGGTCTCGGCCGTCGATCCCAAGACCTCGACGGATGGCCTGAACAAGATCGCTTCGCAAACGGCGCTGTTCACCACCGATAGCGACGCCCCGCAGACCAAGCGTGTCGCCTATATCGGCTCGTCCAATGTCGACGCCGGCAAGCAGGCGGCCGAAATCGCCAAGAAGGCGATGCCGGACGGCGGCAAGTGCCTGGGCTTCGTCGGCCTGCTCGGCGCCGACAATGCCAAGGAGCGCATCCAGGGCATGAAGGACGGCCTCGCCGGCACCAAGATCGAACTCGTCGACGTACGCGGCGACGACATTGACCAGGCGCGTGCCAAGAAGAATGTCGAGGACGCGCTGGTCGCCAGCCCCGACGTCACCTGCATGGTCGGCTTCTACTCCTACAACACGCCACGCATCTATGAAGCGCTGCGCGATGCCGGCAAGCTTGGCTCGATCACCGTCGTCGGCTTCGACGACGATCCGATCACGCTGGGCGGCGTCAAGGAAGGCACCATTGCCGCCACCGTCGTGCAGCAGCCCTTCGAATGGGCCTATCAGGGCATGAAGCTGATGGCCGCCTATCTCAAGGGTGACAAGTCGGGCATCCCGGCCGGCAATTTGATCATCATCCCGACCAAGATCATCGGCAAGGATGACGTCGACGCTTACGCCGCCAATCTCAAGGCGATGGCTGGAAACTAAGACCAGAAGCAGTTCAGCCGGCTCAACTTCGCTTGAGCCGGCTGTTCGCATTGACGAACCCTGCCGGGGTCGTCAGTCTGCAGAATGGGCATTTCGGCCCACCGGCTGCTGTCAGGCATGATGAATTATTCCGACACATCCATCGCGGCGACCACCCCGTTTCTCAGCCTCGAGAACGTGCGCAAGACCTATCCGGGCGTCGTGGCGCTCGACGGGTTTTCCATGGAGGTCAGGCCGGGCGAGGTCATCGGCCTGGTCGGCGAGAATGGCGCCGGCAAATCGACGCTGATGAAGATCCTCGGCGGCGTTACCACGCCCGATAGCGGCGCCATCACGGTCGACGGCGCCGCCCACAAAGGCCTCAGCGTGGAGGGGAGTCTGGGTTCGGGCATCGCCTTCGTCCACCAGGAACTCAACCTCTTCGAAAACCTCGACGTCGCCGCCAACATCTTCTTCGGCCGCGAGCCGCTGCGCGCCGGACCGCTGAGACTGGTCGACCGCGCGAAACTGCGCGACATGGTGGCGCCGCTGCTGAAGCGCGTCGGCGCCAACTTCTCCGCCGACACGCAGGTCGCGGATCTGTCGCTGGCGCAGCAGCAGATGGTCGAGATCGCCAAGGCGCTGTCGATCAAGGCGAGGCTGGTGATCCTCGACGAGCCGACATCGAGCCTGCCGCTGGCCGAGACCGACAAGCTGCTCGACGTCATCAAGGCACTGAAGGCCGACGGCATCAGCGTCATCTTCATCTCGCACCGCCTGCACGAGATCGAGCGCGTCGCCGACCGCGTCGTGGTGCTGCGCGACGGCATGCTGGCCGGGACGCTCGGCAAGCGCGACATCAATCACGACCAGATGGTCAAGCTGATGATCGGCCGCATGCTGAAGGAGCGCGAAAAGGCCTCCGAGGCGGCGCGTGCGCCCGGCGCCGTGGCGCTTGCGGCCAAGGCCGTCCGCACCCCCACCTACCCCAGCCGGCCGGTCGATCTCGACGTCAGGCGCGGCGAAATCCTCGGCCTTGCCGGCCTTGTCGGCTCCGGCCGAACCGAACTGGCGCGGGTGTTCTTCGGCATCGAAGCCAGCCTTGGCGGCACGCTGGAGCTCAACGGCAAGCCGTTAACGCTGGCCAGCGCGGCGGACGCAGTCGCGCAAGGCATCTTCCTTGTGCCGGAAGACCGCAAGCTGACCGGCATCCTGCTCGACCTATCGATCGCGCAGAATATTTCACTCCCCAATCTGCCGGCGCATGCCAGGCGCTCGCTGGTCTCCGCAAGCGCCGAGACCGCCACCGCCGAGAAGCAGAAGAAAAACCTCGGCATCAAGGCGCCCTCGGTGCAGACGCGCACCGGCACGCTGTCGGGCGGCAACCAGCAGAAGGTCGTGCTCGGCAAATGGCTGGCCATGAACCCGAAGGTGATGATCCTCGACGAGCCGACGCGCGGCATCGATATCGGCGCCAAGGCCGAGATCTACGGGCTGATGCGGGCATTGGCCGACGCCGGCGTCGCCGTGCTGATGATCTCTTCCGACATGGAAGAGGTGATCGGCGTCTCCGATCGCATCGCCGTCATGCATGAGGGCCAGATCTCGGGCATTCTCGACAAGGATCAGTTCAGCCAGGAAAACGTGCTTTTGCTCGCGGTGGGCAAACCGGCGAACAGGCCGTAAGCGGAGACGACGATGACAAAGAAAGATCTCGGCCTGCTGATCCTGATCCTGGTGGTCGGGGCGATCGTCGCCATCATCAATCCGCGCTTCCTCTTGCCGATCAACCTCGCCAACACCTCGAACCTGATCGGCCTGTTCGGCATCCTCTCCATCGGCCAGGCGTTCGTCATCATCACCGGCGGCATCGAACTGTCCGTCGGCTCCGTTGTCGCGTTGCTGGGCACGCTGTTCATCGACTTCATCGCCGTGCGCGGCATGGGATGGCCTGTTGCCTTCGTGCTCATCCTGGTGCTCGGCGCCATCATCGGCCTGGCGCATGGCTGGCTGATCACGCGGCTCAAGCTGCAGCCCTTCGTCGTCACCTTGTGCGGGCTTTTGATCTATCGCGGCGTCGCGCGCTTCTACACCGCCGACGGCACCGCCGGTTTCGCCTTCGGGCAGAATTTTCCCGATCTCGAATTCCTGACCGCCGGCCGCTCCTGGGGCGTGCCGAACTCCTTCTTCGCGCTGATCGTCATCGCCATCGTCATGTGGGTGGTGCTGCACCGCTCGGTGTTCGGGCGCTATCTCTACGCCATCGGCAAGAACGAGGAAGCGGCAAAATATTCCGGCATTCGCACCGGCCGCGTCGTCATGGCGGCTTACGTCATCTGCGGCGTGCTCACCGCCCTGTCGGCGATCTATTTCGCCATGTACACGCGCTCGATCTCGCCGGCCAGCCACGGCCAGTTCTACGAGCTCTACGCCATTGCGGCCGCGGTGCTTGGCGGCTTCTCTCTGCGCGGCGGCGAGGGCTCGCTGATCGGCGTCATCCTCGGCACGGTGCTGCTGCAGGAACTGCAGAACCTCGTCAACCTGCTCGGCATTCCCTCCTCCCTCAACTTCGCGGTGATGGGTGGCGTCATCCTCATCGGCGTGTTGGTCGACCAGCAATGGGGTGTGTTCCGGGCGCGCCGGCGGATGGTCGATGCCGCCCGTAAGGGCGCGGTCGGCGCCGCCGCCGAATAGGTTCCTCCCGGCAGAAATAGCTTACCGGTGCTGGGCGCTGACGGGGTGGCGTGCCTTTCGCGGCCACCCTCTGGTGATCCGCCATGCGGCTTTGGCTGAAATTACCTGCCGCTCTGGCGTGCGGCGCGGCGAACGCTTTGCAACAGGATGGCAAGGCAGCCGACCAGCAACAGCCCACCGCCAAGCAGCGGCGGCAGCGCGAGCAACTTCACCGCCGCGGTCACGGCGGCCACCAGGACCAGCGCCAGCAGCGCCAGATTGCCGTCATCGACGAACATGCCGAAGACTTCCCTGGCAACGAGACGAAGGACGTTCATCGGGCGAGCCCTCCGGCTGCCGTTGGACTGATGCCGCGCAGCCAGCGCACCATGGCGAAGGACGCTAGCGCGACGATGGCGAAGATGGCCAGCAGGGCAAGATCGGCGCCAGGCCAATCGGCGCCGATGCCTTCGCCGGTCCAGAAGATACCAAAGCTGGTCAGCATCAGCCCGACCACGAATTTGAGCGCATTCTCGGGCACGCGCGCCAGCGGCCGGTGGACGGCCAGGCCGACAAGCATCACCAGGACGAAAGCCGCCAGCGCACCCATGCTGGCGTAAAATGTCTGCCCATGCGCGGCGCCGACGGCAATGACGATGAACACCACCTCGACACCCTCGAGCAGCACCGCCTTGAACGAGGCCAGCCCGGCGAGGTAGTCGGCGCGCCGGTCGGCGGCCTGCCGGTGCAGGGCCGCGGTTTCCTTGGCGAAGGCCGCTTCCTCGTCATGCAGGGCAATGACGCCGACGCTGCGCAGGATGGCTTTTCGCAGCCAGCGCATGCCAAACAGGATGAGCAGCACCCCGACGACGAACTGCAGGGTGGTGATCGGGACCAGCGCCAGCAGCGGGCCGAAGGCCAGCACCAGGGCCGCCAGCACCGCCAGCGCCAGCGCGGCGCCGGTCAATGCCGGGCGCCAGCTGCGTGTCACCCCCACCGCGAGCACGATGGTGAAAGCTTCGACGACCTCGACCAGGGAGGCGAGAAATGCCGCCGTGACTGTCGAGAGGATGGGTGTCAGTGTCTGCATGAAGCTTCCTGTCTGGCTCGCCCCTGATTCCCGGGGCGAATTCCCGGAGCGTAATCCAGAATCACCCTATGCGGCCAGCAGCCCGGAGCATTTCCAGCGACAGCGCAAGCAGGCGGATGAAACAAGTCCGGATCAGATCAGGCCCGACATGTCGGAAAACGCCATGGCCTTGCGCAGCACTTCGGCGAAACGCTCGCCGGCCACTTCGCGCGGACCGCTGTTGTCGATCGAGGTGACGCCAGGGCCGGACAAGCTCATATTGGCGCTGCGCGCCAGCCGCGCCAGCACCTCGCCGCGCGACTCGCGACCGCGCATGGCCAGCCGCTCGGCCAGCACCTCGGGCGAAGCGGTGATCTCGACGATCGCCAGATTGGCATAGCGCTCGCGCAAGGTGGGGATGATCGCGCGCGAGACGTTGGCGACGGCGACATGTCCATTGGAAACAGACCAGTCGACATCGGCAGGCAGGCCATAGCGCAGGCCATGCGCTTCCCAGGAGACGGCGAAAGCGCCGTCGGCATCGGCCTCGGCGAAGGCGGCGTCGGCCAGCGTATCGTGGTCCTCGCTCGCCGCATCGCTCGGCCTGGTGATGACGCGGCGCACGAACTCCAGCTGCGTCTCGTCGGCAAACAGCGCCTTGGCGTAGCCGATCACCGTGTCCTTGCCGGCACCGCTGGGGCCCACGACGGCGACAAAGACGCCGTGACGGATCGGAAAGGTTTCGGCGGACAGTTCGCGCTCGATCGAGGCCGACACCATCATGCCACCCGGCGCCCCTGCCGCCAGACGGTGCGCACGACCGGAACATGATCGTCGACGCGCACGCGCACCAGATCGGCGCGACGACCCTGCTCGATGACGCCGCGGTCGTCGAGGCCGACTGCCTGCGCCGGGTTCTTGGAAACCATGGCGACGGCCTGCGGCAGCGAAATGCCTTCCACCATGTCGCCCAGGAAGAAGGCCGACTGGATCAGGCTGAAGGGAATGTAGTCGGACGACAGGATGTCGAGCAGGCCATCGCTGGCCAAGGTGCGTGCCGAGACATTGCCCGAATGCGAGGCGCCGCGCATGACATTGGGCGCGCCCATCAGCACGCCGAGCCCGGCGGCCTTCGAGGCCCGCGCCGCTTCCTCGGTGGTCGGGAACTCGGCGACCCGAACGCCCTGCTCGATGGCCTCGTCGACATGAGCCGACGTCGCGTCGTCATGGCTGGCGAGCACGATGCCGCGCTCCCGGCAGGCGGCGGCGATGAAGACGCGGTTCGGCCCGGAGTTGCGTGCCGATTCGTCCATCCGCTTCTCGCAGAATTTCTGGAAATCGCGATCCGAGAGTTTCAGCTTGCGCTGGTAGTAGTAGGCATAGGTTTCAAGGTTGACGAACTGGCGCTGGCCCGGCGCGTGGTCCATCAGCGACGCCAGCTTGACCCGTTCGTCACCGTCGAAATTGGCGAATGCGTTGAGGCAATCCGGCGCTGAAACCTCGCAGCGAAGATGCAGGAAGTGATCGGCCCGCAGACGATCCTGCGCGACGCTGTCCTCGATCGCATCGGCCAGCTTGCGAATGTCGTCCAATGTCAGGTCGGCGTCCTCGTCCATGCCGACGCGCAAGGCATCGAGCACGGTCGTGATGCCGGCGGTCGCCACCTGCGCGTCGTGGGCGAGCACCGCGGCGATCGGATTCCAGCGCACTTTCGGCCGCGGCGCATAATGGCCCTCGAGATGGTCGGTGTGGAGTTCGACCAGCCCTGGAATGATGAAGTCGCCGCCCATGTCCTCGCCGGTCCGGGCACAACCGGCATCGATGCCGGCGATCAAGCCGTCGCGCAGCACCAGTGAGCCTTCGACGATCTCGTCGGCAAGAACGATGCGGGCGTTGGAAAGAACGGTTTCGGCGGTCATTGCGGGTAGTCCTTGGTTCTTACGGTCGGGTTCGTTCAGGCGATTCTTCGGGCCGGGCGGCGTCCGAGCGCGTGCTGGGAAAGCACCATGAATGGCGCGCCGGGTTCGGGTTCGACGAACAATGTCAGCGCGTCCACGAGCACGGGCTGGCGCAACACATCGGCGAACAGGCTGTCGATCGCCGCGCGCAGGCGAGGGCTTTCCTGTGGGCCGGCCCGGCCGGACAGGGTCATGTGGAAGCGGAAGGTCTCGAAGACATAGGGATAGCCCCATTGGCAGAGATTGCGAAACTCGGCCGGCTTCAGCGAATCCGGGCTGCGCCGCTCGATCTCGGCCTCGGACAGCGGCGCGCGAAACCGGTCGAAATCGCGTACCACATTGTCGGCGAAGCGGTTGAGCGGCGGCAGCGGCCCTTCCGGCACCAGCGCGAAGAAGCTGTCGATCTGGCTGACGACCAGGCGCGGGATCGTGACGACAGGCGTAACCTCGGCAAAATGATCCAGCGCCGCGCGCAGCGAGGTCTCGGTCTCCGTGGCAGCCAGGTGGAAGGGCGCCTTCAGCGTCGCGTGAAAGCCGTAGCGGCGTGCCGAGGCGGTGTGGAAGGCCACTTCCGCCGCCGACAGATCGGCAACGGCCTCAACCGGCCTGGTCGCGGCACCGAACGGATCGCGGCCCAGCCAGTCGGCGGCGATGCGCGCCAGCGGCTCGTCCTGCCGGGGGGTGAAATAAATGGCATAACGCATGGGAAGTCCTCGTCAGAACTGCTGCCATAGGTGATTTCCATGACGGATTGACGAAGCTTTGACGGGTTTTAGAAGGCAAATCGACCCCTAGGGTCCTTAGCCGACGATTTTTCCCAGCTGGACCAATAAGTTCGGCCGGAAACGCGAGACGGTCAGGCCTTCATCAACCATTCGTGCTCGGGCGCATTGTGGAATTTCCAGGTCCGCTTCGGTCCGGCCATCACATTGAGATAATAGAGGTCATAGCCGTGGCAGGCGGCACAGGGGTGATAGCCCTTGGGCACCAGCACCACATCGCCGTCCTCGATCGCCATGGCTTCGTCCAGCGCACGATGTCCGCTTTTGTCGGCATCGGTGTAGACGCGCTGGAAGGCAAAGCCCTGCGGCGGGTTGAGGCGATGGTAGTAGGTTTCCTCCAGATAGGATTCGGCAGGCAGATTGTCCTGGTCATGCTTGTGCGGCGGGTAGCTCGACGTGTGACCGCCGGGCGTGATGACCTCGACGACCAGCAACGAGTCGGCCGGCTGGCCTTCCGGCAGGATGTTGGTGACGTAGCGCGTATTGGTGCCCTTGCCGCGCACCTCCTGGCCGAGATCGTCCGGTCCGATCACCCGGACCGGCAGGCCACCGCCAAGACCAGGCGCCGAGCAGACGCCAAGTTCCAGCTCGGTATCGGCCGTTACCGACCAGTCCGATCCCTGCGGCACGTAGACCGACCACGGCTTGCCATCGAAGGGCGACATGCGCTCGCCGAGCAGGCCGAGATCCTTGCCGCCGGCTTTCGCGGTACCCTTGCCGGTCACGAACACCAGGCAGACTTCGCGGTCGTCCGTCTTTCCCGAGGCGCTTTCGCCCGGCTTCAGCCGATGCAGGTCGAAACCGACATAGGTCCAGCCGGCGCTTTTCGGCGTCACATGGGCGACGCGGCCATGGCCCTTGTCGGCCTTGACGAGCAGTTTCGACATTTTGTCTCTCCTATCCTAGCCTTCCAACTTCGTCATCCTGGGGCGGAGCAGGAGCGAAGCTCCGTCGCGAAGACCCTAGGATGACGAAGCGAGGGGCGTTTCGGCCAATCGCCGACGTGTGCGATCCGTTACGCTCGCAGTATCCAATCCACAAAACTGCTCGCGCCATGGACCGCCTATTCCTTCGGATCGGCCGGAGGCTTCGTCTCGTCGGCCGGCTTATAAAGATAAAAAAATTGCCAGGCGCCGTAGCCGGCAAAGCCGAGCGCGATGACGCCCCAGAACGGCGTGCCGGTGGCGAACTCGATGACCGACCAGATGAGGCAGACGGCCACGACGGCGATGCGCCGCCACAGCGGGCGGAAGAACGGGTGTTCATAGTCTTTCATCGCGCCATCCGAAATTCAGCAGCCTGTCCTCAGATAGACCGCGCGTCACGGCTAATCCAGTCTTCAGGCATTCGGAAACCCTTGCGTCTCCACCGTGTAGCCGGCTGATGTCATCACCCGCATCAGCTCCTTGTGGCCAACCTGCGCCATCTTCAGCGGCGGGTTCTTCTTCGGGTCCTGCTCGGCCTCGACCACGAACCAGCCTTCATAGCCGTGGTCGGCGAAGCGCTGCACGATGGCGCCGAAATCGAGCGAACCGTCGCCCGGGACGGTGAAGGCGCCGAGCGCCACGGCATCGAGGAAGGACTGCTTCGTACGGTCGAGCTTCTCGATCACGCCCATGCGCACGTCCTTCACATGGACGTGGCTGATGCGCTTGTGGTGGTTGTCGATGGCGCGCAGCACGTCGCCGCCGGCAAAGGCGAGGTGTCCGGCATCGAGCAGCAGTGGGATGCCTTCGCCGGAATGGCGCATGAAGGCGTCGAGCTCCGGCTCGGTCTCGACCACGGCCGCCATGTGATGGTGATAGGACAGCGGCATGCCTTGCTCGGCGCACCATTCGCCGAATTCGGTCAGGCGCCGCGCGTAGGCCTTCATCTCGTCGCCAGTCAGCTTCGGCTTGGTGGCGAGCGGCTTGGAACGGTCGCCCTGGATCGAGCGGCCGACCTCGCCATAGACGATGCAGGGCGCGTCGACCGCCTTGAACAGGTCGATCATCGGCTGGATGCGGTCCTTGTTGGCAGCCATCTCCTCATCGACCAGCGTGCCCGAGAACCAGCCGCCGCACAGCGTCACGTCGGCGGCCTTCAGGATCGGCAGCATGATGGCGGGGTCGTTGGGAAAGCGCCGGCCCATCTCCATGCCGGTGAAGCCGGCAGAGCGCGACTGGCGCAGACATTCCTCCAGCGACACGTCATCGCTTAGTTCGGCAAGATCGTCGTTCCACCACGCGATGGGGGACATGCCCAATTTGGCTTTCAAGTCGTCACTCCGGATTAGACAGTTCAATTTTTTTGGCGCTAGCGCCGCCCCTCATCCGCATGCCCGCACCTTCTCCCCGTATAGTGACCGGGAGAAGGGAGCTGGCGTCAATCGCCGACGCTCTGCATCCGCCGCTTCTCGTCATAGGCCTTGCGCGCGGCGTTCACTTGAGGCCGCGCCGAGACCTCGGGCACCGCCACGTCCCACCAATGGCCGCCGGCATCGGTCGAAACCAACGGATCGGTGTCGATGACCAGCACGGTGGTGCGGTCGTTCTTCCTGGCTTTTTGCAGCGCGTTTTCCAGCTCGGCGATCGACGGCACTTTCTCTGATATCGCGCCCATGCTCGCCGCATGCGCGGCAAAGTCGATGTCGGGCAGGATTTCGTGGCGCGAGTCCTGCAAGAGATTGTTGAAGTTGGCGCCGCCGGTGGCCATCTGCAGCCGGTTGATGCAGCCAAAACCCCTATTGTCGAGCAGCACTACGGTCAGCTTCAGGCCGAGCATCACCGAGGTGGCGATCTCGGAGTTGAGCATCAAATAGGAGCCGTCGCCGATCATGACGACGACCTCCTCGTCGGGCTTGGCCATCTTGGTGCCGAGCCCGCCGGCGATCTCGTAACCCATGGTCGAGAAGCCATATTCGGCGTGGTAGGAGCCGGGCGCACCGGCCTGCCAGAGCTTGTGCAGTTCGCCGGGAAGGCCGCCTGCCGCATGCAGCAGCGTCACGCCTGAGCCCATGGCGCGCTGAACGGCGCCGATCACCTGCGCATCCGAGGGGAAAGCAGCGTTGGTCGATGCCGTCACCTTGGCCGCGTCGGCCTGCCAGGCCTTCTTGCCGGCGGCCGCATTGTCGGTCCAGGCGGCAGGCGCTTTCCAGCCTTGCAGCGCGGTTCCCAACTCGGCCAGCCCTTCCCAGGCATCCGCGACCAGCGGCAGCGCCCGGTGCTTGCCGGCATCGAAGGGCTGCACGTTGAGCCCGATGATGGTCTTGCCGGAATTCTTGAACAGCGCCCACGAGCCGGTGGTGAAATCCTGCAGCCGCGTGCCGATGGCGAGCACGACGTCGGCCTCTTCCGCCAGCCGGTTGGCGGCCGAAGTGCCGGTAACACCGACCGCTGCCATGTTGAGTTGGTGATCGTCCGGCAGCGAGGACTTGCCGCCTTGCGTTTCGCAGACCGGAATGCCGGCGGCTTGGGCGAACTTGGCCAGTTCGTCGGAAGCCTGGGAGTAGAGCACGCCGCCGCCGGCGATGATCAGCGGCTTCCTGGCTCCCTTGAGCGCCGCCACGGCCGCCGCCAGTTCGTCACGGTCCGGACGCGGCCGGCGCTGGCGCCAGATCCGCTCGGCAAAGAAACTCTCGGGATAGTCATAGGCCTCGGCCTGCACGTCCTGGCAAAGCGACAAAGTCACCGGGCCGCATTCGGCCGGATCGGTCAGCACCTGCATGGCGCGGCTCAGCGCCGGGATGATCTGCTCCGGCCGGGTGATGCGGTCGAAATAGCGCGACACCGGGCGGAAGCAGTCGTTGACCGTCGCCGTGCCGTCGGAAAAATCCTCGGCCTGCTGCAGCACGGGATCGGGAATGCGGTTGGCAAAGACGTCGCCCGGCAAAAACAGGACGGGCAACCTGTTTACGTGGGCGAGGGCCGCCGCCGTCACCATGTTCAGCGCGCCAGGGCCGATCGAAGAGGTCGCGGCCATGAAGCGGCGGCGGAAATTGGCCTTGCCATAGGCGATCGCCGCATGCGCCATCGCCTGCTCGTTGTGGGCGCGGAAGGTCGGCAACTCGTCGCGCACCTGGTAGAGCGCCTCGCCGATGCCGGCGACATTGCCGTGGCCGAAGATCGCCCAGACGCCGCCGAAGATTGGCGTTTTTCTCCCGTCGATCTCGGTCACCTGGCGGGACAGGAAGCGGGTCAGCGCCTGCGCCATCGTCAGGCGGATTGTCTTGCTCATGGTGTTTTCCTCCGCAGTCCCTACGCCGTTGCGCCTCGTTATGCCGCCTTGCGGCCGCGCGCGGCAAGCCACGCTTCCGTCAACTGTTCGAAGCGCGACGCCATGTCGGCGACAGCCTCGTCGTCGGACATCCTGCCGGCCAGCCATTGTTCGGCTGCGTGGACGAAGATGGTGCGCCCGACGGCAAAGCCCTTGACGATGGGCGCGTTGGCCGTGGCGGCAAAAGCGGCCTCCAACTCGTCCTGCGGCGCCTCCAGGCCAAGCAGCACGATGCCCCGGCACCAGGGATCGTGCTTCAGGATCACCGCCTCGATCTTGGCCCACGCGCCGCTCGACGCCTGCGGTTCGAGCTTCCACCAGTCCGGCTTGATGCCGAGCGCATAGAGTTCCTCCAGCGCGCGCGGGATCGTCGTGTCGTCGAGCTTGCCGTGCTTGCCGGCGATGATCTCGATGAGAAGTTCGCGTCCAACTTTGCGCGCGGCCTCGAACAGCGCGCGCAGCTTCTGCTGCTGTTCTTCCTTCAGTTCCGCCGGATCGTCGGGATGATAAAAGCACAGGCACTTGATGCAGTGATCGACGGGCCATTCGGTAAGCTGCGAGCCGATGTCCTGCGAGAATTCGAAGCGCAGCGGCCGCGAGCCCGGCAGTTCCACCGGGCGTCCAAGCCAGGCGAAGGGGTGGCGAGCGAATTCGAACATCGCCTCGCGGCCATGTTTCTCGTCAATCAGCATGCCATAGCCGTCGCGGCCGGCGGCGACCTTGGCCGCTGCCTTGACCGCCAGCACCTTGAAATCGCGGATGCGCGCCGGATCGGCGCCGGTCTTGGCCGCCACATCCTCGAGCTGCACACGGTGGTCGCAGGCGAGCGCCATCAGCGAGGGGATGTCGCGCCGGCGTGTGGTTGCCCAATGGATGTGATTGATCGCCTCGTCCTTGCGCAGCGCGCGATGCTTGCTGCCGTTCTCGAGGAAGAACCGCAGCTCCTCGAAGGTCGGATATTCCGGCGCGCAGAGCAGCCGCGACACGGCGAAGGCGCCGCAGGCATTGGCCCAGGTCGCCGCCGTGGCAAGGCTTTCACCGCCGAGCCAGCCGCGCAGCAGACCGGACATGAAGGCGTCACCGGCGCCCAGCACATTGTAGATCTCGATCGGGAAACCCTTGCCGACGACGCCGTCCTCGAGATCGTCGCTGATCGGTCCGTCATAGACGATGCAGCCCATGGCGCCGCGCTTCAGGACGATGGTGGCCGAGGACAGGGAGCGGATCGTCTTCAGCGCGCTCAGGCAGTCGTCAGCGCCGGACGCGATCATGATCTCTTCCTCGGTGCCGACGATGAGGTCGCAATCGGGCAGCACCGTCTTCAACTGGGCCGAGACGCGGTCGGATTTGACATAGCGCTCAAAGCCTTCGGCGTGGCCGGCAAGGCCCCACAAATTCGGGCGATAGTCGATATCGAACACGACCTTGCCACCCCTGGCCTTCATGATGCGGATCGCCTTGCGCTGGGCGGCATCGCTGTTGGGGCGGGAAAAATGCGTGCCGGTGACGACGATCGAACGGGCCGAGGCAATAAACGCTTCGTCGATATCCTCCTCGGCCAGCGCCATGTCGGCACAGTCGGATCGGTAGAAAATCATCGGCGAAACGCCTTCGCTCTCGACCGAAAGCAGAACCAGCGCGGTCAACCGCTCCTTGTCGGTCTTCAGACCGTCGGTGTTGACGCCTTCGCGTTTCAGCTGCTCGCGGATGAAGCGGCCCATCTGTTCGTCGCCGACGCGCGTCAGCAGAGCCGAGCGCAGCCCGAGCCGCGCCGTGCCGACGGAAATATTGGCCGGGCAGCCGCCGACCGACTTGGCGAAGGAGGTGATGTCCTCCAGCCGCGAGCCGATCTGCTGGCCATAGAGGTCGACGGACGCGCGGCCGATGGTGATGACATCGAGCGGCGCCTGTCTTGCGTCCACGGCTTCGCTCATTGGAACCTCCCGTTGGTCTTGTCGTCATGGACAACATTGTTTTGGGTAACACGCGCGAGCGGCTGCGTGGCGCCGGCAATATGAAATAATAATTCCAATCCATAGTCAATATGGAATGAGCATTCCCTCATGGATAGAGTCCAAACTCCCGTTTAGCCTGCGTGCCTGGATCAGGTGCCTTTTGACGGATCTGGCAGACTCGCCCCAGATTCATTCAAAAATTTGGCAGTTTCCTCTTCGGGTACTCGAATTCCCTTGGCGCGGATATATGCAACCAATCCCTGACCGACCACTTGCGTGGCAATCATAAAACCAAAACAAATCTCGGATAATTCGTGGCGGTTGAGTCTGATTTGTTGGCCGAGACTGAACAATTTTGAACGCTCGACTTCCATGCTGACTAGGGCTTGCTCCTTCGCTACATAGACCTCTTCACCTCTTTGAAGAGCGAGCCCGACGTCCCTACCGTCTTCGAGGACAAAACCTCGTGTACGCCAGCAGAGGTTAAACGGCCGGTCCGGCTCCAGAATGTCCGCCATGCCCACGATGCCGCGACGATGTGCGATGCAATTGCGTGCTTGATTCATGGCGACGAACATTGGGCCAAAGCGGTTTTCGACGCCGACCATATCGCAGACAATTTGCAAATGATCCGATACACCGCCTTTGAAGCTGAACCGCCTTTTTGCCCTTTCCAGACTCGCGAGTGAATTCGTTTCGACGATGTGGATTATACCGTAAGCCTCCAACAGAAAGAGGGAAAACGTCTCGACAATCTCACGAAATGCATTGCCGATGTTCCAGTTCTCGAATTCATCAATGAGCAATCTCCGATTGGCCTCGGAGATCTCGGACGGCATCACAATAAATTGTGTCTTGTCGTCCAGTACGTGTGAAACAGGCGGATCAATGCGGGCTACATTTGTAGCAATACCCATAAAGACCGATGCACGGCGAATGCCGAGATCGGCGATCTCATGAAGTTTAGCGAAATCTATGTTGACCGTTATGTCTGCCATGAACCCGAAATTGAGATCTTAGTGAGTGTGTGCGAGGTAATTCAGCTCATCGGGGCCGGCTCTCGATCAAGCCTTGCGCTTGCGAGTCGCGTCGCGCCGCTTCTCGCCGACGCCGACGGTCAGCGCCATGGCCAGCGCCATTGTCGCCGACAGCGAGCGGAAGCCGGCGAAATCCGCCTCGGCAACCTCGAACCAGACCCTGGCGAACTGGGCGAGCGGCGAGAACGAGCTGTCGGTGATGGCGACGATCGGCACGCCCTGCTCGGAAATGGCGCGCGCCTCCTCGATCGTCGCCGGCGCGTAGGGCGAGAAGCTGATGGCGATGACGGCGTCCGCCGGTGTGGCGAAGCCGACCATCTCGGCATTCAGGCCGGCTGCCGATTCGATCAGCTGGTTGCGGATCTTCAGCTTGCCGAGCGCATAGGCGATGTAGGAAGCCACCGGATAGGAGCGTCGCTTGGCCAAGACATAGATGGTCTGCGCCTTCGCCAGCAGCGAAATTGCCTCTTCCAGATGCGCATCGTCCAGCGTGCGGGAAATGTCGTTGAGCGAAGTGCTGGCGGCGGCGATGAAGCCGTCGAAGATCGCCCGGTGACCGGCGCCGCCCTCGGCCTTGGCGCGCAGCGCCTGCAGCCGCTCGTCATAGGAAGAGTTGCGCTCGCGCAGCCGCTCGCGGAACACCTGCTGCAGGCTGGTAAAACCGTCGAAGCCGAGTTGCTGGGCAAAACGGATCAGGGTCGAGGGCTGCACGCCGGCCGAAGCGGCGATGCTGGCGGCGGTACCAAAGGCGATGTCATCGGGATTGTCGAGCGCGTAGGCGGCGATCTGGGCGATGCGCTTGGGCAGGCTCTCGCGCCGGTCCAGAATCGTGGCACGCAGCGTCTCGAAGTCGCGAGGTACCTGTTCGTCCATCGTCCCTCTGCCCAAGCCTGTCCGGACACCCTCTCTGCCCCATCATAGCGAGCCTGCGCAAGAACGCCATAAAAAATGAGGCAGACATTCCATCCCTGGAAAAAATGGACTAATTCATCCACTCAGCTTTTATGGCAGCGGAGGAACGAAAAATGGTCGGCGTCGGTCTTATCGGCACGGGTTTCATGGGCAAATGCCATGCCATCGCGTGGAGCGCCGTTGGGGCCGTCTTCCCCGATGCGGCCAAGCCACGGCTCGTCCATCTGGGCGAGGTCAATGAGGAGCTCGCCAGGCGCAAGGCAGGCGAGTTCGGCTTCGCCAAGGCCACCGGCGACTGGCGCGTCGTCGTCAACGACCCGGAGGTGGACATCGTCTCGCTGACAACGCCGAACCAGTTCCACCCGGAAATGGCCATCGCTGTCCTCGAAGCCGGCAAGCATCTGTGGTGCGAAAAACCGATGGCGCCGAGCTTTGCCGAAGCCGAGGCGATGGCGGCCGCGGCGAAGAAATCAGGCAAGGTCGCCGCGCTTGGCTACAACTACATCCAGAGCCCGGCCATCCGTCACATCGGCGCGCTGCTCGACGAGAAGATCATCGGCGAGGTCAACCACCTGCGCATCGAGATGGACGAGGACTTCATGGCCGATCCCGAGGCGCTGTTCTTCTGGAAGCACGAGGCGACTTCCGGCTATGGCGCGCTTGACGATTTCGCCGTGCATCCGCTGTCGCTGGTCTCGGCGCTGTTCGGCCGCGTCGGCCGCGTCATCTGCGACATGGCCAAGCCCTATGCCGACCGCAAGCTGGCTTCAGGCGGCTGGCGCGCGGTGGAGACCTACGACATCGCCAGCGTGCTGATGCATCTGGACAACGGCATTGCCGGAACACTGCAGGTCAACCGCTCGGCCTGGGGCCGCAAGGGCCGCATCGCCATCCAGATCTTCGGGTCCAAGGGATCGATCCTGTTCGACCAGGAGCGGATGAACGAATTCCAGCTCTACCTGACGTCCGACCGACCCACCGAACAGGGCTACCGCACCATTCTGGTGGCGCCGCAGCACAGACCCTATGACCTCTTCGTGCCGGCGCCCGGCCACAGCCTCGGCTTCAACGACCTCAAGATCATCGAATGCCATGAATTGCTGACACGGCTTGCCGGCAAGCCGGCCCGGCTCATCGAGTTCGCCGAAGGACTGGAGATCGAGCGCACCGTGCACGCCATGGCGCGCTCCTTCGAGGAGAAGCGCTGGGTGGATGTAAGGTAGGGTTCGCTGCGCTGGTCGCTTTAGCCGGCGGCCGCTGCATTGACTTCCCATCCATCGACCCAGACCTGCCGCAAACGATCGCCTTCGCCCTTGAAGCCTAGGCCGGTCGGCTGGCAATCCTCGATGCGGTCGCTGCGGAAATTGCGGATCGCCTGGCGCAGCTCGCACCAGGCGACGATGTTGGCGGTCTCGGCGTAATAGATCAGAGCGATCGGGCGGATGAGGCGCTCGGAAGCGCGGCCGAGCTCGTCGCGGTAGGAGAGCTCGAGCTTCTCCTCGTCGCGTATGGCGCGGCGCACCAGCGCCAGGTCGATCGCACCTGCGGAGGGCGCGGCGAAGCCCCAGGCGTGCAGCGCATTGGCGTCGAGCGTCTGGCGCAAGGGCGGCGGCACCGCGCCGGCGATCTTGGCGCCGACGCGCTTGGCCGCCTGCTTGAGCTCGTCGTCGCCCGTGCGCTCCAGCAGCGCCAGCGACAGGACGATCGCCTCCATTTCCTCGATCGAAAACATCAGCGGCGGCAAGTCGAAGCCGGGGCGCAGGATGTAGCCGATGCCACGCCCGCCCTCGATCGGCACGCGCATCGCCTGAAGCGCCGCGATGTCGCGATAGATCGAGCGGATCGTCACTTCCAGCCGCGCGGCGATCATTGCCGCCGTCACCGGCTGCCGCGCCAGCCGCAGGATCTGGATGATCTCGAACAGGCGTGAGGCCTTGCGCATTTTTCTGACCTGGTACCGATCACAACTGACACACCATCGTCAGTTGGGCCTGCCTATAGGACTGCCTATCGATTTGAAAATCAACAGGTTCCGCCGAGGCTGGGCCGAGCGGGACAACAGGCAACTGACATGGGCTATGCTGAAAATCTCTGGCTGTTCTTTATCCTCCTGTTCGGCATCATCGCCGTTCCAGGCATGGACATGCTGTTCGTGCTTGCCAATGCGTTGACCGGCGGCCGCGACAGGGGTCTTGCCGCGACCGGCGGCATCATGGTCGGCGGCATGGTGCACACGCTGAACGGCGCCATCGGCGTCGGCCTGCTGGTGCATTTCTTGCCGATCCTGTTCAAGCCGCTGCTGCTTGCCGGCGCCGCCTACATGGCCTTCATCGGCATCACGCTGATGCGCAGCTCCATCACCGTCGGCAACGAGGGCCCCGCCGGCAGCCGCTCGGCATGGAAGGCGTTTCGCCAGGGCTTGGTGACCTGCCTGATCAACCCGAAGGCCTACCTCTTCGTGCTCGCCGTCTATCCGCAGTTCCTGAAACCGGACTACGGCCCGATCTGGATGCAGGCGACGGTGATGGGCCTGCTGACCGTGCTGACGCAGGCCGCGGTCTATGGCGGGCTCGCAATATCGGCCGGCCGCAGCCGCAAGCTTCTGATCGCCAATCCACGGGTGACCATCCTTGCCGGCCGGGCGGCCGGACTGCTGCTCTTCGCGGTCTCCGTGTTCACCGCATGGGAAGGGCTGAGGGCGTCGTAGTCTCGGGCTGAACCGAACCGCCGCCCTTCTGGCGCCGGCCGGATCAGGCGGCGCCCTGCCGCAGCGTGGGGAGAAGCTCGTCCAACTGCCCGAACGTCTCGCCCATCGCATCCGCCGCCCCGGTGCCGGCGGCGTCGAGGGCCTCCTTCGAGGGATAGACCTCGTGCATGACCAGCAGCGTCTTGCCGCCTTTTTCCTCGAAGGTCACTGTGGTCACGGGTCCACCGTCACCACCTTCGTCATTGGTCCAGACGAGGCGCGAGGGCGGTGTCACTTCGAGATACCTGCCGAAGAACTCGGCGGGGTGCGAGTCATCATGCCCGAACACCAAGCGGTACCCGCCTCCCACACGAACATCCATCTCACAGGAACGCAGGAACATGCCCATCGATTTCGGCGTCCACCACTGCTTGAACAGCTCGGGCTTTGTCCAGGCCTCGAACACGATGCGGGCCGGCGCGTCGAAGCTTCGCGTGACGACCAGCTCGCGGTCGGACTTCCGTTCCACCGTCGTGCGGTTCTGCATGGGGGTGGGCTCATTCGCTCTTGTTTCGTCCATCGGCTTCCTCCTTCCGTTTCATTTCCTCGACAACCTTGTCCAGCTCGTCGAAGCGTGCGGCCCAGAGCTGGCGGTATCTCTCGATCCATGCCGTCTCCTCCTCCAGGCGGCGCAGGCCGAGCTTGCAGGTCCGCACGCGCCCGACCTTCCGCGTCGTGACGAGGCCTGCCTGCTCCAGAACGCCGACATGCTTCTTCATGCCCGTGAGGGTCATATGGAATTTCTGGGCCAAGTCCGTGATCGAGGCATCCGCACGGCCGAGCTGCTCCAGAACGCCGCGTCGGGTGGCGTCCGAAAGCGCGGCGAACGAGGCATCCAGGCGGGCAGGAGAATACTGAACCATTTGGTTCAGTATGTAACACGCGGATCGGTGACATGCAAGGAGGTGAGCGCTGCGGGGCCTAGGAGCGGCGTGGTCCTGGACTGAAACTGGAAGCGCCGCCCTTATGCTCCCCCAAGATCAGGCGGCGCCTTGCCGGCTGTCCAGCAAGTTGCGGCGCGCCGACCGGCGCCATTCCACGGCGCCCGCGAGGCCGTGCAGCACCGTCTCCGTGGTCGCCCAGTCGATGCAGCCATCGGTGATGCTCTGGCCGTAGACCAGTGGCTTGCCGGGCACGACATCCTGCCGGCCGGCGACGAGATTGCTCTCGATCATGACGCCGATGATGCGCTCGTCGCCAGCCGCCACTTGGCCCGCGACATCGGCCGCGACCTTGGGCTGGTTCTCCGGCTTCTTGGCTGAGTTGGCATGGCTGACGTCGATCATCAGACGGGGGGCGATACCGATGCGGACGAGTTCGACGGAGGCGGCCTCGACGCTTGCCGCGTCGTAGTTGGGCTGAACGCCACCACGCAGGATGACATGGCAATCCTCATTGCCGGTGGTCGCCGCGATGGCGCTGCGTCCGCCCTTGGTCACCGCCATGAAATGATGCGGCTGGGCGGCCGACTTCACCGCCTCGCCGGCGATCCTGAGATTGCCGTCGGTGCCGTTCTTGAAGCCGACCGGGCAGGAGAGACCCGAGGCCAGCTCGCGATGGATCTGGCTCTCGGTCGTGCGTGCGCCGATCGCGCCCCAGGCGACGAGATCGGCGATGTATTGCGGCGTCGTCATGTCGAGGAATTCGGTCGCCGCCGGCAGGCCGAGATTGTTGACGGCGGACAGCACGTTGCGCGCCATCCGCAACCCCTTGTCGATGTTGAAGCTGCCGTCGAGGTCGGGATCGTTGATGAGGCCTTTCCAGCCGACCGTGGTGCGCGGCTTCTCGAAATAGACGCGCATGACGATCTCGAGCCGGTCGGACAGAGCCTCGCGCAGCGCCGCCAGACGGCTGGCATAATCAACGGCCGCGACCGGATCGTGGATGGAACAAGGGCCCACGATGACGACAAGCCGATCGTCGGCCCCGGTGAGGATGGAGTGAATGGCGTTGCGCGAGGCGGCAACGGTGCGTGTCGCCGTGAGTGAGCGCGGTATCTCGCGCATCACCTCGTCCGGCGTGCTCAGCAGTCTCAGTTCCTTGACCCGGAGGTCGTCTGTGGTGGTCAACACGGCTTTCTGCTCCTGTTTGGGAACCTGCCGGCTGAAACAAAAAAGCCGCCAGGTCTGGCGGCTGTTCGGATCTTGTTGCTGCAATCTTCAGATCGAGCGCAATCCTCCCGCCGCCAGCGAGCTCCTAAAGTACCAATACGTGGCGGTCAGGTTGATCATGCGTGGGCTATAGCTGAACTCGCGTTGAATGTCACGCACCTGATTGGCGTCTTGTTTGAATATGTAAGAAGGTATATGTTGGATATTCCAAAGAGGATATGCTCCAATGCCGCTTTATGTGAAGGACCGGGAAGTCGACCGGCTGGTACTTGAGGTGCAGCGCCTCACGAAGGCGCCGAGCAAAGCCGAGGCGGTTCGCCGGGCCCTGACGCATGAAATTGAGCGCGCCCGCAGTGTCCAAACTGTATCGGAACGCTTGGCGGAGGCAGTCAGAATGGCTGGCGAAATCGGAGCGGATAATCCTGACTTCGACATGAGAGCCTATTCGGACGAGCTTTCAGGGGGGCTATGAGCTTGTTCATTGACGCTTCGGCGGTCGTCGCTCTGTTGCGCCCGGAGCCCACGGCAGGAGAACTCGCCGCCCGGATGGACGCCCATGGCGGGCCTTTCTTCATTTCGGCGATCGTTCGTTTCGAGACCGCAATGGCCTTGGCGCGTTCAAAGACCCCCCTGCCTTCACCCATCCAACCGGCGGCAGTCGCAAAGGCGAATGCGGCCGTGGACCGTTTCGTGCAGGATTTGGGAATCAGCGAGGTCCTCATTTCGGCCGAAGTCGGGCGGCTCGCCATCGAAGCCGCACGCAGTTACGGCAAGGGTGTCGATTCGCCGGCGCAGCTCAACATGGGCGATTGCTTTTCCTACGCCTGTTGCAAGGCATATCATTTGGCTTTGCTCTACACCGGCCAGGATTTCACAAAGACAGACATAGGATAGGTTCAAGGTGCGCCACGCAGATCGCTCGCATGAACCTACTCCGGCGACGACCCGGCGACACTCTGATCGTAGTCGACCAGCGATCCGGTCATGACGCCCGATTGCGGGCTGACCATGTAGCTGATCAGCCGCGCGAGCTGGTCCGGCTTGACCAATTGGCCCATCGGCTGCGCGGCTTCGGCCTTCGCCAGCCAGTCGTCGGGCGCATCGTGCCATTTCTTCTGCACGATGTCCTCGCCCTCGGTGTCCATCCAGCCGGGCAGCACGGCGTTGCAGCGGATGCGGTTGAAGCGATAGGCGTTGGCGACGTTCTTGGTCAGCGTCATCAGCGCGCCCTTGCTGGTCGAATAGGGCGTCAGGAAAGACTGCCCGGTATGCGCCGACATCGACAGCACGTTGACGATCGATCCGGGCGCCTTTTTCTCCAAGAGATGCGCCACCACGCCCTGCATCAGAAAAAACGGGCCGCGCACATTGGTGTCGAAGATCTGGTCGAACAGCTCTTCTGAGGTCTCGACCAGCGAGCCGCGCGCCGAGGTGGCGGCGGCGTTGACCAGGGCGTTGATCGTACCGAAATGCGAGAGCGCGGTGGCGACCGCGCGCTTGCAGTCGGCAACCTTGGAGACATCGGCGCTGATGAAGATGGCGTCGACGCCTGATTTCCTGAAATGAGCGACAGCCTTGTCGCCCTTCTCCTGCGAGCGGCCGATGAGCGCCAGCGCCCGGCAGCCTTCGTCGGCCAGCGCTTCGGCGACCGCGAATCCTATGCCTTGCGCACCGCCGGTGACGATGGCGCGTGTGTTCGAATTGCGATCGGCGGATGCGCTCATCGCTCTGCTCCTGTGCGTTGGGTCCGGTTCTTACTTGTCGAGACGAATGGTCTTGCCCGTGGTCGCCGACTTCAGCGCCGCATCGGCCAGCTTCAGCGCCACGAGGCCATCAGCGCCGCTCGGCGCCGCCTTCTTGCCGGACGTTGCCGCAGCGATGAAGGCGGCGATCTCGAGGGCATAGGCGTCGAGGTAGCGGGTCATGAAGAAGTCGTGCAGCGGCGGGCGCGTGTAGCCCTTCTCGTTGGCGAGCTCGATCGACACCGGCCGCTGGTTCTCGGCCGCCACCATGCCCTTCGAGCCGTGCACCTCTATGCGCTGGTCGTAGCCATAGGTGGCGCGGCGCGAATTGGAGATGACTGCCTGCTTGCCCGAAGCCGTTTCGAGGATGACGCTGACCGAGTCGAAATCGCCGGCTTCGCCGATTTTCTTGTCGACCAGCACCGAGGCGTGCGCGCTGACCGCGACAGGCTCCTCGCCGAGCAGGAAGCGCGCCATGTCGAAATCATGGATGGTCATGTCGCGGAAAATGCCGCCCGAGCGCTTGATATAATCGAGCGGCGGAGCGCCGGGGTCGCGCGAGGTGATGGTGACCATCTCCACCGTGCCGATGGCGCCATCGTCGATCGCCTTGCGCACGGCGGCGAAATGCGGGTCGAAACGCCTGTTGAAGCCGACCATCAGGGTCGCCTTGGCCTTGTCGACAACGGCCAGGCACTGCTCGACCCGCTTGACGTCGAGGTCGATCGGCTTCTCGCAGAAGATCGCCTTGCCGGCCTTGGCGAAGCGCTCGATCAGATCGGCATGGGTGTCGGTCGGCGTGCAGATGACGACCGCGTCGATGTCCTTGGACTTCTCGATTTCGTCGATGCTGCGCACCTCGGCGCCATAGGCAACAGCCAATTCGCTCGCCGCCTTCTCGAAGGCATCGGCCACGGCGACCAGTTTTGCCTGGGGGTTGGAACCCACGGCGCGGGCGTGGACCTTGCCGATGCGGCCGGCACCAAGGAGGGCGAAGCGAACAGTCATGGGTATTTTCCTCTGGGGATGGTTCGAAGCGGGGCGCCGGTCATGGGCGCTGAATGATTTTCCGGTCAAGACAAATCGACGGGAAGGCGATGACCATCGCCTCCGAGCCCGGCCCTTAGGCCGCGAGTTCCGCCTCGCCGGTCTTGGCGCCGGTGATATAGGATACGATGTCCTGCCCGTCGGTATTTTCCTTGCGCAGATTGGCGACGATGCGGCCGCGCCGGAACACCACGATGCGGTCGCAAAGGTCGAACACCTGGCGCATGTTGTGGCTGATCAGGATCAGCGGCTCGCCATTGTCCTTCAGCGTGCGGATGATGTTTTCGACCTGCGCCGTCTCCTGCACGCCGAGGGCCGCCGTGGGCTCGTCCATGATGATCAGCTTGGAGGCAAAGGTCGCCGTCCTGGCAATCGCCACGCACTGCCGCTGGCCGCCCGACATATGGCGGATGGTGTTGGAGAGATTGGGGATCTTGACCGCGGTGCGGACCAGCGCCGCCTCGGTTGCCTTGCGCATGTATTTGCGGTCGAGGATCGAGAATGGCCCGAGATTGAACAGCACCTTTTCACGGCCGAGGAACAGGTTCGACGGCACGTCGAGGTCGTCGGCCAGCGCCAGGTTCTGGAACACCGTCTCGATGCCCGCCTCGCGGGCCTCGATCGGTCCGGCGAAATTCACTTCCTTGCCATCGAACCAGACTTGGCCGCTGGTCCGCTGCTCGACGGCGGTGATCTGGCGCACGAAGGTCGACTTGCCGGCGCCGTTGTCGCCCATGATGGCGACATGCTCGCCCTTGCGCAGCTCGAAATTGGCGCCTTCAAGCGCATGCACGCCGCCATAGCGCTTGGTCAGGTTTTCGGTCTTCAGGACGATGTCTGTCGTGGAGATATCTGGCATGGTCAAGCCCTCATTGCCCGCATGCGTTGGCGCCACTGGTCGAGAACGACCGCGCCGACGATGATCACGCCCTTGACCATCTCCTGATAGTAGGCGTCGAGGCGCAGGAAGGTGAAGCCGGAGATGATGACGCCGAAGATCAGCGCGCCGATCACCGTGCCGATGATGGAGCCGCGGCCGCCCGACAGCGAGACCCCGCCGATGACCGCCATGGCGATGGCATCGAGTTCGTACATGACGCCCATGCCGGCCTGGGCGGTGAGGTTCTTGGAGGAGAGCACGACGGCGGCGAGTGCTGCAAGAATGCCGGCGATGACATAGACGAGGATCTTGTGGTTGGCGATCTTGATGCCAGACATGCGCGCTGCGTCCTCGTTGGAGCCGATCGCGTAGCAGTGCTTGCCATATCTGGTGTAGGTCATGATCAGCTGGAACAGCACGGCCAGCGACAGGAAGATGATGACGGGCATCAAGCCCTTGCCGATACCAGCGAAACTGTCCGTCGGGAACGAGATCGGCTGGCCCTTGGACCACCATTTGGCGATGCCCCGCGCGGTCACCATCATGCCGAGCGTGGCGATGAAGGGCGGGATGCGCGTGTAGGCGATCAGCGCGCCGTTGACGAGGCCGGCGAGCAGGCCGCAGCCGATCGCCACCAGCACCGGGACGATCACGGGCAGGTCGGTCCAGCCCTGGGCCAGAAACATCGCCTTGGGGTTGGGATTGCCGTTCACGGTCGCGACCTGGGCAAAGCTCATGGCGATCATGGCCGTCGCGCCGACGATCGAGCCGGAGGACAGGTCGATGCCACCCGTAATGATCACCTGCGTGACGCCGATGGCGATGATGCCGACGATCGACACCTGCAGGATGATGATCTGCAGGCGCGCCTCGTTGAAGAGGCCGGAGACGTCGCTGCGGGTGTTGAACAGGAAGCTGTCGCCGAGAAAGACCCGGCCGATCAGTTCGAAGACGACGACGAGGATGACGAGCGCCAGGAAGACGTTGAACTCGGCCGGCCATGTGCGCTTCCTGGCGTCATAGCTGACCCCGCCGACGCCGTGAGATGTCTGTGCCAATTCTTCTATCCTCCGTCAGCCGCGGTCGTTCCCCGAGCATCTTCGGGTGCCGAGGGAAGCGGAGCGGCGCTGTCGCTGCGCGAGAGCGCCGCTCCGTATGTCCGCGGCTCAGTTCTTCTTCAGGAACTTGTCGATGTTGGCCGGCGTGACCAGCTGGAACGGGACATAGACCTTGTGCTCGACCTTCTCGCCCTTGGCGAGCTTCAGCGCGGCATCCAGCGCCCCCGCGCCCTGGCCGGCGGCGTCCTGGAAGACGGTGGCATCAAGGTCGCCCGCCTGCATGGCGGCAAGCGCGTCCTGGGTGGCGTCGACGCCGCCGACGACAACCGACTTCATGTCGATGTTGGCGGCCTTCATCGCCTGGATGGCGCCGATGGCGCTTTCGTCATTGTTGGCAATGACGCCGTCGAACTTCTTGCCGGTCGACAGCCAGTTGGTCATCAGGTTCTGCGCCTGGTCGCGATCCCAGTTCGAGGTCTGCTTGTCGATGATCTTGATGAAGCTGCAGTCCGGTGTGGCGATGACATCGTCGATGTCCTTGGTGCGCTGCACGGCGGCCTGGTTGGAAAGCTCGCCCATGATCACATAGACATTGGCTTCCTTCTTGCCGGCTTCCTTGAACAGGCGGCAGACTTCCTTGGTTTCGAGCGTGCCGGAATCGGCCTCGTTCGAGGCGACGAAGGCCTGGTTGTCGGGCAGCGTGTCGACATTGACCGGCTGGCGGTTGACATAGACCAGCGGGATCTTGGCCGCGGCCGCCGCATCCGACATCGCCTGCGTGGCCGAGGTGTCGACCGGGTTGACGATGATGGCGTCGACGCCCGAAGCGGCGAAGTTCTTGATCTGGTCGAGTTGCTTGGCGACGTCGTTCTGCGCGTCCTCGACCTGCAACTCGACGCCGCTCATGCCCTTGGCCTGCTCGATCATGCCGTTGCGCAGCACGGTGAGGAAATTGTCGTCGAACTTGGCCATCGACACGCCGATCTTGGCGGCCATGGCCGATGAACTCATCAGCGCCGCGAAGGCGACGCCCAAAAGCAGTTTCTTCATTGTATTTCTCCTCCACTTTTGGTGTCCGGTTGCACCGATCTCTCCGGAATCCCCGTTCTGCCTGGGGAATCTCTCCCGATTACCGTCTCTCTCCCCGGGTTGCGCCTGCCGTTTGCTGGAACGCCAAGGCCTCTTGATGAAACAGATGTTCCGGAACGAAAGAACCAAAATACGTGACTGGTGAAATATTTATTCCATTTGCTCGGGAGGCGTCAAGGGAGATTCCAGAACCGGATGTGCGATTTTGGCGGACACGGGAATGCGGTGCGGAGCCGACGGCGTCTGCGCGCCGGGTCCATTCCTTGGATGCCGTCGGCGGGCGATGGCAGGCGTTCAGAAATGCCAGATGTCTCTCTGCAACAAGAGGTCGAGCGGCGCTCTCCAGACCCTGCACGACGCCGCCTGCTTCACCTGCCGTTCGACACTGAGCTTGCCGTTGAGATCGAAGAAAGCTCCAATTCGCCTTCGGGCATGGAGCTTCTTTCCCCTGGTACTGTAGTTGCGGATCGGCAGCCAGTGGCGGCTGATCGTTCGCCCATCCTGGGATAGCGCGACGCCGGTACAGAATTGTTCCGGGGTGTGCAAATGCACGATTTCACTGACTTTCTCGCTGGCCGCGTATGCTCGCTCCAGCGCCGGAATGTTGTGATGATGAACGCCAAGGACGCCGCTCGCCCACATCGTTTCATCTCCGATCAGGATGCGGCCTCCAATGGAGAGCCCCTCGCCTTCGAGCGAGCGATAGGGAGCCTTTGGGCGCCCTTCGCACCGCCACATTATCGAGGACAAGGCTGAAATTCGGTTGAAACAGCGCGATATGTCGCCGGTCGGATACATGTCCGCATCCATGAAGAACAGGCGCTCGCAACGTTGAAGCAGATCGATGATGCCGGCGGCCTTGATGCCAAATCTGTATCGATTGCCGAAGGACATCTCGGTCTGTCTCTGGGCCGTGAGCTCGATGGCTTCGATGGGATAGCCGTCGAAAATGGAGGGTCGGTCGGTCAGCACCGTGATCCTGGCACCCGGGCAATAGTGAAGCAAGCGAAGCGCGCTGAAGAGCGCGCCACGCGCATAGAGCTCGTCGCTCCCAAAAGCGATGTACCCAAACCCATCCCCGTCCATTGGGTATGTATATATTAGCGATCGGTAATGCGTCAATTTGGATGCAGGTCGGGCGCTATGCTTTAGGCCAAAGCTCGCTAGATGTTCTCGGGCAGGTAGATGTCGAACGGCAGGAAGGTCTGGCCGGGTGCGTTGGCCGCGCCCGTCTCGATGGCATGCGCCATGAGGCCGAGCAGTTCGCGGCACAAGGCAGCCAGCGGCGTGGAGATCACCATGGTCAGCACCCCGTCCGCCAGGGCGGACCGCGAGACCGCCGATATCTCGTTGCAGACGACCGCCGGCATCTCGGCGGGCCTAGCCTGCCGCAGCGCCGCGACCGCGCCTTCCATGCCGCCGCCCGCGACGTAGCAGCCGACGAGGTCCGGGTGGCGGCCGAGCAGGTCGAGCAGCGTGTCCTGCGTGATCTGGTTGGCCTCGAGATTGACCAGCGTTTCCAGCAAGGTGAAGTCCGGCGCCTGCTCGCGGAAGAAGGAGCGGAAGCCGATCTCGCGCAGTTCATGGCCGTGGAAGCGGTGGCTGCCGACGAAGAGCGCAACCTTGCCCGGCCGCTTCGCCGCCTTGGAGATCATCCAGGCCGCGGTGCGGCCGACCTTGCGGTTGTCAAGGCCGACATAGCCCTCGCGAATGCCGGCCGCGAAGTCGGACAGCAGGGAAAAGACCGGCAATCCCTTGGCCTTCATCTCCTCGACGGTGACCGTCAGCGCCGGATGATCGGGCCCGACCAGGGCGACCGCCCTGCATTTGGCCGCCAGCTTGCGCGTGCGCTCGACGATTTCATCCGGCGTCAGCGAACTGGCGAAGTCGATGATGGCGACGCCGCGGAAGCGCTGCGATTGCGACACCGCGAGTTCGAGCTGCCGCGCGAACTCCGTGTAGAAGACGTCGTTGCCTCTCAAAAGCAGGAAGCCCAGCCGGTATTCCGGCAGCTCGTGGCGCATCCTCTGCTTGATCAGGCCGGCGGCATGATAGCCGATCTCGGTCGCGGTCTCGTAGACGCGGCGCGCCGTTTCCTCGCGCACCGGCAAGCGATTGTTGAGCACGCGGTCCACCGTGGCGACACTGACGCCGGAGATGCGCGCCAGATCAGTGATGGTCGGCCGTTTCGCCATGATCGCCCTCGCTCGATTGCCTGATATCGATACCTTACTTTGATAGGAAATGATAGAAACTATCTTTGTGATGTTGAGTCTATCATGGCGCGGCGTTATTTCTGGGTATCGAGCCCGTTGCCTTGGGAGGCAATCATGACCGCAGCGCCGTCCCGGCGTGACTACAGCCTGATCGGCCGCGACGCCCGGCTTGCCGTCGAGAACGGCCTGTCGGCGGCCGAGTGGTATCACACCGACATTCCCCGCAAGCAGATGAAGGAGTTGATGCAGCGCTCCGATGGCCCGGCGATCCGCGACACCGCGATCTGGCTGGCCGCCCTCATCGTCAGCGGCGCCGGCGGTGCCTGGTTCTGGGGTAGCTGGTGGTGCGTGCCCTTCTTCTTCGTCTATGGCGTGCTCTACGGCTCGTCGACCGATTCACGCTGGCACGAATGCGGCCACGGAACCGCGTTCCGCACACAGTGGATGAATGACGCGGTCTATCAGATCGCCTGTTTCATGATCATGCGCAACCCGGTGACCTGGCGCTGGAGCCACACGCGCCATCACACCGACACCATCATCGTCGGCCGCGATCCCGAGATCTCGGTGATGCGGCCGCCGGACCTGGCGCGCCTCGTCCTCGGTTTTGTCGGCGTGCTCGACGCCTGGCACGCGATGTCGGACATGCTGCGCAACGCCGCAGGCAACATCAGCGCTGCGGAAAAAACCTTCATTCCCGAACAGGAGCAGCCCAAGGCGATCCATATTGCCCGCATCTGGACGGCGATCTATGCAGCGACTATCGCGCTGGCACTCTATACCGGGTCGTTCCTGCCTTTGATGCTGGTCGGCCTGCCCCGGCTCTACGGCGCCTGGCATCATGTGATGGTCGGCCTGCTGCAGCATGGCGGCCTTGCCGACAACGTCACCGATCATCGGCTGAACAGCCGTACCGTCTACATGAACCCGATCAGCCGCTTCATCTACTGGAACATGAATTACCATGTCGAGCATCACATGTTCCCGATGGTGCCCTACCATGCGCTGCCCAGGCTGCACGCGCTGATCAAGCACGATTTGCCGGCGCCGACGCCCTCGATCCTGGCCGGTTACCGCGAGATGATCCCGGCCTTCCGCCGCCAGCTGCGCAACGAGGATTATTTCCTCAAGCGCGAGCTGCCGCCGACCGCCAGGCCGTACCGCGAGGAATTCCACAACGACATCGTCGCCGCGGCGGCGGAATGACATCCGACAACTCCAGGGGAGGACTGAATGAGCGATTGGGTCGAGGCCTGTGCCGCCGGTGACATCGACGAAGAAGATGTGATGCGCTTCGATCATGGCGGGCGTACCTTCGCCATCTATCGCAGCCCTGACGACGATTATTTCGCCACCGACGGACTTTGCACGCATGAGAAGGTGCATCTCGCCGACGGGCTGGTGATGGACGACATCATCGAATGCCCCAAGCACAATGGCCGCTTCAACTACAAGACGGGCGCGGCCAGGGGCGCGCCGGTCTGCGTCAACCTCAGGACCTATCCGGTCAAGGTCGACGCCGGCAAAGTGCTGGTTCAGATCGGGTAAAGGGCATGGCGCCGGGAATGGTGATCATCGGGGCCGGCGAATGCGGCGGACGGGCAGCACTGACGCTGCGCGATCTCGGCTATGACGGGCCGTTGACGCTGGTCGGCGACGAGCCGCATCTGCCCTATGAGAGGCCACCTCTGTCCAAGGAGGCGATGGCCAGCGACGCGCCTGCAATCAAGGCGATCGCCAGCGACGAAATCCTGGCGGGAAAAGCGATCCGGCATATCCATTCCGTTCAGGCGATCGCGATCGATCGCGCGGCGCACACGGTGCGCCTGTCCGACGGCTCGGTGCTGCCCTACGACAAGCTGCTGCTGGCCACTGGCTCGACCCCACGCAAGCTGCCGATGCCTGGCCTTGGCGGACGCTGTGTCTATCTCAGGACCTTCGCCGATGCGCTGGCCATCCGCGCTCATCTCAGCGCCGGCAATCGCATCGCCGTCATCGGCGGCGGCTTCATCGGCCTCGAGCTTGCCGCGGCGGCACGCAAGCTCGGCGCAGATGTCACCGTCATCGAGGCGCAGTCGCGCATCCTGATGCGCGGCGTTCCGGCCGAGATCGCCGAAATCATCCATGACGCGCATGTCGCCGAGGGTGTCGACGTGATCTGCGGGGAAGGCATCTCCGCCATCGCCGACGACGGCAAGGAGGTGCGGGTGACGCTTGCCGGCGGGCGCGAGATCATTGCCGACCTCGCCGTGATCGGCATCGGCGCCGTGCCGGTGACCGGGCTCGCGGCGGGGGCCGGCCTGGCCATCGAAAACGGCATCGCGGTCGACGCAGAACTGCGCAGCAGCGATCCCGACATCTTCGCCGCCGGCGACTGCTGCTCGTTCCCGCTTGCCATCTATGGCGGCCGCCGCGTGCGGCTGGAAGCCTGGCGCAACGCGCAGGAACAGGGCGCACTGGCGGCCAGGAACATGCTGGGCGCCGGCGAGCCGCATGCCGCGGTGCCGTGGTTCTGGTCGGATCAGTATGGCCTGTCCCTGCAGATCGCGGGATTATCCGACGAAGGCCGTAGCACCGT
The DNA here is from genome assembly GCF_020165375.1 of Mesorhizobium sp. BR1-1-4. Taxonomy (NCBI): domain Bacteria; kingdom Pseudomonadati; phylum Pseudomonadota; class Alphaproteobacteria; order Hyphomicrobiales; family Phyllobacteriaceae; genus Mesorhizobium; species Mesorhizobium sp. BR1-1-4. The sequence continues at coordinate 46,091 of NZ_JAIUIB010000010.1, read as the reverse complement.
GCGCCGCGATCTCGGTGACGGCGCCTTCATCCTCTTTCATCTGGCCGAGGACGGCAGGCTGGTGGCGGCCAGCGGCATCGGCCCGGGCAATGCGGTGGCGCGCGACATCAGGCTGGCCGAGATGCTGATCGCGAAGCGGGCAAAACCGTCGGCGGACGCGCTGGGATCGCCTGAAGTCAAGCTGAAGGGGTTGCTGGCGGCATAGGGGTCGTGCACCTTGTGGATGTCGGCGCCGCCCCTCATCTGCCTGCCGGCATCTTCTCCCCGTAGAACGGGGAGAAGGGGGCTATGGCAACCTCGCCGCAATTCATGCACCGATTGGCGAAATCATTGATGACAGCGTCTTTCTCCCCGTCACTACACGGGGAGAAATGTCCGGCAGGACAATGAGGGGCGGCGCGGCTTTGGCAAATCAACGTCAGCGCGCCGGGTCCGCCCTAAAACAGCGCCTTCAGCTCCGGCAATTTGTCGTTGACTAGCCAGCCGTAATAATTCTCTTCCGGCAGCTTCTCCGGCTCGCCGGTGGCGCGGCGTTTTTCGTTTTCCGCCTTCAGCGCATAGGCGCGCTGTTCCGGATTGCCGACATTGTAGAGCGTGGCGGTCAGGCCCGGATTGCCCGAAATGTCGAAGCCGGCGATGCTCTTATAGGCGTCGATCGACTTCCTGATCGTCGCGGCGACGTAAGGAAGCGTCAGGTCCGGATCCATGATGGTCTTGTAGACCGAATTGGGATCGGAGACGTCGAGCTTCGGCAAGCCCGACACCTTGTGCACGAGATCGCTCATCTGCAGGGCGGTCAGCGGGTTGAGCTGGCCGAGGCCGAAGGTCTGGCCGGCATAATAGGGCTGGAAGAAGGTGGCGCCGAACCGGTTGTCGGGGAAATCCTCGCCGCCGACGGTCTTGCCGCGAAACGAGCGGTTCCAAACCTGTTCACGGCATTCCCACAGATCGTAGCTGTCCGAAATCGCGGCGCACTTCCTGAATTCCGGCCGCTGCACGAAATCGGTAATGTCCTCGCCATCATAGGCGAAGGAGAGCTTGCTCGAGAGGTAGGAGATCGCCTTGACATAATAGGTCTGCAGCCGGTCATAGGCGTCGACATTGTAGGTGTGCTCGCCAACGATGGCGCCGACGATGTGCATCGGGTCGATGCCATAGGCGCTTGCCGCCTTCTTGATCTTGCCGCGCAGGTCGGGGTCGTTCTGCAACAGCGCGTAGACCTTGCGATACTTCGCCTGGAAGCTGGTGTTGGTCGCCTGGGTGCGGCGGCTGGAGGCGCCGGGAATGTCGGGCTGCTCGGCATTGCGGTTTCCCGGCGGCACCAATGTCGCCGCGTCGGCGGCGAACAGCGTCGCCGCCAGCGTCAAGCCGAGAATGACCAGGATGAGTTTTTTCATGCGCCGCCGCCTAGAGAATTGCCGCGCAAACTAGGTAAAGCACCTGGTCGAGTCGAGAGCGCCTCTTCATCCGGCGAGACGAAAGGTGGCCAGATGGTACCATCTGGCCACACATGGCTCCTGCCGGAGTTGTTACTCGATGCCGCGCCGGACTGCTCCGGCGTCTTCGTTCAGAGGATGAACCGCGACAGATCGGTGTTTCTGGAGAGGTCTCCGACATGCTTCTGCACATAGGCGGCGTCGATGGTGACGGCCGTGCCGTTGCGGTCGGGCGCATCGTAGGAGATCTCGTCCAGCACCCGCTCCATCACCGTCTGCAGCCGCCGCGCGCCGATATTCTCGATGCTGGCATTGAGGTCGACGGCGACGCCGGCCAGCGAATCGATGGCGTCGTCGGTGAAGGTCAGCTCGACGCCCTCGGTTTTCATCAGCGCGATATACTGCTTGATCAGGCTCGCCTCGGTCTCGGTCAGGATGCGGACGAAATCGTCCTTCTCCAGCGCACGCAGTTCGACGCGGATTGGCAGGCGGCCCTGCAATTCCGGCAACAGGTCCGACGGTTTCGAGACGTGAAACGCGCCCGAGGCGATGAACAGGATATGGTCCGTCTTCAACGGCCCGTATTTGGTCGCCACCGTGGTGCCCTCGACCAGCGGCAGCAGGTCGCGCTGCACGCCTTCGCGCGACGGGCCGCCCGAAATGTCCGACCTGGCGGCAATCTTGTCGATCTCGTCGAGGAAGACGATGCCGTCATTTTCCGCTGCGTCCAGAGCCCGGCGCACCACCTCGTCCTGGTCGAGCAACTTGTCGGACTCGTCGCTGACCAGCAGGTCGTAGGATTCCTTCACCGTCGTCTTGCGCAGCTTGGTCTTCTTGCCGCCCATTGCCTTCGACAGCATGTCGTTGATGTTGAGCACGCCGATATTGGCGCCCGGCATGCCGGGAATTTCGAAGCCGGGCATGCCGCCATTGCCGGTGTCGGCCACCTCGATTTCGATTTCCTTGTCGTCGAGTTCGCCGTCGCGCAGCTTCTTGCGGAAACTATCGCGCGTCGCCGGGCTCGCCGTCTTGCCGACCAGCGCTTCCAGCACGCGTTCCTCGGCGTTGACATGGGCGCGTGCCTTCACGTCCTCGCGCATCTTTTCGCGCACCAGCCCGATGGCGATTTCGACCAGGTCACGGATGATCTGCTCGACGTCGCGGCCGACATAGCCGACTTCGGTGAACTTGGTCGCCTCGACCTTGACGAACGGCGCGCCGGCCAGCCGCGCCAGGCGGCGCGAGATCTCGGTCTTGCCGACGCCGGTCGGGCCGATCATCAGGATGTTCTTCGGCATCACCTCTTCGCGCATCTGGCCTTCGAGCTGCTGGCGGCGCCAGCGGTTGCGCAAGGCAATGGCCACGGCGCGCTTGGCGTCCTTCTGGCCGATGATGAAGCGGTCGAGTTCCGAAACGATTTCGCGGGGAGAAAAGGTGCTCATATCACTAAATTCCACTTTGCCACTGCTTGATGGCCTCTAACGGATGCAGCAGCATGATCACGTTGAGTGTAAGATTGTCCCGGATAAGGTAGCCGGTACCCAGTTCGAAGAGGATGGCGAGGCTGACGATCACCCATATAGGTAGCCTTCGCGCCATCACAAATCCCAGCACCATGGCCAGTGTGTCGGACACCGAATTGATGATCGAGTCGCCGTAATAATCGAGCGAAATGGTGCCGGCGCGGTAGCGCTCGATGATGAACGGGCTGTTTTCGAGGATTTCCCAGCCACCCTCGACGAGGACGGCGAATGCCAGCCGCAAGCCGATCGGCGAGCGCGGGAACAGGAACCGGGCCAGCGCATAGAACAGGAAGCCGTGGATGATGTGCGAGAAGGTGTACCAGTCCGAAATGTGCTGGGAATTCTCCGAACTGTTCACCACGCCGTGCCACAGCTTGACATAGCCGCAGGTGCAGATCGGCGGATGGCCCATCAGATAGAGCGTGACAGCCTGGGCGACGAGCAGGCCGGCGATGATCAGCAGCCCCATCCGCCAGCTGTCCTCGTAGGCCGAAAGGCCCTTGTCCTCGCTGGATGTGACCATGCCCTGGATTACCCCTCTTGCGCGTCTTCGGCATCGATCGCCATCAGCACGACGTCGCCATGGATCGACTGCCTGCGATCAATGGCCCGGAAACCCGCCTTTTCATAGGCGCGGATGGCCCTGAGATTGGCGGGGTCGGGATCGATGATGACACGCGGCACGCCTTCCTCGAACAGGTCTTCGACGAACTGACGCACGATGGCCGAGCCATGGCCGATGCCCACCAGTTCCGGCCGGCCGATCGAGACATCGATGCCCAGCGTGCCGAACGGCTGATCGGCATAGGGATGGCCGTCTTCCATATGCGGGTCATAGCTCTGCAGATAGGCGATCGGCTTTCCGTCGAGCTCAACGATCAGCGGCTCGACGGAAATCGAGTCTATGTGATCGGCAATCTCCGCGATTTCCGTCTTGGGATCGTCCCACCACTCTGCGACATGCGGCTCGGCGAGCCAGCCGGCGATCATCGGCAGGTCCTTTTTGGTCACCGGCCGAAAATCGTAGCTACTTTCTTGTTTGACCATGATCTTTTCCGAAAACCGGTTCCCACCTTGCGGGGTCATGGCTGGTTCAGGCGGCATCGAGCGTTTCGACGACGAAATTGTTGTTGGTGTAGACGCAGATATCGGACGCGATCTGCATCGCCCTGCGGGCGATCTCCTCGGCATCCTTGTCCGTATCCATCAGCGCGCGTGCCGCGGCCAGCGCGTAATTGCCGCCCGAACCGATGGCCATGACGCCATGTTCGGGTTCCAGCACATCGCCATTGCCGGTCAGCGCCAGCGAGACCGATTTGTCGGCGACCAGCATCATCGCCTCCAGCCGGCGCAGATAGCGATCGGTGCGCCAGTCCTTGGCGAGCTCGACGCAGGCGCGCGTCAGTTGGTCGGGATATTGTTCGAGCTTGGCTTCGAGGCGTTCCAGCAGCGTAAAGGCGTCGGCGGTAGCGCCCGCGAAACCGGCAATCACATTGCCGCCCTTGCCGATGCGGCGCACTTTGCGGGCATTGCCCTTCATGATGGTCTGGCCCAGGCTGACCTGGCCGTCGCCGGCGATCACCACCTTGTTGCCCTTGCGCACCGTCACGATGGTCGTGGCGTGCATGGTCAATTCATTGGACATTTCTTGGCTCCGATTCGCACCATCCCTTCAAAAGGCGATTTGGCGCGGTACGAGTGACTTTGATCGGCCATATGTATGCACGGGGCCAATGATTGCAAACCGCTCGATAGCGGCCGGGATCGCAACTGGCAATCGCCGGATCATGCTGCTAGAAGGCTCTCGTTTTCAAGCCAGCGAGCGCTTGAGACCCGTGAACCGGTCACGATCTGAACCACTGGCACAAGGATAGAGTGATGGCGCCTCGTTCCGCCGATGCAAGCCGCAAGACTGGGGAAACCGATATCTCCGTGTCGATCCATGTCGACGGCTCCGGCAAATCGGACATCGCCACCGGCGTCGGCTTCTTCGACCATATGCTGGACCAGCTTTCCCGCCATTCCCTGATCGACATGACCGTCAGGGGAACGGGCGACCTGCATATAGACGACCACCACACGGTCGAGGACACCGGCATCGCGCTCGGGCAGGCCTTGACCAAGGCGCTGGGCGAGCGGCGCGGCATCATGCGCTACGCCTCGATCGACCTTGCCATGGACGAGACGCTGACGCGCGCGGCGATCGACGTGTCGGGCCGCCCCTTCCTGGTCTGGAACGTGTCGTTCTCGTCGCCGAAGATCGGCACCTTCGACACCGAACTGGTGCGCGAATTCTTCCAGGCGCTGGCGCAGAACGCCGGCATCACGCTGCATGTCACCAACCATTATGGCGCCAACAACCATCATGTCGCCGAGACCTGCTTCAAGGCGGTGGCGCGCGCGCTGCGCGCCGCGCTCGAGCGCGATCCGCGCCAGCCTGACGCGGTTCCCTCCACCAAGGGTTCTTTGAAGGGATAGCCTCATGACCGCCTATGTCGTGATGGAGCCACCTGGCCGCAGCGAGAAAGTCGACACGACGACCTTAGTCCGCGACGGCTTCATCTGGCTCGGCCTGCTTGTGCCGCCGCTGTGGCTTGCCTGGCACCGGATGTGGGTCGAAGCGGCGCTCGCCTTTGTCGTCATGGGCGTGCTGTCGATGCTTGGCGAGAGACTTGGGCTCGGTGTGGCCGGCTCGCTTTTGTCGCTGCTCGTCTCGCTCTATGTCGGACTGGAAGGACAGGGCTTGCGCATCGCGGCACTGCGCCGCCGCGGCTGGCATGAGTGGGGCGTCGTCGAGGCCGGCTGGCTCAGCGATGCCGACATGCGCTATGCCCTTGAGGTGGAAGGGCTTTCGGATGAAGCGGCACCCGCGCCGCGCATCGTCCCAGATGCCGCTTTGGCGCGCCCGGCACAGCCAGGCATGGCGCTGGGGCTGACCCACATTCCGGGACGGCGCTGAGATGCGGGTTGCGATCATCGATTACGGTTCGGGCAATCTGCGCTCGGCCACCAAGGCCTTCGAGCGCGCCGCGCGCGAGGCCGGCATCGCGGCCGAGATCGACCTGACGGCCGATGCCGACCGGGTGCGGACGGCCGACCGCATCGTCCTGCCCGGCGTCGGCGCTTACGCCGATTGCGCGGCCGGCCTGCGTGCCGTGGACGGCATGTGGGAGGCGGTCGAGGACGTCGCCATCGCCAAGGGCCGGCCTTTCCTGGGAATTTGCGTCGGCATGCAGCTGATGTCCGAGCGCGGCCTCGAAAAGACCGTCACCAACGGGTTCGGCTGGATATCGGGCGACGTCAAGGAGATCACGCCTTCCGATCCGGCGCTGAAGATCCCGCAGATCGGCTGGAACACGATCGAATTGAGGCATAAGCACCCATTGTTCTCCGGCATTCCGACCGGCGCGGCCGGACTGCATGCCTATTTCGTCCACTCCTACCATCTCGACGCAAAAAAGTCGGACGAGATCCTCGCGGTCGCCGACTATGGGGGCCCGGTGACGGCCACGGTCGCGCGTGACAATCTCGCCGGCACGCAGTTCCATCCTGAGAAGAGCCAGGCGCTGGGCCTGGCGCTGATCACCAATTTCCTGCGCTGGAGGCCCTGAACCATGAGCAAGAAGGGCTATTGGCTGGTAATGCTGACGGTGACAGACCCGGAAGGATATCAGCGTTACCGCGACGCCATCGGCGACGCGGTTTCGTCTTTCGGAGGCCGCTATCTTGTGCGCGGCGGACAAGTGACCAATCCCGAAGGATCGGAATTTGACAGGCAGGTGGTGGTCGAGTTCGACTCTTATGAAACCGCGCTCAGCTGCTATCGATCGCCAGCCTACCAGACAGCGTTGCAGAACAGGCTGGTGGCTTCGACCGGACATTTCGCGATCGTCGAGGGTGCCTGAGTGATCCTGTTTCCAGCCATCGACCTCAAGGACGGCCAATGCGTGCGGCTGAAGCACGGCGATATGGCGACCGCGACGATCTACAATGATGACCCCGCCGCGCAGGCAAAAGCCTTTGAAGAGCAGGGCTTCGAGTGGCTGCATGTCGTCGACTTGAACGGCGCCTTCCAGGGCCAGAGCGTAAACAGCGCCGCGGTCGGAGCCATCCTGAAGGCGACCAGGAACCCGGTGCAGCTCGGCGGCGGCATTCGCACGCTGGAGCAGATCGAGGATTGGCTCGACCGTGGGCTGGCCCGCGTCATTCTCGGCACGGTGGCGGTGCGCGATCCCGATCTGGTAAGGCAGGCCTGCAAGGCATTTCCGGGCAAGGTCGCCGTCGGCATCGACGCCAAGGGCGGCAAGGTGGCGGTCGAAGGCTGGGCGGAAGCCTCGAGCCTCGGCGTCATCGAACTGGCGAGGAAATTCGAAGGCGCGGGCGTCGCCGCCATCATCTATACCGACATCGACCGCGACGGCGTGCTGACCGGCATCAACTGGGACGCCACCATCGACCTTGCCGACGCCGTGTCGATCCCGGTCATCGCCTCGGGCGGACTGGCCTCGATCGCCGACATCGTGCGCATGACCATGCCCGATGCGAAAAAACTCGAAGGCGCGATCTCGGGCCGTGCCCTCTATGACGGCCGCATCGATCCCACAGAGGCGCTGGCCATCCTGCGGGGCCGGCCGGCGATGGAGACGCGGTCGTGAAGGTTTCGCTCATCCTGGCCTCCTATGACAGCGGCCACTATCATGGCGGCATGGGCCAGGGGCCCGACGCGCTGATATCGGGCGGGCTTGTCGATGCCCTGACCCTTGCCGGCCACGACGTCACGGTCGAGGATATCGGCAGGGTCGGCGACGGCCAGGAGCGCGAGATCGCCACGGGTTTTGCCGTCTGCAACGCCGTCTCGGGCGAGGTCCGCATGGCCCGCGACAGGGGCCGGTTTCCCATCGTGCTGGCCGGAAACTGCCTGACGTCAGCCGGCGCGGTCGCCGGCGAAGGCGCCGACGCGATCATCTGGGCAGACCAGCATGGCGACCTCAACACGCCCGAGACGTCCGTCTACGGCTTTCTCGACGGCATGGCGCTGTCGACGGTGCTCGGCCTGTGCTGGCGTCCGATGGCGGCCGCCATTCCCGGCTTCAGGCCGATCGATCCCGCGCGCTGCGTGCTCCTCAACGCCCGCGATCTCGATCCGGCGGAGGAAAACCTTCTCGAAACATTGCCAGTCATCCGGACGGAATGTCCAGGCGTGGCGCAAGCGACGGAAAAACTGAAGGCCGCCGGCGCCAACAGCGTGCACATGCATCTCGATCTCGACGTGCACGACCCCAAGGCGCTGCAGGCCAACCGCTACGTCACCGCAGGCGGACCGAACCCGGAGCAGCTGCGCGACGCGGCCTGCGCCATGGCGCTTGCGGTACCGGTCGTCGGCATCACCGTTTCCGCTTACGATCCGGCCTTCGATGCGCAGGCCGATGTGCCGCCGCTGGTCGGCCAGCTGCTCAACGATCTGCTTGCCACGATAGAGGGCCGCTGATGCTGAAGGCCCGCGTCATCCCTTGCCTCGACGTCAAGGACGGCCGTGTCGTCAAGGGCGTCAATTTCGTCGACCTCATCGACGCCGGCGATCCCGTGGAGGCCGCCAAGGCCTATGATGCCGCCGGCGCCGACGAACTTTGCTTTCTCGACATCACCGCTTCGTCGGACAATCGCGAGACCATCTTCGACGTCATCGCCCGCACCGCGGAACAATGCTTCATGCCGCTGACCGTCGGCGGCGGCGTGCGCCAGGTGGCCGACATCCGAAAATTGCTGCTGGCGGGGGCCGACAAGGTGTCGATCAACACGGCGGCGGTGAAGAACCCGGATTTCGTCGCCGAAGCCGCCGACAAGTTCGGCAACCAATGCATCGTCGTCGCCATCGACGCCAAGAAAGTCTCCGGCCCCGGCGAGGCCGACCGCTGGGAGATCTTCACCCATGGCGGGCGCGAGAAGACCGGCATCGACGCCGTGGAATTCGCGCGGAAAATGGTCGATCGCGGCGCCGGCGAGATCCTGTTGACCTCGATGAACCGCGACGGCACCAAGGCCGGCTACGACATCGCGCTGACCCGCGCGGTGTCGGACGCGGTGCGCGCGCCGGTCATCGCTTCGGGTGGCGTCGGCACGCTCGACCACATGGTCGAAGGCATTCGCGACGGCCATGCGGGTGCTGTGCTGGCGGCCTCCATCTTCCATTTCGGCACCTACACCATCGCCGAAGCCAAGGCGCATATGGCCAAGGCCGGCCTGCCGATGCGGCTGGACTCGCTGGGCAACAGGTCCTAGAGCATGCTCCCGAAGCCGGCTTTCGGGAAAAACCCGGCTTAAACAAGAAGATAGATCGACATGGCCGAGTTTTCGCTCTCCGACCTGGAAAAAATCGTCAGCGACCGCGCCCATTCCGGCGATCCGGATTCGTGGACGGCCAAGCTTTACGCCCGGGGCATCGACAAGGCGGCGCAAAAGCTCGGCGAGGAGGCGGTCGAGACCGTGATCGCCGCAGTCAAGGGCGACAAACAGGGCCTCGTTTCCGAAAGCGCCGATCTTATATATCATTGGCTTGTCGTTCTCGGCATCTCGGGTGTCCCGTTGAACGACGTGCTCAAGGAGCTTGAAGCCCGTACCGGGCGTTCGGGCATCGCCGAGAAGGCGTCGCGGCCCAAGGGCTGATCGGGAGGGAGGGCAGGTATCTCGATGGATCAGCTCGCGCCAACCGAGAAATACTCTCCGTTTCGCTTCTTCTCGGCCGAGCAATGGTCGCGGTTCCGCGCCGATACGCCGCTGACGCTGAGCGAGGACGAGTTCCGCCGCCTGCGTTCGCTCAATGACCCGGTCGACCTCGAAGAGGTCAAGCGCATCTATCTGTCCTTGTCGCGGCTTTTGTCGGCGCATGTCGAGGCGAGCCAGCTTCTGTTCCGGCAGCGCCAGGCTTTCTTCAACGCCGCCGACGTGGCCAAAACGCCTTTCATCATCGGCATTGCCGGTTCTGTCGCGGTCGGCAAATCGACCACGGCGCGCGTGCTGAAGGAATTGCTGGCGCGATGGCCGTCGAGCCCCAAGGTCGACCTCATCACCACGGACGGCTTCCTGCTGCCCAACGAGGTGCTGCGCCGCGAAAACCTGATGGAGCGCAAGGGTTTCCCCGACAGCTACGATGTCGGCGCGCTGCTGCGTTTCCTCTCCGGTATCAAGTCGGCGTTGCCCGATGTCCGCGCGCCGGTCTATTCGCACCTTACCTATGACGTCATCCCCGGCGAGTTCGTCACCATCGACCGGCCCGACATCCTGATCTTCGAAGGCATCAACGTGCTGCAGCCGGGCAAGCTGCCGCAGGACGGCAAGATCGTGCCCTTCCTGTCGGACTTCTTCGACTTCGCCATCTATATCGATGCCGACGAGAAGCTGATTCACAATTGGTATATTTCCCGCTTCATGCGGCTGCGCGAAACCGCCTTCCGCGATCCGGACTCCTTCTTCCACCGCTATTCGCAGCTGTCGGAGGATGCGGCCAAGGCGATCGCCGAGGGCCTGTGGACCAACATCAACCTGAAGAACCTGCGCGAAAACATCCTGCCGACGCGTGCCCGCGCCGACTTGATCCTGCGCAAGGGCGCCGACCACCTGATCGAGGAAGTGGCGCTGCGCAAGTTGTAGCCGATAGACTGGGCGTAGCGGGCGCTCCACAAGCCCGCCACGCCGCTGTTTATGTGTCAGCCATTGGCGAACGGCACGGCGACATAGATCTGGGTGTCACCACGCTCGACCAGAAGCAGCACCGATTTGCGTCCGGATTTGCCGGCTTGGGCAATCGCTTGGGTCACCTGCCTGGCGCTCTTCACCGGAGCCTGGTTGACGGCGACGATGACATCGCCCGGCTGGATGCCGGCAGTCGCTGCCGGCTTGTCGGGATTGACGCTCGCAACCACCGCGCCGTGCTCGTTCTCGGGGAGGTTCATCTGCTGGCGGATGTCCGGCGTGATATCCATCAAGCCGAGGCCGACGGCCGGCACGCGGGAACCCTGCCCGGTGCCCGGCGCGCTCGAGTCATCCGTCGATGCCGTTTTCACATCGTCGCTGTTGCGCCCGACCTCCACCGAGATCTGCATGGCCTTGCCCTTGCGCCAGACATCCAGTCTCTCCTTGGCACCCGGCGCGACGTCGGCGACGGCTCGTGACAGGTCCTTGGGATCCTTGACGTCCTGGCCAGCGAAGCCGGTGATGACGTCACCGGTCTCGACGCCGGCCTTGGCCGCGGGCGAGCCGTCATTGACCTGCGAGACCAAGGCACCGCTGGGACGGTCCAGCCCGATGGCGCTTGCCACATCCGGGGTGACGGGCTGGATCTCGACGCCGAGATAGCCGTATTCGATGTTGCCGCCCTTCATCAGCTTGGCGACCACCTTCTCGGCCTGGTCCGACGGAATGGCGAAACCGACACCGACGCTGCCGCCATTGGGCGAATAGATCGCCGTGTTGATGCCGACGACATTCCCGTTGACGTCCACCAGCGGGCCGCCGGAATTGCCGTGATTGATCGGCGCGTCTATCTGGATGAAATCGTCGAAGGGCCCGCTATGCAGGTCGCGGCCACGCGCCGAGACGATACCGGCCGTTACCGTGGTGCCGATGCCGAACGGATTGCCGATCGCCAGCACCTGGTCGCCTGTCATGAGCTTGTCGGAGTCGCCCCACTTCACGGTTGGCAACGACTTGCCGGCGTTGATCTTCAGCACGGCGAGGTCGTTCTTGGCATCGTGACCGACCAGCTTGGCCGGGAGCTCCGTGCCGTCGTCGAGCGTGACCTTTATCGAGGAAGCGCCGTCGACGACATGGTTGTTGGTGACGATGGTGCCGTCGGCACCGACGATGAAGCCCGAACCGAGCGCTTCGGCCCGCGGCAACCGCTGTTGCGGAGGCGTCTTGGGAGCGGGCATGCCCTGATCGCCGAAGAACTGGCGGAAATAGTCGTCGAAGGGCGAGGCGCCATCGAAGGGCGACGCTTCGTTCATTGCTTCCGGCTGTCCTTTCATGACCGTGGTCACGGTCACGACGGCCGGCTTGGTCGTGGCCACGATCGGCGCCAACGAACCGCTGGGGGCCGTGGTCCCGGCAACGGGGGTCTGCGTCGTTGCAACCGTGTTGCCCGTGCCGACGCCGTTCGCGCTGTCGGCGAATGAGACGACAAAGGGAGAAACCAGCAGCGCGGCGCCCAGCAGGGCGGCGATGCGATGCCTACGAAGAATGCTCAGGTTTGACATGGTCGTTCTGTCCGGGCGAGGGGTTGATCCGCGCCGCGGGTCTTCCTGGGAGAAGTGCCCGTCAGCGTGCCGACGGCCCGGGTTGCCTGCCTCGCCACGCATGGCAGCCGGCCGGATCGACAACAACTATCTAGGGCGCCGATCTGCGCGATTTAGGGTTTTAGCCCGACCTTACGAAGATTTAATTCAGAGTGCGCTTACGGATCGCAGATAGGCCGACGCGATTTCGCGCATGCGCCCGCCGTCGAAGCTCGGGCCGTGGCCGCCATGGCCGATCCTGATCGGCAGGTCGAGCAGCCGGCGCATCGTGTTGCGATAGGCCTCCCGGTCGGAATCCGGCAAATCGTCGATCAGCGTGTCGTCATAGATGGCGTCGCCGCTGAAAAACAGGCCGTCGGCCTCATCGAAAAGCGCGATCGAATCCGGCGAATGTCCGGGGAGATGCAGCACCCGAAACCGGCGGTCTCCTAGATCGACCACGTCGCCTTCGTCGAGCATACGCGTCAACGGTGCCGGCGCTATCGCATAGTCGGCCGACTTCCAGCCAGGCGCCGGCAATTTCGAAACGGCGCCCTCGAGATCGTGGAACATGTAGGCGTAAGTCGCGGCCTCATCCATGCTCTCGAATTGCGCTGCGCTCATCCTTGGCCCGGCCCGCAGCGGAAATTCGTGCAGCGAGCCGACATGGTCGAGGTGGATATGGGTGGCGACGACCAGAAGCGGCTTGCCTTCGGGCGTCCTTATCTCCGGCGCCAGCGGACAGATGCCCATCCCGGTGTCGACCAGAAGGTCGGCGTCGCGGCCGGTGAAATGCCAGATATTGGCGCGCACATAGTCGTGCACGAACGGCTCGGTCAGCATCGTCGTCCTGCCGTCGACGATGCGCCTGGAGAACCAGCTATTCATCAAGTGTGAGCCGGGCATCGGGTGTGAGCCGGGCATCAAGCGGACCGGGCATCAGACGAACGGCTTTCCGACCTTGTATTTTTCCGGCACCAGCCGCTTGAGATAGGCCATTCCGGCCTCGGACAGCTGGTTGGCGTCGGGCTTCATGAAATCGTCGGGCATGTGGCGGGTCTTGCCGGCGACGTTCTTCAGCGGCACCTTCTTCAGCACTATCTTGCTGCCATCATATTGCAGCGCCACCGAGCCGCCGCCCTGTTCGGCGACGCCGACGGCAAAAGCGCCGGCATCGAAGGCCTCCTGCGCATCGACCGGGCTGATGGAGCCGACATAGCCGCGCGGCATGTAGCCGAGTGCGTCGACGCGGGCACGCTTGCCCGGCAGCCCCTCGGCCAATGCCCGTTCGAGCGCCGCCGGCAGGTCGCTGCCCGAGAGTTTGACGTTGCCGTGCTGGTCGCGCTCGAGCTTGTCCGCCGGCACCAGGCTTTCGACCAGTGCCTTGCCGTCGGCGGTGCTGACGCCTTCCGACACGGCGACGATGCAGCGCTTGTGGCGGTCGAGCGTGGCGCGCACGTCGTCGATGAAGCCGGCGGCGGAGAACGGCCGCTCCGGGACGTAGACCAGATGCGGGCCGCTGTCGGAATCGAGCTGCCAGGCCGCCGACGCCGCGGTCAGGAAGCCGGCATGGCGGCCCATGACGATGCCGACATAGATGCCGGGAAGCGCGCGAAAATCGAGATCGACGGACAGGAAGGCGCCAGCGACGAATTCGGCCGCGGACATGAAGCCCGGCGTATGGTCGTTTTCCTCGAGATCGTTGTCGATGGTCTTCGGCGCATGGACGAAAGCGATCTTGCCGCCGGCGGCATCGGTCAGGATCTGCTGCGTGCCCGAGGTGTCGTTGCCGCCGATATAGATGAAAGCGTCGGCGCCCGCCTTCTGCAGGCCCTTCAAGATGACCTCGCAATAGGCGGCATCCGGCTTGTCGCGCGTCGACCCGAGGGCGGCGCTCGGCGTTCCGGCGATCAGCCGCAGCCGGTCCTCCGGGATGGCGGAGAGGTCGACATAGTTGCCGTCACGGATGCCGCGCACGCCGTGCAGGGAGCCCAGCACCTTGGCACCGGGATGGCGCCTGCGGATCTCCAGCGCGGCGCCCACGACCGTCTGGTTGATGACGGCGGTCGGGCCGCCGCCCTGCGCGATGACGAAAGTTCCAGCCATGCTTGATGTCTCCCTAGGGCATGACGCCGAAAGAGACGGATTCGGATTTCAGGTCGAACGGACCTGAAATCATCCGGCTCTAGGCGATGGTTTTCAGGTCACCTTGGCCTGTCTTGCCGCATCGCGCAACGGGAGAAACGGAGGGCTGGACGATCACATGACGACGACGGGGTTTTTCTTCGACACCCGGCTGTAGAGGTCGATGATGTCCTGGTTGATCAGGCGCACGCAGCCCGACGACATCGCCTGGCCGATGCTCCACCATTCGGGCGAGCCATGGATGCGGTAGCCGGTGTCCTTGCCGTCCTGGTAGATGTAGAGCGCGCGCGCACCGAGCGGATTGGTCAGGCCGCCGGGCTGGCCGCCCTGCCACTTCACCAGTTCCGGCTTGCGCTGGATCATTTCGGGCGGCGGCGTCCAGGTCGGCCACTCCCTGCCGTACTGGATGTTGGCGCGGCCGGACCAGCGGAAACCGTCCTTGCCGATGCCGACGCCGTAGCGGATGGCGTCGCCACCCGGCTGGACGAGATAGAGCATGCGTTCCTTGAGATGCACGACGATGGTGCCGGGCGCCTCGCCGGTCGTATCGACGACGATCTGGCGACGGAACTCCGGCTTGACCTTGAGATAAGGCACCTCGGGCACGTTGAAGCCGTTATCCGTCAAGGAGGCATACATGACGTCGGGGCTGGTGATGTTCTTGTCGACACTGATCGAGGGCCGGATCGGCACCGAACCGGTGACCGTATCGTCGAGCTGCAGCGCCGGCAGATCGCCACCACCCGAGGTCGAGCAGCCGGCGACGCCGAGCAAGGCCAAAGCGCCCGCCCCGGACAGGACGGCGCGGCGGGAAAGAAGAAGATCGGTTTCGACTGCGTCGCCGTTTCGTGGCGGCGTCGGACCTTGCGGCAACTCACCCATATACCCAACCCTACGCTGTCGGCGGGAAGCACGGTCCGGCCGGATAGTGGGCATTTTCATCATTCATGGTTGATAAAGCGTGAATGCCTTGCGCTGCTTGCGTTTGCGCTTTGCCGAGGCGCCGCTCCGCCCTCCCGCGCGGTCGCCATTAAACATCTGCAAGACGTTGAAACCGTCATCAAGCTTTTTGCCGCTGGCGCAATTGACGTCGCGGTCCCGTAAGAGTCGTGCCGGTTGCCCGGCCGGAATACGCGAAAACTAGGATTGGACCCTTTACATTCTTCGGGACCCAAGGATTTATCCTCTTCCTTGAGCTCAAAGGAGACGAGCATGTCCTTCGAAAACTGGGCCGCCTTCGCTGCCGCGTCGACCATCCTCCTCATCATCCCGGGCCCGACGATCCTTCTGGTCGTCTCCTATGCGCTGGGCCAGGGCTGGCGCACCGCTTTGCCGATGGCGGTCGGCGTGGCGCTCGGCGACTTCACCGCCATGACCTTGTCGATGCTGGGCATCGGCGCGCTGCTTGCCGCTTCGGCTGGTGTCTTCACCACCCTGAAACTGATCGGCGCCGGCTATCTGATTTATCTCGGCGTGAAACTGTTCCGCGCCGGCGGCGCGCTGAAGGCCGAACCCCGCACCGACGCGGTGTCGTCGGCCAAGATGATGGCGCATGCCTGGCTGGTCACCGCGCTCAACCCGAAAAGCATCACCTTCTTCGTCGCCTTCCTGCCGCAGTTCCTCGACCGGCATGCCGACTTCCGGACGCAGATGCTGATCTTCGAGACGACCTTCCTGGCGCTCGCCTTCGCCAACGCTTTCGGTTACGCGCTGATCGCGGCACGCGCCCGCAACGTGGTCCGCAATCCCAAGGCGATCCGCATCTTCAACCGTACCGGCGGCACGCTCCTGGTCGGCGCCGGCATCGCCACGGTGGCGATGCGTTCCGGCAGTTGATGTCCCGACGCGGGTGAGGCCCGGAGGGCCTCACCATTTTACGCTGAAGCCCAGATTGCCCTCGAGGATGCGGCGTTTGTCGCCGCCGAGATTGGTGGTGTAGTCGCCGGTGGCAAAGATGCTGACCTTGTCCGTCACCTTGGCGACGATACCGCCGCCGAACTCGAACGAGGTCGACCTGCCCTCCGTCGAGATGTCGGTGGTGTCGAAACTGACACGATCGGTGCCGCCAAAATCATGCCAGATATTGGCCTTGAGGTAGGGCTGCAGCGCTATTCCATTGACAACGGACTCGCCCTGCAGCCGAGCCCCGATCCGGCCGGTGACGCTGCCCTCGCTATCGAAGGAAACCGACGAGAAACGATCCTTGGCATCGTCGAGCGACAGATGCTGCCAGATCAGTTGCGCCTGCGGTTCGAGCGTCCAGCCCTGCGCCAGCGCAATGGGGTAGCCGCCCTCCAGCGAGGCGGTGACACCTGTTCCGCCAATGTCGATGCCGACGTTGCGCGACGACGTCGCGTCGCCGCCGAAGAAGGTGGCCATGAGGACGCCGTCGAGGTACCAGCCGCCTTGGCCGATGCGGGTCCAGTAACCGCCGACGCTGGCGCCGCTGACATCGATGCCGCCGACGGACAGATCATTCCGCCCCAGCGCCTGGCCGCGCACATCGCCCTTCATGCTGGCATAGGCGACGAACAGGCCGGCGCGATCGATCCCGCCCGACGCGGTTTCGCGTCCGAAGACGTCGAAGCCCGCCTGCAGGCCGAACAAGGTGCCGTCGAAGGACGGCGACACCGTTCCCGACCAGCCCATCTTCGCGTCCTGGCCGTAGATGCGGCCCCAGACCGGCGACAGCTCCGTGTTCGACAACAGGCTCTGTTCGCCGCGCCGCTCATGGAAGGTGCCAAGTGTCGTCATCGCCAGATGCTCGGCCACAGGCGGCACCGCGGAATAGACCGGCACCTCGACGCGATAGAGCAGGATTTCCTCCCCTGCCGCGGGCATCGGAAGATCGGGCACGGCGGTCGGGACCGGCGGGGGCGGTGGCGGTGGATCAGCCGCCGGCGCCGGCGGCGGCGGTGGCGGCGGCACGGGCACCGGATCGCTAGCCTGCACGGGCGGCGTCGGGTCGGCCGGCGGAGTGTTGATGTCGCCCTCGGTCGGCGCCGGCACCGGCGGCAGCGCGGATGGCGGCGGCGGAGGTTCGGTCTCGGGCGGCACCGGTTCCGGCGCGGGTGTTGGTTCTGCCGCCGGCGGCGCCGCGGCCGGCGATGTCGGGGTTATCAGCGACGAGCGCAGATACCAGTTCTCCGCGCTGCCTGCGGTGACGCCACCCTTGAACAGATAATATTCGAAGGCGCCTGCCGCGACCGGCACGTCGAGCGCGAAGGCGCTTGAGGTGGAGGTGGCGCCGTTGACCGCCTGGACGACCATGATGCCGTCCTGCATCGTTTCGGCCCCCGCGCCGCCGACATTGACCACCGCGATGCCGGTCGAGCCGGAAGCCGTGCCGCCCGAAAGCACCAGCCTGTCCGACGCCGACGAATCATCGCCGAGCTCGGTCTGGATGAGCAGCAGGCCGCCGAGCCCGGTGTAATTGCCCGAAATCGTCAGCCGGTCCGTCGCGCCGGTACTGCCATTGGTTAGGTCGATGCGGCCGGCATTGACGACGTCCGCAAGCTGGCCCGACGTAAAGGCCTGGATCGATGCGTTGAAGCCGCCGCCATAGAGCGTGCTCGCGGCATCGACATTGAGCGATCCCGTGCCGGTGCCGCTGTCTCCAAGCACCAGATTGCCGTCCAGCGTGAGTTCGGTGTCGTTGGTGGCGTCGATAGTTTCCCAGTTCTGGACCCGGCTGATGCCGTCGAGCTTGACGTTGTCGAAGGTCAGCGTGTCGGTGCCGAGACCGCCATTCAGCGCGTCGGCGCCGCCCAGATTGGCATTGGTCAGGTTGCTCAGCTTTGCCGTATCGTTGTCGCCGCCGAGGTCGACGGCGCCATAGATGATGCCGCCGCCATTCCAGACGAAACTGTCGGCTCCGAAGCTCATCAGCACATCGCCGCCGACGGTGCCGCCCGTGATCGTCACGCTGTCGTTACCGCCGCTGACGCTGATGTTGCCGCCGATCGTGCCGCCGGAGAGAATGATGGTGTCCTGGTCGAAGCCGGTGACCAGGTTGCGGTCGATGATGCCGCCCGACATATTGAAATAGTTCTTGTCGAGCTTCATGTTGACGCGGCCGATGCGGCCGTCGGTCATCACGGCACGGTCGCCGTCGTCGAAGAAATCGACGATGCGCCCGCCGCTCATGGTGAAGGTGTCCAACCCGTCGCCCTGGTTCAGGGAACCAATCTGGCCGCCGCTCATGTTGAAGTCGTCAATGCCTGCGCCCTGCTGGACATTGCCGGCGACGGTGCCGCCGCCGATGGTGAAGAAATCCGTGCCGTCGCCCTGATCGACCGTGCCGGTGATGGTGCCGGACTGCATGTTGATGCGGTCCGTGCCCGGGCCGAAGGTGACGTTACCGCTCACCTGGCCGGTGCCGCCGGCGGGAAAGTTCAGCGTGTTGTTGCCGATGGTGTCGTTGAGGCTGCCGCCCGAATCGCCACTATCGCAAGTGAAGACGTCATTGCCCGGAGACGGAACCAGCAGGCATGCCGCCAGGGCCGCGGAGTTCGGCAGCAACATAAGGGTCGTAGTTGCAAGTAAGCTAATAAACCCAGCATTGATCCGTCTGGGCTTTCGCTGCGGCAAAGAAACAGCCCTGCCAATGTGCTCCGAACCGCTGTTCGGAACCTGTATTTCAAAATGCCGCATCGCGTCCCCTCTCAGATCGCGATTTCAAGCCCCTTACCCGCGCCGCAATCAAGCCACAATTCGTCCAGTTTTACAAAGCCTATTCTGTCTCCCATGGTTGATGAACTGCAAAAATGTCTGACATGCCGCGGCGCGACTCGTGAAATGGCGTAGCCGTGGCCTATGCTTTAAGATCACGCTGGACCGTGGGCATCATGCCCATCGGACCTCGACCAGGGACTCTCGCATGGCCATCAGGGACGCATTTGGCCTGGCATTTTCGGGCGCGACGGAAGCTGGATTCGCGCCCTACGGCCAGGCCGTGCGCGAATTGCAGTGTTTCATTGGCGATCCCGTGAAATCCGTCGATCGCGCCATCGCGCAGGACCCCGGTTTTGTCATGGCGCATGTCTTCAAGGGCTACCTTTTCGGCCTTGCCACCGAACCGGAGGCGACGGCCGTGGCCAGGATCTGCCACGAGGCGGCGCTGCCGCTTGCCGCGACAACGCGTGAGCGGGCGCATGTCTCGGCCCTCGGCCACCTCGCCAACGGGCGCTGGCATCAGGCCTCCGGCATTCTGCAGGACATAGCGATCGATTTTCCGCTCGACGCCGTGGCGCTTCAGGTCGGACACCAGGTCGATTTCTTCACCGGCAACGCCCGCATGCTGCGCGACCGCATCGCCCGCGCTTTGCCATTATGGCAGGCGGACATGCCGGGGTATCACGCCATTCTCGGCATGCAGGCCTTCGGGCTCGAAGAGATGGCTGAGTATGCGCAGGCCGAAAGGCTCGGCCGTACGGCGGTCGAGATCGAACCGCGCGATGGCTGGGCGCAACATGCGGTCGCGCATGTGATGGAGATGCAAAGCCGGCAAAGGGACGGGATCGCCTGGATGCGTACCGATCCCGAAGCCTGGACGAAGGAGAGCTTCCTCCAGGTCCACAATTGGTGGCACCTGGCGCTGTTCCACTACGATCTCGGCGAGACCGGCGAGGTGCTGGCGCTCCATGACGGGCCGATCTACGGCAGCAGATCGACGCTGGCGCTCAACATGGTCGACGCATCGGCGATCCTGTGGCGGCTTCATCTCGGCGGCATCGATGTCGGCGACCGCTGGACGGCGCTTGCCGCCAATTGGGTGCCCAAGGCCGCTGCCTCCAACTATGCCTTCAACGACGCCCATGCGATGATGGCCTTTGTCGGCGCCGGGCTCGATGCTCCGGCCCGGACCTTGCTCGAGGCACAGCGCGAAGCGATGCGGGGCGGTGACGACAATGCCGCTTTCACGCGGGATGTCGGCCATCCCCTGACGCTTGCGATCAAGGCGTTCGGAGAGGGCAACTACGCCGAAACCATCCGACTGATCCGGCCGATCCGGGCCATCGCCCATCGCTTTGGCGGCAGCCACGCGCAGCGCGACGTCATCGATCTGACGCTGATAGAAGCCGCCCTGCGCGCCGGCGACGGTGCACTGGCCAGGGCGCTGACGACGGAGCGCTCGACCGCACGCCCGGACAGTCCGCTGTCGGCGCTGTTTTCGAGACGTGCCGCCGATTTGTCAGAGAATTGACCCGGAGCGGATCTTGCCTTAAAAACTGGCTCAAACATATTTTTCGGGTTCCGAAAAAAATAAGAACGTGGGAGGAAACCATGTATCTCGGCCTCGACCTGGGCACATCGGGCGTCAAGGCGCTGCTGATCGATGCCGGACAGGGCGTCATCGGCTCCGGCCATGGTACGCTTGATGTTTCTCGGCCTCATCCGGGCTGGTCCGAGCAGGATCCCCTGCACTGGATACGCGCCTGCGAAGATGCGATCGCCGACCTGAAGGCGGCACATCCCGGGCAGTTCGCGGCAGTCAAGGGCATCGGCCTGTCGGGCCAGATGCATGGCGCGACCTTGCTCGATGCGGCCGATCAGGTGTTGCGCCCCTGTATCCTGTGGAACGATACGCGCAGCCATGTCGAGGCGGCGGCACTGGACGCCGATCCGCGCTTCCGCGCGCTCACCGGCAACATCGTCTTTCCCGGCTTCACCGCGCCCAAGCTCGCCTGGGTGAAGAACAACGAACCCGCTGTCTTCGCCAAGGTGGCAAAGGTGCTTTTGCCCAAGGATTTCCTGCGGCTCTGGCTGACCGGCGACTACATTTCGGAAATGTCGGATTCGGCCGGCACATCCTGGCTCGATGTCGGCAAGCGGCGCTGGTCGGCGGAACTGCTCGCTGCGACCTCGCTTGAGGAAAAGCAGATGCCGTCGCTGGTCGAGGGCACGGAAAAAGCCGGCGCCCTGCGCGCCGAACTCGCGTCGCGGTGGGGCATCGCGGCCGGCACTCCGGTGGCTGGCGGGGCCGGCGACAATGCGGCTTCCGCCTGCGGCATGGGCACGGTCGGCGCCGGCCACGCTTTTGTCTCGCTCGGCACATCGGGTGTGCTGTTTGCCGCCAACGCCGCCTATCTGCCCAACCCGGCCAGCGCGGTGCACACCTTCTGCCATGCGCTGCCCAACACCTGGCACCAGATGGGCGTCATCCTGTCGGCAACCGATTCGCTCAACTGGCTGTCGGAGATCACGGGCAAGGGCGCGGGCGAACTGACATCGGAACTTGGCGAGATGCTGAAGGCGCCGACAGGCGTATCCTTCCTGCCCTATCTCTCGGGCGAGCGGACACCACACAATGATTCGGCCATTCGCGGCTCGTTCACCGGCCTGGCGCATGAATCGGGCCGCGCAGTGCTGACACAGGCCGTGCTCGAAGGCGTCGCCTTTGCCTTCCGCGACAGCCTGGAGGCATTGAAAACCGCCGGCACAACCTTGACGCGCGTGACCGCGATCGGCGGCGGCTCGCGCTCGCGGTACTGGCTGAAGGCGATCGCCACCGCGCTGCAATTGCCGGTGGATATTCCGGCTGATGGCGATTTCGGCGCTGCGTTTGGAGCGGCCAGACTTGGCCTGATCGCCGCGACCGGCGCCGATCCGCTGGCCGTGTGCTCCGCGCCGAGGACAGATGCCACGATCGAGCCGGATGCGGCTCTTGGCGGCGCCTTCGCCGATGCCTATCACCGATACCGCGCGCTCTATCCGGCGATCAAGGCCGTAACCGCGTGAGTTGGCGCTTGTCCCATTCCTTTCGTCCGGGCGCTGGCGCTGCCCCTCACCTGCCTGCCGGCATCCTCTCCCCGTATAGAGACGGGGAGAGGGGCGCTGTCATTGCTGGTTTCGCCAATCACCAACGTCGCAGGAAAGGCGTCGAGATTGCCGCCGGCCCCCTTCTCCCCGTCACTATACGGGGAGAAGTGCCCGGCAGGGCGATGAGGGGCGGCGCCGACTTCGCCAATCGGTCCCCTCTACAGATTGGACAAGCAACTACTGTAAGCGTGGGAGCCACTCAACTTGCCAGCAAGACCTCACTGCGCCGGCACCTTGTCGAGGAAGCCGGTGACGCTCTTCAGGCGGCCGTTCTCGATGATGCCGATGTCGGTGCCTTCGATGACGGAAGCAGTGCCCTCGGGCCCGAGATTCCAGGAGAAGCGGATCTTGTCGGCAAAGCCGTCCGGCGTGCCCTTCAGCGAGAAGCGGAAGCCGGCAAAGCGCTGCTGGACGCCGCCGATCAGCGCCGCGACGCCTTCATGGCCGTCGCCCTGCATGAGCGGATCGCGATAGCTGACGTCCTCGGTGAAGACAGCCTTGAGCAAGGCCGCCCGGCGGTCGGCATCGCTTTCGTTCCAGGCGGTGATGTAGTTCAGGGCGATCGTGTTGAGGTCGGTCATGGTCTGTCTCCTTCGTTTGACGGTTTGGACAGGACTGTTTTCGACCAGCGCCGGCGTGAAACCAATTACGCCTGAGGTAATCGGGCAAACCTATCTTGGAGAGGAAGAGAACCATGAGCAGCGGCTTTTTCGGCGATATCCAGACAATCAAATATGAAGGACCGGATTCGACCAATCCGCTGGCCTACCGTTTCTACAATCCCGACGAAGTGGTGGCCGGCAAGCGGCTGGAAGACCATCTGCGCTTTGCCGTCGCCTACTGGCATTCCTTCGCCTGGCCGGGCGGCGACCCGTTCGGCGGCCAGACCTTCGACCGTCCCTGGTTCCCCAAGGCCGGCGGGATCGACACGATGGAACTGGCGAAACTCAAAGCCGATGTCGCCTTCGAGATGTTCTCGCTGCTCGGCGCTCCCTATTTCTGCTTCCACGACGCCGATGTGCGGCCCGAGGGCAAGGATTTCTCCGAAAGTGCGGCCCGCCTCGATGAGATCGCCGATTATTTCGCCGGCAAGATGAAGCAGACCGGCGTCAAGCTTTTGTGGGGCACGGCGAACCTGTTCTCAAACCGCCGCTTCATGTCGGGCGCGGCGACCAATCCCGATCCGGATGTGTTCGCCTACGCGGCCGCGACGGTGAAGAGCTGCATCGACGTCACCAAGCGGCTGAAGGGCGAGAACTACGTGCTGTGGGGCGGGCGCGAGGGTTATGAGACGTTGCTCAACACCGACCTTTCCCGCGAGCAGGAGCAGGCCGGCCGTTTCCTGAACCTCGTCGTCGACTACAAGCACAAGATCGGCTTCAAGGGCACGATCCTGATCGAGCCGAAGCCGCAGGAGCCGACAAAACACCAGTATGACTACGACGTCGCGACCGTATACGGCTTCCTCAAGCGCTTCGGCCTGGAGAAGGAGGTCAAGCTCAACATCGAGCAGGGCCACGCCATCCTGGCCGGCCACTCCTTCGAGCACGAACTGGCGCTGGCCAATGCGCTCGGCGTCTTCGGCTCGATCGACATGAACCGCAACGACTACCAGTCGGGCTGGGACACCGACCAGTTCCCCAACAACGTGCCGGAAATGGCGCTGGCATATTACCAGGTGCTCCAGGCCGGCGGTTTTAAGACCGGCGGCACCAATTTCGACGCCAAGCTGCGCCGCCAGTCGCTCGACCCGCAGGACCTGCTGATCGGCCATATCGGCGGCATGGATTCCTGCGCGCGCGGCCTCAAGGCGGCAGCGAAGATGGTAGAGGACAAGGCGCTGTCGGGTCCGCTCGCCGAGCGCTATGCCGGCTGGAACAGCGCCGAGGCCAAGGCGATGCTGTCGGGCAAGCGGACGCTGGAAGAGATCGCCGAGCGCGTGGTGAAGAAGAAGATCGAGCCGCAGCCGCGCTCCGGCCGCCAGGAACTGCTCGAAAACATCGTCAACCGCTACGTCTGACGCTGCCTGACCGTCGGCAATCCAAGCCGGCGATTCGAAAGCTTGGCGCGCGGAAACTTTCTGCGCGCCATGCTGAAATCGACGACAAGGTTTTGCCCCTTGCCGCCTCTCAATGACCTCGCTCTTGCCTTCAAACTGCCGTCACGAATCTCGTATAGATACGGCTCGTGGCGGGAGAGGAAGAAGGAGGCGAACCGATATGCAGAACGAACGTGAAATCGACGCCCTGCTCTCACCTGGCGAGGCCGGATCGATCATCGACCGGTTGATGGCAATGCCGCATCCCAGGGATGGCGCGCGCCGGTCCAACGAATGGGATCGTGCTGTTGCCAGCCGTTTCGAGACCCATCTGGCCAGACAGATGCGCTCGCAGATCGATGGCGGCAGCGACCGGCAAAACGCCGCCTGAGCCGCCTGGATTCAACCTCGGCGAAGCCTGACAGGGGCTTCGCCAAAAGCCCTTGAAAATGCTCTCGAAAAGGCCGCGGCAGACGAGAACCCCGTCCGCCCGGCGATGTCCGCCATGGCGATCCGGGTGTCGACAACGAGCCGGCGCGCGGCGCCCAGGCGCAGCCTGAGATAGTAGGCGCCCGGCGTCTCGCCGATCGACTTGCGAAAGATGCTTTCCAGGGTGCGCGCCGTCACCCCGGCGCGCCTGGCCACCGCGTCGATGGTCAGCGGCTGGTCGACATGCGCTTCCATCAAGCGGATCGCTTGCGCCAGCCGCGGATCGTAGCCGTCGAGCCGGCCGAGCGAGACCAGCGGCTGGGCATCGGTCGCGGCACGCGCCTGGTCGTAGATGAAGACGCTGGCGACATCGAGCGCCACCGCCATGCCGAGTCGCGTGCGAATCAAGTGCAGCATCAGGTCGAAGGTCGGCGAGGCGCCGCCCGAGGTGAACACCGGCCCATCGATTACATAGCGGTCCGGCCGGACATCGACGCCGGGAAAAGCCGACGAAAAATCCTCCATGTCTTCCCAATGGGTGGTTGCGCTGCGGCCCTCCAGCAGGCCGGCGCGCGCCACCAGCCAGGTGCCGGCCTCGACGCCGCCGCACGCGCGGGCCGCCCGCGCCGCCCTCCGCAAGCCTGAAAGCAGAGCCGACGTCGCGTAATTCTGGGTGCCGAAACCGGCGACGACGACGAGAACGTCGGTCGTCTCCTTGGCGTCGAAACGGCCGCTGACCGCCACCGGCAGGCCGCAGGTGGTAACCGGCGCCTCGCCTGTCACCGAGACCAGCTTGAAATCGAACAGGGTTTCGCCGGAAATGCGATTGGCGGCCCGCAGCGGGTCGACGGCGGAGGCGACGCACATGATCGAGGAGCCGGAAAACACCAGGAGCGTTACCTTGAGGGTCTCACGTTCGGCGCGAAAGACAGATTTTTCGCTTTTGATCATGTGGCCTTCGTAAAACGCAAAGCAGCTTTGATCAAGTCGAGCGATGGTAGGGACTGTTTCGAATGGGAGGAGAGTTTCGATGCCGCTCGCGATGAACCGTGAGGTCTTCATTACCTGTGCCGTGACCGGGTCCGGCGGCTCGCAGGATCGCTCACCCCACGTACCGCGCTCGCCCAAGCAGATCGCCGATTCGGCCATCGACGCGGCCAAGGCCGGCGCTGCCATCGTCCATTGCCATGTGCGCGACCCCGAAACCGGCAAGCCCAGGCGCGACGTGCATCTCTACCGCGAGGTGACCGAGCGCATCCGCGCGGCGGATGTCGACGTCATCCTGAACCTCACCGCCGGCATGGGCGGCGACATGGTGTTCGGCTCGCCCGAGGCGCCGCTGCCGCTCAACGAAAAGGGCACCGACATGGGCGGCGCCACCAACCGCATGGAACATGTGCGCCAGTGCCTGCCGGAAATCTGCACGCTCGACTGCGGCACCATGAATTTCGCCGAGGCCGACTATGTCATGACCAACACGCCCGGCATGCTGCGCGCCATGGGCGGCATGATGACGGCGCTCGGCGTCAAGCCCGAGATCGAGGCCTTCGACACCGGACATCTCTGGTTCGCCAAGCAACTGGTCGAGGAAAGGGTGCTCGATCCGGACGCGCTGGTGCAGCTCTGCATGGGCGTGCCGTGGGGGGCGCCCGACGATCTCAATACCTTCATGGCGATGGTCAACAACGTGCCGTCGACATGGAACTGGTCGGCTTTCGCCATCGGCCGCAACCAGATGGCCTACGCCGCTGCCGCCGTGCTCGCCGGCGGCAACGTCCGCGTCGGCCTCGAGGACAATCTGTGGCTGGACAAGGGCGTGCTGGCGACCAATGCGCAATTGGTCGAGCGTGCCGCCTCGATCGTCACCAATCTCGGCGCCCGGATCCTGGGGCCGGAAGAAGTGCGCAAGAAGCTCAACCTGACCAAGCGAGCGCCGATCGCGGCATAAATTATTCGCAGGGAGGGTCGATATGGCTACTGTAAAATTCACCGCCATGAAGGATGGCGACAGGCAAGACTACGAGTTCCTGACCGCGCACGAGATTGACTACGCGGCCAGGACCGGCGAGCGGCTGCTGGACGCGCTGGTGCAGCTCGACGAAGGCCTGTCCGGCTACAAGATCACCCGGCTGGGTCATTCGCTGCAGGCGGCGACGCGGGCCTGGCGCGACGGCGCCGACACCGACTGGATCGCCTGCGCCGTGCTGCACGACATCGGCGACATCTACGCGCCCTACAATCACGACGAATACGCCGCTTCGATCCTGAAACCTTTCGTGCGCGAGCAATGCACCTGGGTGGTGGAAAAGCATGGCGACTTCCAGCGCCTCTATTACGCCCACCATCTCGGCGGCGATCGCCATGCGCGCGACCGTTTCGCCGGCCATGCCTATTTCGACGATTGCGACCAGTTTTGCGAACGCTGGGACCAGTCGAGCTTCGACCCTGACTATGAGACGCTACCGATCGACTTCTTCCGGCCGTTCGTGCTCGAAGTCTTCGCCCGCAAAGCCTACGACCCCTCGGTCATCCGCGCCGGCGAGCGCGTGCCTCTCACCGATCCCGAAACCGCCAGGACAAGAACCGGAGCCTCTCAATGAGCATCATCAACAAGGCGGCCGCCATCGGCGGCGGGGTCATCGGCGCCGGCTGGGTGGCGCGGCTCCTGCTCAACGGCATCGACGTGTCGATCTTCGATCCCGATCCCGAAGCTTCGCGCAAGGTCTCGGAAGTGATGAAGGGCGCGCGCCGCGCCTACAAGCAGATGGTGCCCGGCGGCCTGCCGAAAGAGGGCAAGCTGACCTTCGCCAAGACGATCGCGGAGGCGGTCGCGGATGCCGACTTCGTCCAGGAAAGCGTGCCGGAACGGCTCGACCTCAAGCACAAGGTGCTGGCCGAGATCGACACCCACGCGCCGGCCAACGCCATCGTCGGTTCGTCCACCTCGGGCATCAAGCCGACCGACATGCAGGTGGCGATGAAGAAGCACCCGGAACGGCTGGTCGTCGGCCATCCGTTCAATCCGGTCTATCTGCTGCCGCTGGTCGAGATCGTCGGCGGCGACCAGACTTTCCCGGAAGCCATCGAAGTCGCCAAGGAAATCTATGCCTCGATCGGCATGAAGCCGGTCGTCATCCGCAAGGAGATCGAGGCTTTCGTCGGCGACCGCCTGCTCGAAGCCGCCTGGCGCGAGGCGCTGTGGCTGATCAAGGACGGCATCTGCACGGTCGAGGAACTCGACGACATCATGCGCTACGGCTTCGGCCTGCGCTGGGCGCAGATGGGCATGTTCCAGGTCTATCGCGTTGCCGGCGGCGAGGCCGGCATGCGCCACTTCATGGCGCAGTTCGGGCCCTGCCTGAAATGGCCGTGGACCAAGCTGATGGACGTGCCGGAGTTCAACGATGAGCTGGTCGACCTGATCGCCACCCAGTCTGACGACCAGGCGCACGGCCTGTCGATCCGCGAACTGGAAAAGATCCGCGACGACAATCTGGTCGCGATCATGGATGCGCTGTCGAAGCAGAACAAGGGCAAGGGCTGGGGCGCCGGCGCGCTGCACAAGGATTACACAAGACAGCTCGCCAAGCTGGCGGCGAAGAAGCCCGTGGCCTCAAAGGCAGCGGAAAGGGCCAGGGCCGCCAAGCCAGTGAAGAAAGCCGAAAAGCCGAAGAAAAAGAAGAAGGGCTGACACCATGGATTTCGGTCTTTCGGAAGAGCAGAAACTCATTGTCGAGACGACGCGCGCCTTCGTCGAGAACGAGCTTTATCCGCACGAGCGCGAGGTCGAGCGCACTGGCGTGCTGCGCCGCGAGCTGATCGAGGAGATCAAGGCGAAGGCGATCGAGGCGGGCCTCTATGCCGCCAACATGCCTGCCGATGTCGGCGGCGCGGGGCTCGATACGGTGACCTGGCTGCTCTACGAGAAGGAACTCGGCCGCGCCAATTACGCGCTGCACTGGACCTGCGTGGCGCGCCCTTCCAACATCCTGCTCGCCGGCACGCCGGAGCAGCGCGAAAAGTATCTTTTCCCCTGCATCCGCGGCGAGAAATGGGACTGCCTGGCGATGACCGAGCCGGGCGCCGGCTCCGACCTGCGCGGCATGAAGGCGACCGCCGTGCAGGATGGCGACGACTGGGTGCTGAACGGCACCAAGCATTTTATCTCCCACGCCGATCTCGCCGATTTCGCCATCGTCTTCATGGCCTCGGGCGAAGAGGATTCACCGCGCGGAAAGCGCAAGAAGATCACCGCCTTCTTCGTCGACAAGGGCACCAAGGGATTCACGGTGCGCGACGGCTATCGCAACGTCTCGCATCGCGGCTACACCAACGCCATTCTCGAATTCGACGACTGCCGGCTGCCGGCATCCCAGGTTCTGGGCGAGGTGCACAAGGGCTTCGACGTCGCCAATTCCTGGCTCGGCGCCACGCGCCTGCAGGTCGGCGCCACCTGCCTCGGCCGTGCCGAGCGGGCGCTTGGGCATGCGGTCGAATATGCCGCGCAGCGCCAGCAGTTCGGCCAGCAGATCGGCAAATTCCAGGGCGTGTCGTTCAAGCTCGCCGACATGGCGACGGAACTCAAGGCCGCCGACCTGATGGTGTTCGAAGCCGGCTGGAAGTACGATCAGGGAACCGTCACCGACCAGGACATGGCCATGGCCAAGCTGAAGGCCACCGAAATGCTCGCCTTCGTTGCCGACGAGGCCATCCAGATCCATGGTGGCATGGGGCTGATGGATGACCTGCCGCTGGAGCGCATCTGGCGCGACGCCCGCGTCGAACGCATCTGGGAAGGCACGTCGGAGATTCAGCGACATATTATTTCGCGGGCGCTGCTGCGCCCGTTCGGGGCTTGATCGATGCATAAACTTGAACGCCTCCTGCGCCCCAAATCGATCGCCGTGTTCGGCGGCGTGCAGGCCGCCGCCGTCGTCGCGCAATCGATCAAGATGGGCTTTGCCGGCGAGATCTGGCCGGTGCACCCAACCAAGGACGAAGTTGCCGGACGCAAGGCCTACCGATCCGTCGCCGATTTGCCCGGCGCGCCGGACGCGGCCTTTGTCGGCGTCAACCGGCACCTCACCATCGAGGTGATCAAGGCGCTGGCCGAACGCGGCGCCGGCGGCGCCGTCTGCTTTGCCGCCGGCTTCCTCGAGACCGAGGCCTATGACGAGGACGGCGAGCGGCTGCAGGCCGAACTGGTGGCCGCCGCCGGCCAGATGCCGATCATCGGACCGAACTGCTACGGCCTGATCAACTATGCCGACGGCGCGCTTTTGTGGCCAGACCAGCATGGCGGCATCAGGTTGGAAGAGGGCGGCAAGGGTGTCGCCATCATCACCCAATCGTCCAACATCGCCATCAACATGACGATGCAGAAGCGCGGCCTACCGATCGCCTTCCTGATGACCGCAGGCAATCAGGCGCAGACCGGCCTGTCCGAAATGGCGCTCGGCCTGATCGAGGACGAGCGCGTCACCTCGCTTGGCCTGCACATCGAGGCGTTCGATTCGGTAGCCGGCTTCGAGCGCTTGGCGGCAAGGGCACGTGAGCTCAAGAAGCCGATCATCGCCATGAAGGTCGGCCGCTCCGAACAGGCGCGGCAGGCAACCGTCTCGCACACCGCTTCGCTTGCCGGCTCGGACGCTGCTTCCGGCGCCTTCCTGAAGCGGCTTGGCATCGCTCGCGTCGATTCCATCCCCTCCTTCATCGAGGCGCTGAAGCTGCTGCACATCACCGGCCCGCTGCCTGGATATACCTTGTCGTCGCTGAGTTGTTCGGGCGGCGAGGCATCGGTCATGGCCGACAGCGCCGAAGGCCGATGGGTCAACTTCCCGGTCCTGAACGACACCCATCGCGCCCATGTCAAATCGACGCTCGGGCCGCTGGTCGCGGTGGCCAATCCCCTGGACTATCACACCTTCATCTGGAACAACGAGCCGGCGATGACCGCCACCTTCACCGCCATGGTGTCGGGCGGCTTCGACCTCAACATGCTGGTGCTCGACTTCCCGCGTCCCGATCGCTGCTCGGTGACCGACTGGTGGGCGACGCTGCGCGCTTTCGAATCGGCGCTGAAGACCAACAAGGCGCATGGCGCCATCGTCTCCTCGCTGCCGGAGAACCTGCCGGAGGAATACACCGCCGAGCTGATGGCGCGCGGCATGGTGCCGCTGTTCGGCATTTCCGAAGCGATGGATGCGGCCCAAGCCGCGGCCTTCATCGGCTGGGCCTGGCGCGAGCCGCAGGCGCAGCCGGTGGATACATCGGCGTCGGGCGCGGCCGGTGGCGATCATGTTACGCCCGACGAGGCGCAAGCCAAGGCGCGGCTGATCAAGGCCGGGCTTCCAGTGCCAAAAGGCGAACGCGCCGGCAATGCGGTCGAAGCGGTGATCTCGTCCATGGCGCTCGGCTTCCCCGTCGCCCTGAAGGCCCTTGGCGTCACCCACAAGTCCGAGGTCGGCGCCGTCAGGCTGAACCTCAAGGACGCCGAATCGGTCAGCACCGCGGCGCATGACCTGTTGCCGCTCGGCACCGGGCTCTATGTCGAGCGCATGGTGCGCGACGGCGTCGCCGAACTGATCGTCGGCTTCACCCGCGACCCGATGTTCGGCGCCGTGATGACACTGGGCACTGGCGGCGTGCTGGTCGAATTGCTGCGCGACAGCGTCACGCTGATGCTGCCGGCAACGCGCGACGACATCGAGGCCGCACTGCGCGGCCTGAAACTGTTCCCGCTGCTCCAGGGCTATCGCGGCCGGCCGAAGGCCGACGTCCAGGCCGCCATCGACGCCATCGCGGGCATTGCCGGTTTCGTGCAGGAGAATGCCGGCGAGATCGAGGAACTCGACATCAATCCACTGATCGTCTGCTCCGAGGGCAAGGGCGCCTGGATCGCCGATGCATTGCTGGTACTGGGAGAAAACAAGAATGTCTGACGTCATTTCGACCCGCCGCGAAGGCTTGATCCTCGAGGTCACGCTCGACCGCCCCAAGGCCAATGCCATCGACCTGAAAACATCGCGGCTGATGGGCGAAACCTTCAAGGCGTTCCGCGACGATCCCGACCTGCGCGTCGCCATCGTCAAGACCGCCGGCGACAAGTTCTTCAGCGCCGGCTGGGACCTCAAGGCCGCCGCGAGCGGCGACGCGGTGGACGGCGACTATGGCGTCGGCGGTTTCGCCGGGCTGCAGGAATTGCGCGACCTGAACAAGCCGGTCATCGCCTGCGTCAACGGCATGGCGGTGGGCGGCGGCTTCGAGCTGGCGCTGTCCTGCGACCTCATCTACGCCTCCGACCACTCCTCCTTCGCGCTGCCCGAAATCCGCGCCGGCACGCTGGCCGACGCGGCGACGATCAAGCTGCCGAAGCGCATCCCCTATCATGTCGCCATGGACCTTTTGCTCACCGGCCGCTGGATGGATGTCGCCGAGGCGCATCGCTGGGGCCTGGTCAACGAGGTGCTGCCCAAGGAGAAGCTCGAGGACCGCGTCTGGGAGATCGCCCGGCTGCTCGCCAGCGGCCCGCCGCTGGTGTTCGCAGCGATCAAGGAGACCGCGCGGGTGGCGGAATCGCTGACCTTCCAGGAGGCGATGAACAAGGTGACGCGCCGGCAGCTGCCGACGGTCGATGCGCTGTACGGGTCGGAGGACGGCATGGAGGGTTTCCGCGCGTTTGCGGAGAAGCGGGAGCCGGTTTGGAAGGGGAGATAGCTCGCCGACGATGATGTTCCGTCACACCCCCCTCTGGCCTGCCGGCCATCTCCCCCGCAAGGGGGGAGATCGGCAGCTTCGCCTGCGGTGCTTTTGTCGCGGTGCTGGCGATTGGCGAAAGCGGAAACGCCATCCGATCTCCCCCCTTGCGGGGGAGATGTCCGGCAGGACAGAGGGGGGTGCCTGGGCTCGATCTTCGAAGTCGGTCCAAGCAGCATGACCGACTACATCAAACTCATCGACACCGAGACCTGGGCCTTCATCGAGCGGACGAATTCCTATTATCCGCCCGACACGATCGATTACACGATCGCGCAGCAGCGCGAGATCTACGATCGCATGTGCCGTGAGTTCTTTGCCGGCTATCCCGAGGGGGTGACTGCGGAGACCACCGCTATTGCCGGGCCGGCATGCGATATCCCGATCCGCATCTACCGCAACGCAAAGCCGGACCGTGCCGCCATGGTGCTCTACCTCCATGGCGGGGGGTTCATCCTCGGCGGGCTGGACAGCCATGACGACGTCTGCGCCGAGCTTTGCGGCCGCACCGGTTATGAGGTGGTCTCGGTCGACTACCGGCTGGCGCCGGAGCATCTGCATCCGGCCGCTTTCGACGATGCGATGAGCGCCTTCGAATGGGCCGCCGGGACCTACGACCGCCCGGTCTTGCTGTGCGGTGACAGCGCCGGCGGCAATCTTTGCGCCGCCGTTGCGCACGCGACACGTGGCCACGCGAAAAAGCCGATCGGCCAGGTGCTGATCTATCCCGGCCTCGGCGGCGATCGCGCGCGCGGCTCCTATGTGACGCATGCCGAGGCGCCGATGCTGACGGTACGCGACCTTGAATTCTACAAGAACATCCGTACCGGCGGCGTGGACCAGACCGGTGACATCACGCTGTATCCGCTGGCCGATGCCGATTTCGCCAATCTGCCGCAGACCATGCTGATCACCGCCCAGTGCGACCCGCTGTCATCCGATGGCGAGGCTTATCGCGATCGCATCGTCGCGGCAGGCGGGCGCGCCACCTGGTTCGAGGAGCCCGGCCTGGTGCACGGCTATCTCAGGGCTCGGCATACCGTTGGCCGCGCCCGCGCGAGCTTCACCCGGATCGTCGACGCGGTGGCCACGCTCGGAAAGGGCGGCTTAACCTGGTAGGACGAATGGCTGCCCCGCTCAGGACGCCTTGGCCAGGAAGCTCTGATAATCAGATTTCGCCTGCAGCAGGCGCAGCACGTTCTCGCGCGAACCGCGCACATGCGCGCGGGCCAGCGCGCCGGCGCGGCTGATATCATTTGCGCAGATCGCCTCGACGATCTCGGCGTGTTCGTCGCGGGCGATCTTCCATTCATCGAGCCACAAGAGTTCGGTCCAGACATAATGCTGGCACTTGTCGAGGATGCCGCACAGCATGCCATGCAGCATGACATTGCCGCTGATCTCGGCAATGACGCGGTGGAGATCGATGCCGACCTCCAGCTCCTGGAATTTTTCCCGCGTCGTGCGGTCGGGAATGGCGGCCAGCCGCTCGCATTCGGCCAGCATGGCGCGCAGCCGCGCCTTGTCCTTCTCGGTCGCAGCGGCCGCCGCCAGTTCGGTCGCGTGACCGTCGAGCAGTTCGCGGATGGCGAAGGCCTCGCGGAACATGTTGATGTCGAACTCGGTGACGGCATAGCCCTGGCGCGGCCGGCCGGTGACCAGCCCGTCGCGCTCCAGGCGATTGAAGGCTTCGCGCACGGGGGTGCGGCTGACATTGAGTTTCGCCGCGATGTCGCTTTCGGTGACGCGTGAACCCGGCGGAATCTGGCCGGTCACGATCATCGCCTTGAGCGCGGAATAGACCGAGTCGCGCAGCGTGTTTTTTGGTTCCTTGGCCAAGGTCCGTTTCCAGTTCTCCGGCCGCTTTAGCCGGACATCGCCTCGTTTGTAGTCGCAGTCGGCGTAATTTGCCACGCCCCCGCGGCGCCGTCCCCACCGTCCAACCGATCGCGCCCGCCGCAGTTGACAACACCGATCTCTCGGCTACATTCTAAATTGTATACAAAATCGCATGCCAAATCAAAAACAAACGGGAACACCGGTCGGAGAACCGAAATGAACAGGACCACCAGCTTTAGAACTCTAGCGACAGCCGGGCTCATTGCCTCCGTGGCAGTGCCCGCCGTCGCCGCCGACACGATCACCGTCGCCTCATGGGGCGGCACCTATCAGGAGGCGCAGACCAAGGCCTTCTTCAAGCCGACCGCCGATGCGCTCGGCATCACCATCAAGGAAGACACGACCAACGGCCTCGATGACGTACGCCTGCAGGTGACCGGCAATGCGGTGAAATGGGACATCACCGAACTCGGCGCCGACGAATGCGCGCGCGGCTCGAAGGAAGGGCTGTTCGAAAAGCTGGATTACGGCATCATCGACAAGAGCGGCATCAACCCCAAGCTGGTGCATGACGACTGGGTCGGCATTTCCTACACGTCCGTCGTGCTGATCTACCGGACCGACGTCTTCGGCGACAAGGGCCCGAAGACATGGGCCGACTTCTGGAACGTGGAAAAGTTTCCGGGACGGCGTGCGCTGAGCAGCAGCCAGGCGACGGAGACGCTGAGCGTCGCAGCACTTGCCTCCGGCCTGCCGATCGACAAGGTCTATCCCGTCGACATCGACGGCGCGCTGAAATCGGTCGACAAGATCCGTGGCCATGTCGACGCCTGGTGGACCTCCGGCGCCCAGGCCATGCAACTGGTGAAGGATGGCGAAGTCGACATGGCGAGCATCTGGAACGGCCGCGCCGGCACTTTGAAGAAGGAGGGCGCGCCGGTCAGCTTCTCCTTCGACCAGGGCGTGCTCACCGCCGATTGCATGGTCATCCCCAAGGGCGCCAAGAACAAGGACGCGGCGATGAAGGCGCTGGCCATGTTCGTCAGCCCGCAATTGCAGGCCAACCTGCCGCTCTATGTCGACAATGGACCGGTGAACGAGAAGGCCTTCGAGACCGGCAAGATCCCGCCGGAGCGGATCAAGGACATCAATTCGGCGCCCGAAAACGTCAAGAAGCAGGTATCGCAGGATGCCGCGTTCTGGCGCGACAACCTCGTCGAGGCGACGGAAAAGTTCAACAACCTGATCCAGCAATAGGCCGGAATCCTGACATTGCGGGACGGCAGCAGCGCCGCCCCGCTCCTTCAGTCTCTGCCTCGGAGATAACGATCTTGTCCATTGCACCATCCGCGCTGCCGATCGGCATGCGCGCGATCGAGAAACGATTTGGCAGCGTGCCGGTGCTGCGCGACCTGAACCTCGATGTCGAGGCCGGCGAGTTCCTGACGCTGCTTGGGCCTTCGGGCTCGGGGAAGACGACGCTGCTGATGATCCTGGCCGGTTTCGTGCGAGCCAATGGCGGATCGATCAAGGTCGGCGGCGACGAGATCATCACCACGCCGCCGCACCGGCGCAATATCGGCATGGTGTTCCAGAACTATGCGCTGTTTCCGCATATGAACGTCTTCCACAACATCGCCTTTCCGCTGAAGCAGCGCGGCGTCGGCGTGACAGAGACGGCGCAGCGGGTGGAGAAGGCGCTGGAGCTGGTGAAGCTGCAGGGCCTGGGCGAGCGCCGGGTGGACCAGCTTTCCGGCGGCCAGCGCCAGCGCGTGGCCCTGGCGCGCGCCATCGTCTTCGAGCCGCGCATCGTCTTGATGGACGAACCGCTGTCGGCGCTCGACAAGGGTTTGCGCGAGCATATGCAGATCGAATTGCGTGCGCTTCATCGCCGTCTCGGCATGACGACGGTCTATGTCACGCACGACCAGCGCGAAGCCATCACCATGTCGGACCGTATCGCGGTGATGAATGGCGGCCGCATCGAACAGCTCGACAGGCCCGAAACGCTTTATGCCGCGCCGAAGACGCAATTCGTAGCCGGCTTCATCGGCGAATCGAACTTCATCCCGGTCGAAAGCCGCAATGGCTCGGTCTGGTATGAGGACAGGCTGATCCAGACCGGCGCACCGACGCCGCCGGCCGGTCCGCATCTGATGGTGGTGCGGCCGGAGAAGCTGCGGCTGGTCACGGCATCCGACCCGTCGACCGGCGTCAATGTGCTCGATGCGACGGTCAGCGACATCATCTACCAGGGCGACAGTTTCGTCTGCTATGCCAGCCTGCGCGACGGCCGCCAGCTGACGCTGCGCGACTATTGCCGCAGCGATGTGCTGGCAAGGCTGCCGGCGCCCGGCCAGCCGATCACGCTCGGCCTCGATGCCAAGGACACGATCCTGGTGGCGGCCGAGGGATGAGCGCGCAGTCCGCCTTCCTGACGGAGACCGCCAGTCCGGCGGGGCAGGACCTGAACGCGCAGGCCCTGCGCGCCGATGCGCGGCGCGAGTCATTGCGGCTGCTGGCGCTGCTGGCGCCGAGCCTGTTCCTTGTCTGCGCGATCATCATCGTGCCGATCGGCTGGCTGTTCTGGCTGTCGCTGTTCGACGAGACCGGCGCCTTGAGCGCCGCCAACTATGCGCGTTTCTTCGAGCAGGCCTCCTACATCAGGACCTTCATCACCACCTTCGAGGTCGCCTTCATCGTCACCGGCGCCTGCGTGCTAACAGGCTATCCCCTGGCCTACATGTTGTCGCAGCTGCCGCGCCGGGCCGCATCGATCTGCCTGATCTTCGTCATCCTGCCGTTCTGGACATCGGTGCTGGTGCGCACCTATGCCTGGCTGGTGATCCTGCAGCGGAAGGGCCTGATCAACAGCTGGCTGATCGATCTCGGCGTGATCAGCCAGCCGCTGTCGCTGGCCAACAATTTTTCGGGCGTCGTCATCGGCATGACGCATATATTGCTGCCGTTTCTGGTTTTGCCGCTCTATGCCTCGATGAAGACGATCGACACCGACTGCCTGCGCGCCGGCATGAACCTCGGCGCCGGCCCGGCCGCCACCTTCCGGCAGATCTTCTTTCCGCTGTCGGTGCCGGGCCTCGCCTCGGGCGTGGTCATCGTCTTCGTGCTGTGCCTCGGTTTCTTCGTGACGCCGGCGCTGATGGGTGGCGGCAAGGTGGTGATGTGGGCGATGCGCATGGAACAGACCACCAGCCTCTATTCCAACTGGGGCGCCGGTGCGGCGCTCGGCGTGGTGCTGCTGGTGGTCACGCTGGCGCTTCTCGGCCTGTTCCAGTGGCTGCTCGGCGCGCGCGCCACCGGCGTATGGAGTTCGCGATGAGTGGAGATATCGGATTGCCGATCTCGCACCGGCAACGGCTGTGGCTCTACGCCTTCGGCGGCCTCGTGCTGTTGTTCCTGATCGCGCCGTCGGTCATCATCGTCATCATGTCGTTCTCGGATTCGACGCTGCTGCAGTTCCCGCCGCGGCAATGGTCGCTGCGCTGGTATGAAAGCTATTTCCAGTCGCTGGAATGGCGCGACGCCACCATCGTGTCGATGAAGGTCGCGGTCATGACCGCGCTGGTGGCGACGCCGCTCGGCACTGCCGCCGCCTATGCTATCAACCGGGGCACGCTGCGCTTCAACGGCACCATCAACGCGCTGCTGACGGCGTCGCTGATCATCCCGGTGATCCTGGTCGGCATCGGCACCTTCTTCCTCTATGCGCGCATCGGCCTCAACAACACGCTGATCGGCCTGGTCATCGCGCATACGGTGCAGGCGCTGCCGCTGGTGGTGCTGACGGTGCTGTCGGGCCTGCGCTCCTACGACATGAACCAGGAGCGGGTGGCGCGCAGCCTGGGTGCGGGGCGCATCGCCGCCTTCTGGCAAGTGACGATGCCGCAGATCCGCTTCTCGATCGTCTCGGGTGCGCTGTTTGCCTTCATCACCTCCTTCGACGAAGTTGTCGTCTCGCTGTTCATCTCGGGCGGGGAGACCACGACACTGACACGCCGCATGTTCAACGCGCTGCGCGACCAGATCGACCCGACCATCGCCGCCATCTCGACCTGCCTGATCGCGCTGTCTGTCCTGCTGTTATCGCTGGCGCAGATCTTCGGCCGCCGGCATTGATTTCATCGGACCCATTCGCTTCAAGTGCCCATTTTCTTCAAGACACCGGGGGATACCCAGACCAGATGCGTGATTTCCAGTTTCCCGGCCGCTCGCCGGTTCGTGCCACGGAAGCGATTGCCGCGACATCGCATCCGCTCTCGACGCTTGCGGCCATCGAGATACTGCGCGCCGGCGGCAATGCCATGGATGCCGCCATCTGCGCCGCCGCCGTGCAGGGCGTGGTCGAGCCGCAATCGACGGGGATAGGCGGCGATTGCTTTGTCCTCTACTGCCCCAAGGGGCAAAGCGAAGTGCTGGCTTTCAACGGCTCGGGGCGTGCGCCGGCGGCCGCGACCGTCGACTGGTATCGCGACAAGGGTTTTAGCGAGCTTCCCAAACAGGGGCCGCATGCGGTGACCGTGCCGGGCGCCATCGACGCCTGGTGCCGGCTGCTGGAGGACCATGGCAGCAAGAGCCTGGCCGAGGTGCTGGCGCCGGCGATCCACTACGCCGAGAACGGCTATGTCGTGCACGACCGCGTCGCCTTCGACTGGGCCGAACCCGAAACCGATCTTTCCGCCGACGAGCATGCCGCGCGCATCTTCCTGCCGGGCGGCATGGCGCCGAAGGCCGGCGACGTGCACAAGCAGCCCGCGTTGGCCGCCACTCTCCGGGTGATCGCCAAACAGGGCCGCGCCGGGTTCTACGAAGGCGCGGTCGCCGACGACATGGTGCGCCGGCTCAAGGAGCTGGGCGGGCTGCACACGGCGGACGATTTCGCCGCGACCAGGGGCGACTATGTGGCGCCGGTGAGCGTCAGCTATGGCGGCCACGAGATCCACCAGATGCCGCCGAACAACCAGGGGCTGACGGCGCTTTTGATGCTGAACGTGCTGTCGGGCTTCAAGCTCGGTGGGCTCGACCCTAACGGCGCCGAGCGCCTGCACCTGGAGATCGAGGCCGGGCGGCTGGCCTATCGCGACCGCGACCGTTTCGTCGGCGACCAGGACCATGTCCGGGTGCCGGTGAGGCAGCTTCTCTCGGCCGCCTATGCCGACCGGCTGCGCGCCGAGATCGACCGCGAGCGCGCCATGACCCATTTGCCCGACGTGCAGCTGCCGGGCAGCGACACGGTCTATATCTCGATCGTCGACCGCGACCGCAACGCGGTCTCCTTCATCAACTCGACCTATTATTCGTTCGGCAGCGGCGTCGTCGGTCCCAAGACCGGCGTCGTGCTGCAGAACCGCGGCTCGAGCTTCCGCCTCGATCCGGCCCACCCCAACGCCATCGCGCCCAGCAAGCGGCCGATGCACACGATCATGCCCGGCATGGCGACCAAAAACGGCCGCGTGGTGATGCCGTTCGGCGTCATGGGCGGCGGCTACCAGCCCTTCGGCCATGTCCATCTTCTGACCAACATGATCGATTTCGGCATGGACCCGCAGCAAGCGCTCGACGCGCCGCGCGTGTTCTACAATGACGGTATGGTGGAGGCGGAGCGCAACGTGCCCGCCGAGGCGGTCGAAGGCCTGCGGCGACGCGGCCACGCCATCACCGAGCCGCACCATCCGCTCGGCGGCGGCCAGGCGGTGCTGATCGACTGGGAAAAGGGAACGCTGACGGGGGCATCCGATCCGCGCAAGGACGGGATGGCGCTGGGGTATTGAGGGGATGGGCAGGGCAACTACCGGGCGCTGGCGCTGCCCCTCACCTGCCTGCCGGCATCCTCTCCCCGTATAGTGACGGGGAGAGGGGACACTGTCATCGACAGTTTCGCCAATCGCCCACGCTGAACAGGCGCCGAGACCGAAACTGCCCCTTTCTCCCCGTCCCTATACGGGGAGAAATGCCCGGCAGGGCAATGAGGGGCGGCGCTGACATCAGATGGACTTTCGCAAGCCATAGTCTTGAAACATAGCTGGTGACCATGACCCAAATCCACACAGACCTTTCCCACCGCCTCGTCGCCGGCGCCGACGACGCGTCGGCGATCCTGGCGCCCGACAGGCCGACGCTGACCCATGGCGGACTACGCGCGCTGATCGCCACCACGGCCACCCAGCTCCACGCGCTGGGCATCGGCCGGGGTGACCGGGTGGCGATTGTGCTGCCCAACGGGCCGGAGATGGCGACGGCCTTCATCGCTGTCGCCGCCACAGCCTCGACGGCGCCGCTCAACCCCGCCTACCGGGCGGACGAGCTCGATTTCTACCTGACCGACATCGGCGCCAAGGCGATCCTGGTCGCCGAGACCGAGACTGGCCCTGCCGTGACTGTGGCCGAGCGCCTCGGCATTGGCGTGCTGCGGCTCATCGCGCCGCCGGACGCGCCGGCCGGCAGCTTCACCATCGAAGGCGCGGCGGTCGGACCGCAAGCGGCTCCCGCCATGGCTGGAGATGATGACATCGCGCTTTTGCTGCACACCTCCGGCACGACGTCGCGGCCCAAGCTGGTGCCGCTCAGCCATGCCAATGTCGCGGCCTCCGCCCGCCATATCGGCGCGACGCTCGGCCTGACGGCTAGCGATCGCTGCCTCAACATCATGCCGCTGTTCCATATCCATGGGCTGATCGCGGCGGTGCTGTCGTCGCTGGCATCGGGCGGCAGCATCTACTGCACGCCAGGCTTCAACGCGCTGCGCTTCTTCCAGTGGCTGAGTGACGCCAGGCCGAGCTGGTACACGGCCGTGCCGACCATGCACCAGGCGATCCTGGCGCGCGCGGCGCGTAACCCGGAAGCATTGGCGGCGGCGCGCCTGCGTTTCATCCGCTCGTCCTCGGCCTCGCTGCCGGCGCAGGTGATGGCCGAGCTCGAGGCGACTTTCGGCTGCCCGGTCATCGAAGCCTATGGGATGACCGAGGCCGCGCACCAGATGGCGTCGAACCGGCTGCCGCCCGGCCTGCGCAAGCCGGGCAGCGTCGGTGCCGCCGGCGGACCCGAAGTCGCCGTGATGGCGCCGGACGGCCGGCTAATGCAGGCCGGCGAAACGGGCGAGATCGTCATTCGCGGCCCCAATGTCACCTCAGGTTACGAGAAGAACCCGGACGCCAACGCCACGGCCTTCGCGCATGGCTGGTTCCACACCGGCGACCAGGGCGTGCTCGACGATGGCGGCTATCTCAGGGTCACCGGCCGGCTGAAGGAGATCATAAATCGCGGCGGCGAGAAGATCTCGCCGCTCGAGGTCGACAATGTGCTGATGGATCATCCGGCGGTGGCGCAGGTCGTCACCTTCGCCATGCCGCATGACAAGCTCGGCGAGGAGGTGGCGGCGGCCGTGGTGCTGCGCGAAGGCATGAGCGCCAGCGAGGGCGATATCCGCGCCCACGCGGCGATGCGGCTCGCCGACTTCAAGGTGCCGCGCAAGGTGCTGATCCTGGAGGAGATCCCCAAAGGCGCGACCGGCAAGCTGCAGCGCATCGGGCTCGCCGCCAAGCTCGGGCTCTGATCATGAAGATCACCATCTTCGGCGCCGGCGCCATCGGCGGCTATCTCGCGGCCAAGCTGGCGATTGCCGGCCGCACCGAGCTGTCGATCGTCGCCCGCGGCGCGCATCTCGACGCGATCAAGGCCAATGGCCTGCGCCTGATCGAGGACGGACACGAAACGACCGCCCCGGCCAGGGCCACCGCCAAGGCGGAAGAGCTTGGCGAACAGGATTATGTCGTGCTGGCGCTGAAGGCGCATTCCGTCGCGCCCGCGCTCGACCAGATCGCCCCGCTGCTTGGGGACCACACATCGGTCGTCACCATGCAGAACGGCGTTCCCTGGTGGTATTTCCATAAAACCGGCGGCGCGCTCGAAGGCACAAGGCTGCAGCAGGTCGATCCCGGCGGCACGATCTGGAACCGGCTCGGCCCGCGGCGCGTCATCGGCTCGGTGGTCTACCCCGCCGTCGAGGTCGATGCGCCCGACCTGATCCGCCATGTCGAAGGAAAACGCTTCTCGCTCGGCGAACCCTCGGGCGAGAAGAGCGAACGGGTCACGCTCCTGGCCGGGGAGATGGTCAAGGCCGGCCTGCAGGCGCCGGTGCGCGAGGACATACGCGCAGAGATATGGATAAAATTGTGGGGCAATCTCTCCTTCAACCCGATCTCGGCGCTGACCGGCTCGACGCTTGCCGCGATCGTCGCCGACGAGGGCACCCGCATGCTCGCCCGCGCCATGATGCTGGAAGCGCAGGCGATCGGCGAAAGCCTCGGCGTGCGCTTCCCCATAGACGTCGACCGCCGCATCAAGGGCGCCGGCGACGTCGGCGAGCACAAGACCTCGATGTTGCAGGACCTGGAACGCGGCAGGCCCATGGAGATCGACGCGCTGGTAGGCGCCGTGCAGGAGCTTGGGCGACTGACGGGCAAGCCGACGCCGGCGATCAATGGGGTGCTGGCGTTGGTGAAGAGGCTGGCGGTGGAGCGGGGGTGTTATGGGTGAGGGGGTGTGGGCATCGGTTAGTTGCTGCGGCCCGAATGACCGAGTGAGACGCCTAAACTCTACCGTGGACGGCCGCTTTGCGCCTGAAGTCGACGTTGAGACGGTCCGGCCGTTTCCCTGAAATCGGACATCGAGTGTGCCGCAGTGGGTTTCTGTAGTGATCCAACCGTTACCACAGTACCCGCCGACGCCCTTGTGAATCATGAACGAGCGTACCTGTTCAAGCGATCCCAGGATCTCTGTCCGCCCGATCAATCTTCATCGGGGATCGGTTATCCGCAGCGAAACGGATGACCGATCCACGTGATGGGCTTATTGTGTCGCAAGATCGGACTTTGGGGACGGGGATCTGTCAGTCATCTATCAGGCATCAGGAAAACAAAGCGGACGGAGAACGTCCCTTTTTGAAGCTGAGGTTTCGTTCGATCAGTTATTTCGGAACGCGGTGATGAGGATGGCCGACGCCTAATGGGTGACCGTGTCAAAGATCGTTGGACACGTGTCTCGCTTAGCTTTACCCGTTTGGAGCATTTCGACCTAGTTATCCAGTACTGTCTAGGTCGAAGATCCGATACATCTCGCGTTTGGGGGAGGCCTCACGACCGAGTTTGCCAGCAAAAGGATA
This sequence comes from Mesorhizobium sp. BR1-1-4, assembly GCF_020165375.1. Classification (NCBI taxonomy): domain Bacteria; kingdom Pseudomonadati; phylum Pseudomonadota; class Alphaproteobacteria; order Hyphomicrobiales; family Phyllobacteriaceae; genus Mesorhizobium; species Mesorhizobium sp. BR1-1-4. The sequence goes on along the minus strand of NZ_JAIUIB010000010.1, from coordinate 2,658 downwards.
CTGTTATGAAGCTGCCTACCGTGTTTCTATCACTGCACGGAAGCGACGAGCGCATGGTGGAGCAAGTTCATAACCTCCTCCCAGACGGGCTGGCCTACTTCTACCCAGTGAGTTTCAAGAATGGCGAAAACTTGGTTTCGGCCATGGAGGAGCGAACCGCTGAATCCAGCATGTTCGTATTCTTTGTCTCGAAGAAGTCGCTGAAATCTTGTTGGGTTGATTTTGAGATCGATCGGACAAAAATAGCTAAAATCAAAAAGCCCCAAACCCGGTTTTTGGTGATCTTTCTCGACCGAGATCTGAACCACAGAGACCTGCCTTCCTGGATGCAGGAGTACTGGGTGGGTAGTATAGGGACTGGTGCTCGTGACATTGCACGGTATATTCGGCGCGCTCTGATTTCCGGACCGCTAGCCGAGCTACCCGGCAGTCAGGTTTACGGCCGCGGCGGGCTCATCGACCAAGCACGGGCAGACATCGCGCGTATCATCGTTGCCACCGAAAACACCCCTAACATCACCATTTTCGCGGGCAACGGGGGGATTGGGCGCCGAACTTTTGCTAGAAAGTTTCTCGTTGAAACTTATCCTGCGTCGCCTACTTTGAGCTTCGGACCCGAACTCCCCCTTCCACAGTTCGCTGATCTTGTGGATATATATCGAGCACTTCGGCAAGAGTTGGAAAACGGTGTATCCCACGCCGAACTGGAAAAGGATGTGACCGGGTTCGCCGCTGCGCCCATTGCCGACCAAGCCGAGGAGGTGGCGGTTAAGCTTTCGCACTTTGGGAGTCTTGGGCAAGCCGTTACTTTGATAACCGGAAACGGAATTTATGAGGATCGTGGGTATCTTAAGGCTTGGGCGCCTGTTCTATTTCGGCGTCTGGAGCAGGAGTCTACGAAGCTAGTGGTGGTAACCAATAGGCTCGTCCACGACAATGAGGCTCGTAACCACCCGAACTTATATCAGCTTCAAGTGCCCCCGATCTCGGACACGGATACTAAGACCTTGATGGTAGGTTCTGCGACCGCCCTCGGAGCAAAGCCCGATTTGCCGAGCGCCGAAGTCATACGCTCTATTGGCGGCCATCCCGGTATTGCGAAATCCACTGCAGCGTTGATCGCTAGGAAAGGTGTCGCGGTTATCGACAACGACCCTTCCGACCTGTTTGCCCTTCAAGAGGATGTTCTGAGCGAGAGCCTGAACTTTGAAAATTTGGACGATCTGCAGAAAGACACACTATCTGTCCTAAGCTGGGTCCCGCAATTACAAGGCGACCTTCTCAAGGAAATACTTCTGCTTCGGCACAACATAGCAGGAAAGGCTTTCGCTGAGACCCTGTCCGAACTCATTCTGGCCTGCTTGGTCGAGGTCACCGGATCTAACTATGCAATCTCGTCACCTGTCCGGGCGCTCTTCAGGCGACTACATGGATACGGATCAAAGGACCTTATGACGGCCTTTTCAAGCACGCTAAAAAGAACTTGGGAGAGCGCTAAAACGAGAGAAGAGATCAGTCTGGAGCTCGTCGACGCGCTCGCCTATATGGCCGCCATTGAGGGCGGCACCCTGCCGACAGAGTTCAGGTCGATAATACTTCCGTCAACACTGCAAGAAATAATAAGAGATACCTACGATCGCAATCACGACAACCCGGAAGCACTGCGCCAGGTCGTGTCCTGGGGGTTGCCGGCCATGCATATGGGCATGGACGAGACAACGAGAGAAGAGATACTATCTTATGTGGTTCGCGCCCAGACACGGCTGTCCGATGCAGTGGGCGCTGAAAAGCTTCTGAATTTTTTGGACAGCAAAGGTTATCGGGCTCGTTTCTATTTGCGAGCATTCTACCTGCGCATTCACAAAGCGGATACTCGCGGAGCGATCCCCCTCCTCTTAGAAGCACGTAAGGTGCGCAAGTATATGCACCGGGTGGTCGGTGAACTGGCTTCGTGCTTTCAGCATCTTGGCATGTGGACGGAACTCCACAGGCTAGTGCAGGAAGAGGCGCGACATATTGGTCGCAACCCTGTCTTGCTGAACGTCCGTATCGGGATGTTGATTGCCCAAGGTTCGTTTCAGGAGGCGGAGAAGGAGATCCGGACGCTCTCCTCATTGCCGTGGCAAGAGGCAACTGTCGACCTACGCAACGCAACCATCATGATGAGACGAGATCAGGACTATGCCGGCGCGCAAGCTCTCTTGACCCAGCGCTTGCAGCAAGGTGCGGGTTCGTCCCCCCTCATCGTACGCCGGTTGCGCGCTATCGCGGCTGCTGGTGCCAATGACGTTCATACCGCCCGTGCCGACAGTGACTTTCTCCAGGCTCACGATAAGCGCTTCAAACCGCATAACATCGAGGCCAGAATCATGCTGAATCAAAGGGACTTTGATGGCGCTTTGCGCGAACTTTCCAAGGCAGGGACCGCAACCGTGCAAGACGAGTTGTTGCGAGCTCGTATTCTGGAAGCGAAGTCGCTGAATCCGTCGACACTGTTCACCTCACGGGAGGAACTGCGCCAAGAGGCTCTTCAAATCCGCGCGCGATACAGGATGCTCGACGAGTTCGAGCTTGACGGTTAGGTGCACTTTACTTTTCCGCCGATGGCGTAACCCGGTGTCGGTGCAAAAAATATCCTCAGTCACCCCTTCCCCACCC